>NZ_JBHTBZ010000068.1:0-108956 GCF_042665235.1 Hydrogenophaga defluvii | reverse complement strand
CATGAGGTCGTAGAAGCGGTCCACCAGGGCACGCACACGCGTCTCGCCGCCCACCCACTCGAACGGTGTGGTCGCGGCTGCCACGTTGGAAGAAGGGTTCTCGGTGTTCATCACGTTGGCGCCTTGCGCAGGGTCTCCACCACCGGGGTGCGCAGCACGCTGCGCAGGCCCCACCAGCCGGCCGCCAACGCCAGCAAGGCACCCGCCACGGCGCCGCCCAACGGCACCCAGGGCGAGGCGGTCCAGGCGAATTCAAACACGTAGCGCGCCAGCGCCCAGCCGACGACAACGGCCACCACCGAGGCCAGGAAACCCGCCAACAGACCCACACCGACCAGTTCGGCGCGTTGCACCTGCCGCAGCAGCTTGGAGGGGGCGCCCACAGCGCGCATCACGGCGAATTCGCGCTCGCGTTCGCTGCGGGTGGCGGTCACGGCGGCGAACAGCACCACCAAGCCAGCGGCCAGGGTGAAGCCGAACAAAAACTCCACCGCGCGTATGACCTGGCCCAACACCCGCTGCACCTGGGCGATGGTGCTGCTCATGTCCACGTTGGTGATGTTGGGGTAGGTGCGCACCAGCGCGTTGTCGAAGCCTGGTGTGTCGGGCGCGCGGAAGGCGCTGATGTAGGTCAGTGGCACGTCGCTCATTTGTGCCACCGGGTACAGCACAAAGAAGTTGACGCGCAGCGAACCCCAATCGACCTTGCGCAGGCTGGTGATGCGCGACTCGATGCGCTGGCCGGCCATGTCGAAGGTGATGCGGTCGCCCAGCTTGAGGCCCAGTTCCTCGGCCAACCCTTCTTCCACGCTGGCACCGCCGGCTTCGTCGGGTGTCCAGCGCCCGGCCACAATCTCGTTGTGCGTGGGGCGTTCTGCGCTGTGTGACAGGTTGAACTCGCGGTCCACCAGGCGCTGGGCGCGGTCTGTCGTGAAGTCTTCGGGCACCACGTCCTTGCCGTTGATGGCCACCAGCCGGCCCCGGATCATGGGGTACCAGTCGAACTGGTTCACGCCACCTTGGCGTAGGCTGGCCTGGAAGGGCTGGGCTTGCTCGGGCTGAATGTTGATGACAAAGCGGTTGGGCGCATCGGGCGGCGTGGCCTTTTGCCAGCTGCTGATGAGGTCGGTGCGCAGCAACACCAGAAGCACCAGGGCCAACAGGCCCACCGACAGCGCACTCACCTGCACCACCGCATAAGCGGGACGGGCGGCCAGCTGGCGCGTGGCCAGGCGCAGCCAGCGCGGCGCGGTGGCTTCGTTGACGCTGGCTCGCAGCAGGCGCACCGCCGCGTAAGAGGCCACGGCAAAAATGGCCACCGCCACCGCAAAACCGCCCACAGCGATGAGTCCCAGCGTGAGGTCGCGGCTGGCCGCCAGCAGCAGCGCGGCAAAACCCGCCGCGCCCAGCGCCAACACGGCCAGCGAAGCGGGCTTGAGCTGGCCCACGTCGCGGCGGATCACACGCAGCGGCGGCACTTGCGCCAGTTGCAGCACTGGCGGCAAGCCAAACGCCAACATCAACGTGAGGCCCATGCCGAGGCCAAACAACACCGGCCAAACGCTGGCTGCGGGCAAGGCCGCGTCCACGAGCCCGGCCAGCAAGACCACGAACACGAAGTGCACGGCAAACCCCAACGCCACGCCGATGGCACTGGCCGCCAGGCCCACGGTGACGAACTGGAAGGTGTAAGCCCGCGCCATGGTGCCCTGCGACAGGCCCAGCACCCGCAGCATGGCGCAGTCGTCCAGGTGGCGGGCGGCATAACCGCGCGCGGCAATGGCCACGGCCACGGCACTCAGCAAGGCGGCCAGCAGGGCCACGAGGTTGAGGAATTTTTCGGCCCGCTCCAGCGTGCGCTGCATCTCGGGGCGACCGCCTTCCAGCGACTCCAGCCGCATGCCGCGCACATCGGGCTTTTTCAGCTCAGCCTCGGCCCATGCCGTGTAGCGCCGCACGGCGGCGTCTTCGCCGGCCACCGCCAAGCGGTAGCTCAGGCGGCTGGCGGGTTGCACCAGGCCGGTGGCCGCTAGGTCGGTGGTGTTGAGCATCACACGCGGCGCAAAACTCATGAAACCGGCGCCCCGGTCGGGCTCGACCACCAGAATGCGCGCGATGCGAAAACCGCTGTCGCCCAGCAGCAGGGTCTGCCCCATCTGGAGGTTGAGCGCATCCAGCAGCGCCGCGTCGATCCAGACCGTTCCGGGCACGGGAATGTCAGCGGTGGCCACATCGGGCTGGCCCGGCGCGTCGGCGGTGCGCAGCCGACCACGCAAGGGATAGCCGCCTTCCACCGATTTGAGTGCCACCAGACGCGCGGCGCCCCCTTGCGCGTCGTCGGCCCGGCCCATGGTGGGAAAGCTCAGCGTCGTGACGGCACGCAAACCCAGCGCAGACGCCTGGGTCAGAAACTGCGGTGGCACCGGGTGGTCGCTCTGCACCACCGCATCACCGCCAATGAGCTGGCGCGCATCGCGCTGCAAGCCACCTTGCAGGCGGTCGGCAAAAAACCCCACGGCTGTGAGCGCGCCCACGGCCAAGGCCACCGCCACGATGAGCAGCCGCAGTTCACCCGCCCGCAGATCACGCCACAGCGCGCGCCAGCCAAGTTGCCAGAAAGAAGGGGGTTGATGCGTCATGCCCGAACCTTACCGCAGAAGGAACAACCCGACGAACGCGGGGGAGTCATCCCGGTGCACCCGTGGATCCGGCTCTGCCGGTCCACCGGGTGCGCCCCCTTGAGGGGGGATCGAGCTACACGCAGTGAGCGAGAAACGGGGGTGGGCTTACTTCGTGCCGAAGATCCGGTCGCCGGCATCGCCCAGGCCGGGGACGATGTAGCCGTGGTCGTTCAAGCCCCGGTCCACCGCCGGGGTGTACACCGGCACGTCGGGGTGGTGGTCGTGGAAAGTCTTGAGGCCCTCGGGGCAGGTCACCAGGCACACAAAACGGATGGAGCGCGGCTTGGTCTGCTTGAGGCGGTCCACAGCGGCCACAGCGGAGTTGCCGGTGGCCAGCATGGGGTCGAGCACAATCACATCGCGCTCGTCCATGCCACTGGGCATCTTGAAGTAATACTCCACCGCCTGCAGGGTTTTCGGGTCGCGGTACAGGCCGATGTGGCCCACGCGCGCGTTGGGCACCACCTCCAGCATGCCATCCAGGAAACCGTTGCCGGCCCGCAGGATGGACGCCAGGACGATCTTTTTGCCATCGATCACGCGGGACTTCATGGTCTCCAGCGGGGTCTCGATTTCGATCTCCTGCATGGGCATGTCACGCGTGACCTCGTAGGCCAGCAGGGCGCTGAGTTCGTGCACCAGCTGGCGGAAGCTTTTGGTGCTGGTGTCTTTCTGGCGCATCAGCGTGAGCTTGTGCTGCACCAGGGGGTGGTCGATCAGGTGGACTTGTCGTGTGCTCATGGCGGCCTCGCAGGTGGGCCGACGAGTTTAAGCCAGCCGTGGCGGCACCGCGTCCATCAGCAGGCGCTGTGGGTGCGTGAAACACAGGAAACGCTTGTTGGTTGCGCGGCCAATGGCACACAGGCCCACACGCTGCGCCACCTCGAGCCCCATCTGGGTGATGCCGCTGCGCGAGACCACCACCGGCACACCCATCTGAGCAGCTTTGATGACCATTTCGCTGGTGAGGCGCCCGGTGGTGTAAAACACCTTGTCAGCGCCCACCATATCGACCGGGTCTTGCAGCGCCATCCAGCCGGCGATGCTGTCCACCGCGTTGTGGCGGCCGACGTCCTCCACAAAACTCAACAGCTCAGCGCCACGAAACAGCGCGCAGCCGTGCACCGAACCCGCCGCCTTGTAGGTGCTCTGCATCTGGCGAATGGTCTCGACCACGCCATACAGCTCCGACTGGCGCAGCACCGCCCCCTCGGGCAGCTGGATCTTGTCCACATCGTCCATCAGTGCGCCAAACACGCTGCCTTGCCCACAACCGGTGGTGACCACCCGTTTGGCGGTGCGCTCCTCGATGCGATCGATGCCGTGGCGGGTTTTGACCGAGGCCGCGCCCACGTCCCAATCGACGGTGATGGAGTCGATCTCTTCGGCCGACGCCACGAGTCGCTGGTTCAGCAAATAGCCCAGCACCAGCCACTCAGGGTGACCGCCCAGTGTCATGAGCGTGACCAACTCGCGTTTGTCCACGTAGACCGTGAGGTCGCGCTCGGCGGGGATGGAGATGGTGTGGGTGTCACCGAATTCGTTGCGCACCTCGATGGCTCGCGTGAGCGGCACACGCGCCTGGGTCAGGCGGGGCAGGTCACGCGGGGTGAGGGCGGCAACCGAATCGGGCAGGCGTGCGTTCATGCGCGCAGGGTATCAGGACTTCTTGGCGGGCGCCGCAGCGGGTGCGGCGGCAGGGGCGCCCGTGAACGGCCCCGGATCCACACAAGCCGGCGCTTTGTCAGACGGCTTGGTGGCCTTGGCGCCCGCGGTCTTCACGTAGTTCGCCACGGCAGCGTCCATGGACTTGCAAAGCTTGAAGCCATCGACCTTCGCGGCGTGAGCGGCTTTGGCCTTGGCTTCTTCGGCCTTGGCCTTGGCGGCGTCGTCCATGGGCGGGGGCGCCGGCAGCTTGGCTTGGGCGCTCAGGGCCACGGTCATCAGGGCGATCAAGAGGATCGGTTTCATGCGTGTGCTCCGAAAGAGGTGTGTCAGGCCTTGGCCACTTGCCCAGACGCGCCACCAGAAGGCGCGCTGCGCTGCGCGGGGATCTTGCCGGCCTTGATGTCGTCGTACCAGAGTTCGTGGTGTTCCTTGGCCCAGGTCTCGTCCACATAGCCGGTCTTCATGGCTTTGTAGGCGCCACTCATGCCGATGGTGCCCATGTAGATGTGGCCCATGAACATGGCCATCATCACCAGCGCGGCGGCAGCGTGGATCATGTGGGCGATCTGCATGTCGCTGCGGAAATAGGCCAGGCCAGGCACCAGCTTGTCGAGCACAAGGCCAGAACCCACCACAATGAGACCGAACAGGAACACGCCACCCCAGAACAGCACCTTCTCACCCGCGTTGAAGCGGTGTGACGGCACTTCGTGCCCGCCCAGCAACCCGCCGCCTTTGAGCAACCAGGTGATGTCTTCCTTGGCCGGCAGGTTGTCCTTCACGAACGTGACGATCACCACCAGCAGCGACACCGCAAACAGCGGACCGACAAAGTTGTGCAGGTTCTTTAGCGCGTAGGTCAGCCAACCGAACAGCGTGGTGCCAATGACGGGCAAGATGAAAAACTTGCCGAAGGCCATGACGATGCCCGAGACCGCCAAGGCCACAAAAGCAAACGCGTTGGCCCAGTGCGCGGCCCGCTCGAAAGCGGTGAACCGCTCGATCTGCCGCCCCGTCTCAGCGCCGTGCAATTGCAGCGTGCCTTTGCGCCAGTAGAACAGGCCAATGGCCAGCAGCACGATCAGCAGCAACGAGCCGCCGTAGGGAATGAGCCAATGGTTGCGCACCTGGCGCCAGGCCTCGCCCGCGTTGGTCAGGCGCGACCCCGGGTACTGCACAAAGGGCTGGATCAAGGTACCGTACTCGGCGTACGGGAAGTTGGTCACGCCGGTGCTGCCCTGCCCCACGGCACGCCACATGGGCGCGTTGTTGCCCGGTTGCACCTGGGCACGTTCGGCGTTGGTTTGTTTCTCGTAGTTGGGGTCGGTGGCGGCGTCGGGCGCCACCTCAAAGATGTTGGCGCTTTGAACGCCCGCCACGCCGGGCGCGGCGCTGGGCGAGGTCTGGGCACTGGCGCCCAGCGAAGCCAGCCCCAACACCCCCGCCGCCAGCCAGCCCACCCATGTGCTTGTGTGGTTCATGCGGCGCTCCTTCACTTGGCGGTGCGGGTGTATTCGTTTTGGCCGTATTGGGCGCGTGCCTTGAGCTGCTGCTCCCAGCTGCCCTTGTCGCCGGCCGTCCAGCCAGTGTGGGCATATTGGCTCTTGCCAACGCCGGTGTACGGGGCCTGGTCGCTTTTGACGCCACCCATGGCCTGCGGTTGTTCGCCGCAGCCGGTCAAGGCCAGCACAGCGGTGGCGGCAAACGCCAGCGAAAAGTGACGCGTGTTCATGACTTGGCTCCGTTGGTTTGTGCGCCCGGCTTGCTGCCGTAGGCCGTGCCCCAGCCCCACACCTCAGCGCCTTTGCCACGCTGAATCACGCGGGTGCGGAAGATGTCGGCGACCACGTCGCCGTCGCCGGCCAGCAGGGCCTTGGTCGAGCACATCTCGGCGCAGGCCGGCAGCTTGCCTTCGGCCAGGCGGTTGCGGCCGTATTTTTCGAACTCGCTCTGGCTGCCGTGTTCCTCAGGGCCACCGGCGCAGAAGGTGCACTTGTCCATCTTGCCGCGCACACCAAACGTGCCCTGCGACGGGAACTGCGGCGCACCGAACGGGCAGGCGTACGAGCAGTAGCCACAGCCGATGCACACGTCCTTGTCGTGCAACACCACACCTTCGTCGGTGCGGTAGAAGCAGTTGACCGGGCAGACCGCCATGCAGGGCGCGTCGCTGCAGTGCATGCAGGCCACCGAGATGGACTTTTCACCAGGCACACCGTCGTTGAGCGTGACCACACGGCGGCGGTTCACGCCCCAGGGCACCTCGTGTTCGTTTTTGCAGGCGGTGACGCAGCCGTTGCATTCGATGCAGCGCTCGGCGTCACAGATGAATTTCATTCGAGCCATGTCTGTGTCTCCTTACGCTTTTTCGACGTTGCAGATCGTCGTCTTGGTTTCTTGCATCATGGTCACGATGTCGTAACCGTAGGTGGTGGCGGTGTTGATGGCTTCACCGCGCACCACGGGCATGGCGCCGTCGGGGTAGAAAGCCTTCATGTCCTGGCCCTGCCAGCGGCCCGAGAAGTGGAAGGGCAGGAACACGGTGTCGGGGCCCACACGCTCGGTCACCAGCGCCTGCACATTCAAGCGCGCGCCGGTGGGGGTGCTGACCCACACCCGTTCGCCGTTGCGGATGCCACGCGCAGAAGCGGCTGCCGGGTTGAGTTCGACAAACATCTCCTGCTGCAGCTCGGCCAGCCAGGGGTTGGAGCGGGTTTCCTCGCCACCGCCCTCGTACTCGACCAAGCGGCCCGAGGTCATGATGAACGGGAATTTCTCGTGCAGCTTGTCCTCCACGTTCTTGGTCTGCAGCGACTTGTAGAGGATGGGCAGGCGCCAGCGGTTCTTCTGGTCGTCGTGGCTGGGGTACTTGGCCACCAGGTCGGGACGCGTGCCGTAGATGGGCTCGCGGTGCTGCGGGATGGCGTCGGGGAAGTTCCACACGACGGCACGCGCCTTGGCGTTACCAAACGGGTGGCAGCCGTGGTTCTTCATGAACACCCGGATCTGGCCTCCCGACGGATCGGTCTTCCAGTTCTTGCCTTCGGCAGCGGTCTTTTCGGCGTCGGTGAGTTCGTCCCACCAGCCCAGCTTCTTGAGCAGCACGTGGTCCAGCTCAGGGTAGCCGGTGGTGATGTCGGCGCCCATGGAGTGCGAGCCGTCACCCGCCAGCAGGCTCACGCCTTCGCGCTCCACACCAAAGTTGGCGCGGAAGTTGCCGCCACCGTCCATCACGTGGCGCGAGGTGTCGTACAGGTTGGCGGTGCCCGGGTGCTTGAGCTCGGGCGTGCCGTAGCAAGGCCAGGGCAAACCAAAGTAGTCACCGCTCATGTCGTAGCCGGTTTCCTTGTCCACCACCGAGCCTTTGCACTTGAGCGTCTTGACGTCAAACGCGTGCATGTTGCGCATGTGGGCCTTGAGGCGCTCCGGGCTCTGGCCGGTGTAGCCAATGGTCCACACACACTTGTTGATCTCGCGCAGGATGTCCTCGACCACGGGCTCGTCCATGCCCTTGACCTGCTGCATCTTGTAGTTCTTGCAGAGCTCCTTGTCGAAGCCCAGCTTCTGCGCGAACTGGTACATGATCATGTGGTCGCTGCGGCTCTCCCACAGCGGCTCGATGACTTTCTCGCGCCATTGCAGCGAACGGTTGGACGCGGTGCACGAGCCGCTGGTCTCGAACTGCGTGGCCGCCGGCAACAGGTACACCGCGCGCTTGGGGTTGAGGTCTTCGGGCTTGCCCGGCATGGCGGCCATGGCGGCCGTGGCCGAAGGGTAGGGGTCGACCACCACCAGCAGGTCCAGCTTGTCCATGGCCCGCTTCATTTCCAGACCACGCGTTTGCGAGTTGGGCGCGTGGCCCCAGAAAAACACACCGCGCAGGTTGCTGGTCTGGTCGATGGCCTCGTTGTTCTCCAGCACACCGTCGATCCAGCGCGACACCGTGATGCCGGGCTTTTCCATCATGCCTTCGGCGTATTGTTTCTTGATCCACTCGTAGTCCACGCCCCAGGTGGCGGCGAAGTGTTTCCACGAGCCGGCGGCCAGGCCGTAGTAGCCGGGCAGCGAATCGGGGTTGGGGCCGACGTCGGTGGCGCCCTGCACGTTGTCGTGGCCACGGAAGATGTTGGTGCCGCCACCGCTTTTGCCCACGTTGCCCAGGGCCAGCTGCAGGATGCACGAGGCCCGCACCATGGCGTTGCCAATGGTGTGCTGCGTCTGGCCCATGCACCACACGATGGTGCCAGGGTTGTTGTCGTGCAGCATCTTGGCGACCTTGAACATCTGGTCTTCCTTGACGCCGCAGGCCTCTTCCACCTTGTCGGGTGTCCACTTGGCCAGCACGTCGGCTTTCACCGACTCCATGCCATAGACGCGGTCGTTGATGTACTGCTTGTCTTCCCAGCCGTTCTTGAAGATGTGGTACAGCAAACCGAAGAGGAAGGGGATGTCGGTGCCGGAGCGGATGCGCACGTACTCGTCGGCCTTGGCCGCGGTGCGTGTGAAGCGCGGATCGACCACGATCATCTTGCAGCCGGTTTCCTTGGCGTGCAGCATGTGCAGCATCGAAACAGGGTGCGCCTCGGCGGCGTTGGAGCCGATGTACAGAGCGACCTTGCTGTTCTGCATGTCGTTGTACGAGTTGGTCATGGCGCCGTAGCCCCAGGTGTTGGCCACACCGGCCACGGTGGTGCTGTGGCAGATGCGCGCCTGGTGGTCGCAGTTGTTGCTGCCCCAGAAGCTCACGAACTTGCGCAGCAGGTAGGCCTGCTCGTTGTTGTGTTTGGACGAGCCAACGAAGTACACGGAGTCGGGGCCACTCGCGGCCTTCAACTCTTTCATCTTCTCGGTAATCTCGTTCAGGGCGGTGTCCCAACTGATGCGCTGGTACTTGCCGTTGACCAGTTTCATTGGGTAGCGCAGGCGGTACTCGCCGTGGCCGTGTTCACGCAAGGCCGCGCCCTTGGCGCAGTGGGCGCCCAGGTTGATGGGCGAGTCGAACACCGCCTCCTGGCGCACCCAGACGCCGTTTTCCACGATGGCGTCGGTGGCACAGCCCACCGAGCAATGGGTGCAAACGGTGCGTTTGACCTCGATCTTGCCGGTGCCGTCAATGGAGCCACCGGTGGCCGCTTTGGCCTTTTTCACCAGCGTGAGCTGGCTGGCCGCAAGGCCCACACCCAGCCCCAAGCCAGAGCGACGCAGAAAGCTGCGGCGGTCCACCGTGGGCAAGGCGTTCTGCAAGCCACGGCGCAGGCTGTGCACAAATGCGGTCGAGCTGGAGCCCGCGCCGCCGGAGGTTTTTTTGGTCAGCAACATGGTGTTGATCTCCTCGCCCGCAGCGTCAGATGCGGGTGGTTTTGTAGTACTGCTTGACGTGTTCCGTCAGGGTGTAGCCACCGCCACGTTCGGGCTTGGGCAAAACGGGCGCGACCTGGGCTTCAAGCTCGGGCGCGCTGGGCAACAAGGTGGCTGCGGCGGCCACGGCACCCAGGGTGCCGGCGCCGGCAAACAGGGAACGGCGGTTGAGCGAGCGGGGCTGGGCCGGGTCGGGTTTTCGCATGCGTGTCTCCTGGATGTGCGTGAGCAGCCACACGCAACCTCACGTATGGCTTGGCATTCATAACACCGTGAACTGTAGTGCGCCAGCGATCCGATTGCACGGGGAACTTGTCGCGCGACGCCGCAGCGTCGGGATTGATGCGCTGCAACAAGAGCAGACGTGAAAAAACGGGCACGCGCTAAGCAATTCACAGGCCAGGCCCACCCAAGCACCCCATCGCCAGGGCGTGGCCCATGTCGCGCCAACCAACCGCCAGCTTGTCGCGCACACCGCGACAATTTGTCGCGTTTGCACGGCGTGGTGGGTTGTGGGGATTTCGCCAATAGCCGAGTGATTCACACGGATACCTCCGTAGAATCCAGCGCCGTGGCAACCCTCCCCTATCCCCTTGGCACCGACAGAACCGCCGACGGCTGGCCCAACTGGTCCATCCTCGTGGTGGACGACGAACAGGGCATGCGCCACTTCCTGGTCAAGACGCTGGCGCCACGTTGCCACTTTGTGGAAAGCGCAGGCAGCGCCGAAGAAGGTGAAGCGCTGCTGCGCGAACAGCACTTCGACCTCATCGTGCTCGACATTTCGCTGCCCGGCAAAAACGGCGTGGCCTGGCTCAAGGAGCTGCGCGAGCAAGGGTTCTCGGGTGAGGTCATTCTGATCACCGCCTTCGCCGACCTGGACACCGCCATCGAGGCGCTGCGCGCGGGCGCTTCCGACTTCATCCTCAAGCCCTTTCGGGTGCCACAAATCCTCAACGCGGTCAAACACAGCTTCGAGCGCGCCCGCCTGGCGCGCGAGAACTTCGTGCTCAAACGCGACTGCAGCCTGCGCCGCAGCGAGAGCTCGTCGCTGGTCGGCGAGTCGCCCGACATGGCCCGCCTGCGCGACGCGATCAACCGCCTCGCGGCGGTCAACAGCACCGTGCTGCTGCAGGGTGAATCGGGCACGGGCAAGGAGCTGGTGGCACGCGAGCTGCACGCCCGCAGCGCGCGCGCCAACGGCCCCTTTGTGCCATTGAACTGCGCCTCGGTCTCGCCCGAGCTGATCGAAAGCGAGCTGTTCGGCCACGCCAAAGGCGCCTTCACCGGCGCCACCCGCTCGCGCGACGGGCTGTTTTACTACGCCCAGGGCGGCACCCTGTTTTTCGATGAGGTGGCCGAGCTGCCGCTGTCCATCCAGGCCACCTTGCTGCGCACCATCGAAGACCTGCACATCCGCCCCGTGGGCAGTCAGCAGCTGGTGCCGGTGGACGTGCGCATCGTGGCCGCTACCAACCGCCGCCTGGCCGACGAAGTGGCCGCCGGGCGCTTCCGTGCCGACCTGTTCTACCGGCTGCAGGTGGTGGACCTGAGCCTGCCGCCGTTGCGCGACCACAAGCCCGACATCCCCGCGCTGGTGGCCCACTTCATGGGCGAGTTGTGCCCCGCCCTGGGCCTGGAGCCCATCGCCATCAGCGAGGACGAACAACGCTTCCTGTCGCAATACGACTGGCCCGGCAACGTGCGCGAATTGCGCAACCTGATCGAACGCTCGCTGATTCTGGGGCAGCTCAACGTCTCGGCGCTGTACCCGCAACTGCCCAGCACGCCGTCAGCGAATGCCCCCGTGACCGATCTGCACACCATGGAAAAACGGCACATCCAAAGCGTGCTGGAATCGGTGCAGGGGGACAAGACCAAGGCCGCGCAATTGTTGGGCGTGTCGCGTCGCACGCTGGAGCGTCGCGTGGCCGAGTGGCAAAGCGCATGAACTTCTGGCGCAGCCCTGCGTGGCTGGCCGCCTCCATCCGCCACAAGCTGCTGGCCATGGCGCTGCTGCCACTGGCCGTCGTGTTTCCGCTGCTGGTGCTCGCCCTCACGCTGTGGAGCAACGTGGCCTACGACCGCCTGATGATCACCAAGGTGCGCGCCGACCTGGCGGTGGCACAGGGCTACTTCGAACAGGTGCTCAGCGAAGTGGGGTCGGGCACCTGGGGCGTGGCGGCATCCCACGCGCTGGTGCGCGCGCTGGCGGAACAGCAGCCCACCGACACCCTGCTGGCGCAGGAACGCAACCGGCTGCGGCTGGACTTCCTGAACTTCTACCCCACCGGCAGCCCCACGCTGCCGCCGGCCCTGGCGGCCACGTTGCCCGGCGGCGCCATGCCACAAAGTGCTGCCCGCCTGGTGTTGTTGCCCCCCGAGACCATGCGGCAGATCGCGCCCGCAGTGGCTGACCGGCTGCGCATCCCGCTGGTGCCGACGCGCAACGCCACCCCCACCGAACGCAGCATTGAAGACCGGGCCATGGTGATGGTGTCCACCCTGCCGGTGCGTGACGACGCCGGCCAGCTGCTGGGCGTCCTCAGCGGTGGTCTGATGCTCAACCAGAACCTGGACTTCATCGACCACATCAACCGCATCGTCTACCCCGAAGGCTCGCTGCCCTTTGGCAGCCAAGGCACCGCCACCCTGTTCCTGGACGACGTGCGCATCACCACCAACGTGCGCCTGTTCCAGGACCAGCGCGCCGTGGGCACACGCGTGTCAAAGGCGGTGCGCGACGCGGTGCTGGGCCAGGGCCAGACTTGGCTGGACCGCGCCTTTGTGGTCAACGACTGGTACGTGAGCGCCTACCAGCCGCTGCTCGATGCCGACGAGCAGCGCATCGGCATGTTGTACGTGGGCTACCTGGAACAACCGTTCCGCTGGATGCGCTACGCGATGGTGGCCGTGATCGGCCTGATCTTTCTCGCGGTGATGGCCGCGGCCGCCGTGTTCTCGGTGCGCTGGGCGCGCAGCATCTTCAAACCCGTGGAGCAGATGAACCAGACCATGCGCCGGGTGGAGTCGGGTGAGTCGAACGCGCGCGTGGGCGCGGTGGCGGCACGCGACGAAATCGGCGCCTTGGCGGCCCACCTCGACGAGTTGCTCGACACCATCGACGACAAGACCCGTGCGCTGCAGGCCTGGGCCAACGAGCTGGACCTCAAGGTGGCCGAGCGCACGCGCGAGCTGGCCGCCAGCAACGCTTCGCTGCGCCAGGCACAGCAGCAACTGGTCAAGAGCGAAAAACTCGCCGCCATCGGCCAGCTCACCGCCAGCATCGCCCACGAAATCAACAACCCCATCGCGGTGATGCAGGGCAACCTGGACCTCATGCGCGAAACACTGGGCGCACAAGCCGAACCGGTGCGGGCCGAAATCCAATTGCTGGACCAGCAAGTGGAGCGCATGCGCCTGATCGTGACGCAACTGCTGCAATACGCCCGCCCCACCGAATACGCGGGCTACGTGGAAACGCTGGACACCCGGCAGACAGTGGATGCCTGCCTGGTGCTGGTGAGCCACCTGCTGCACCAGCGGCGCATCAGCGTCACCCGCGATTGCGGCGCCACCCAGCGTGTGGGCTTCAACCCGCAGGAACTGCAACAGGTGGTGATCAACCTGCTGATCAACGCCATCCAGGCCATGCCCGAGGGTGGTGAACTGACACTGGAAACGCGCGATTGGTTGGACGACCAGGGCCAGCCCCAAGGGGCCGTGATCTCGGTACTGGACCAGGGTCCCGGCCTGAGCGACGCCGTGCGAGATCGCCTGTTCAGCCCCTTCTTCACCACCAAAAACGATGGCAATGGCCTGGGCTTGTGGATCAGCCTGGGGCTGGTGGAACGCTACGGCGGCAAGCTCGAAGCCGACAACCGCATGGATGGACCCGGCGCCGCGTTCCGCATCCGCCTGCTGACCGAACCGATGGCGCCGGCCGAAGCCAACGCACGCACCGGCGATGGCCGGCCCGGCGCCTTGTGATCAGCCTCGCAGCGCGGCGTTGAGCTGATCGACCACTTCCGCCCAATCGGCATCCACCAGCAGTTGCTCGCGCAACAGCGTGGCCTGGGCCGGGGTCCAGAACGGTGCCTCGGCCAGCAACACATCGGCCGACAGCGGCGAATGGCGCTGGATGAAGGTGGCGATGCCCGCCGGGTCGGCCGGCAGGCCAAGCTGGGCGAACAACTCGCTGAAACGGTGGTGGTTGGCTTCCATCATCTCCTCCGATCGGTTCAGGTCAACATGTCAAAGCCCTGTGCCTCGACGCTGAAGAACGCCCGCGTGAAGCCGGCCAGGGCACCGTAGAAGCGCGCTTTGGGATGGGCCTCCAGCGCGTCGCACAAGGCCATCACCCAGGGCTGGAGGTGGGTGGTGAAGAAGGCCTGCTGGCGGGTGAGGTTGGAGACCTCGACATCGTCGCCAGCGATGAGGAAACGCATGACCTCGCACAGGTAGGCGATGTGGTCTTCGGTTTCGGGCATGGCCTCGTCGCGCGTGAGGCCCAGCGCGGCCAGATCGCCGCGCAGCGCGGCCAGCGGTTTTTCGTTCAAAAAACCGCTCAGGTGGTGGGAGCCAAACAGCTGCACTTCGGGTTTGCCCAGGCCACCGAACAAGGCGTCGAACTCATCGGCCACGGCCTGGTCGCTGAGTTCGCGTGTCCGGCCCACCAACTGGCGCCAGCTTTCTTCCAGAAAGGCGCCGCTCGCCGGTGCCTCGGTCACGGCCACACGGATCTGCGCCAGCAACTCGGCCGGAGGCGGCGCGTAGTACAGGGCGGCCAACAGGCCGTAGACCTCGGCGCGGGCGGTTTCTTCGTCCAGCGCGCTGCTGGTGGGGGGTGGCAGGCTCATGGCGGGGTCACAGGTCGGTGATGCGGGATTCGTTGGTGGCGGTGTGCAGGTCAATCACGCGGCAGTCGCCACACATTTTGAGGCGCTCCAGCGCTGCGCCCTGGAACATGCTGTGCCCGGCCAGACGGCCCAACATGGCCTCCACGCCCTTGAGCGTGCCAAAGGGTTTGCCGCAGCGGATGCAGCCGTAGGGCTGGGCTTCGTTGAGCACACGCGGCTGCTTGCGCGCATCAAGGGGCAACAGGCGGGCCTGCAGTTGCAGGGCGTCCTCGGGGCAGGTCTTCACGCACAGGCCACATTGCACGCAGTTCTTCTCGGTGAAGCGCAGTTGTGGGCGGTCGGGGTTGTCGAGCAGCGCACTGGCCGGGCAGGCGCTCACGCAACTCAGGCACAGGGTGCACTTGTTCGCATCCACCAGCACCTGGCCCAGAGGCGAGCCGGCGGCGGGCAAGGCAATCGGCGTCTCGTTGCGCTGGGGCGCGTGGGCCATGAGGTGGTCCAGCGCCAGCTCCAGCGTGGCGCGTTTTTCGGCCTGCACCGCAAACGCAGCGGGCACGGACACAGTGGCGGCCGGCGCGGCGCGCAGGTCGGCGTCGAGGGTGGCCAGATCGCGCGCATCGCGGGCGTGCAGCAGGCGGAAATGTTCACCCGCGTAGCCCAGGCCTTGCAACAAGGCATTGCCAATGGCCATCTGCTCACCCAACGCACGCAGGTAGTCGGGTGCCTCTTCGCCGGTAGCCAGCACCCACACCTGGCTGGCGCCCCAGGCCTTGGCGGCCAGCCAGACCTCCAGGCCCAGACTGGCGGTGTGCCAGCCGGCCAGCGGCAGCACGCGCGCGGGCACGCCGTTGATCGACTTGTCGAGGCTGGCCGCGCGGCCCAGGTCGCTGATCAGCGCGGACCCAGCCTGCTGGCTGTGGAACAGCACCGCAGCGGCCTTGCCACCGGCCTTGGTGTAAGCCGACACCAGGGTGCGCACGCGCCGGCCCTGGTCGGGCGCGCTCGGGTAGTGGTAGCTCAACGCACCGGTGGGGCACACGGTGGTGCAGGCGCCGCAGCCCACACACAGGTAGGGGTTGACCTCGATTTGGTTGCGCTTGGCGTCGCTGTCCAGGCGCGACTGGATGGCCGAGGCCGAGCAGATGTCCACACACGCATTGCAGCCGAGTTGTTCGTTGCGCCCGTGAGCGCAAAGTTTGGCCTTGTACTGGAAGAACTTGGGCTTTTCGAACTCGCCCACCAGCTCGCGCAGCTTGAGCAGGGCGCTCAGCTGCGCCGTGGCATCTGCACTGGTCGGCAGGTGGAAGTAGCCCTGGGGCAAGGCGTGCTGGGTGAAGGCGGGTGCGTCGCGCAGGTCGAGCACGAGGTCGAAGCGCTCGCTGTGCTCGGTGGCGTCGCGACCGAACTGGATGGCGCCGGGCGCGTCGCAGACTTTCACACAATCGCGATGGGACTTGCAGGCGTTCAGATCGATCTGGTAATCCAGCCCGATGGCGCCTTCGGGGCAGGCCGACACGCAGGCGTTGCAGCGGGTGCAGAGGTCGAGGTCGATGGGGTTGTCGGTGGCCCAGCTCACGTCAAAGGCGCCCAGCCAGCCACTCACGCGCGCAAGGCGCCCAGCCATGACCGGGTATCGGCGCGCCTGCATGCCAGCGCCGCCGGTGGCGAACAGGCTGACCTGCAGCGTGTCGGCCACCTGGGCGGCCAGGGCCTCAGCGCGCTCCAGCGGACCGATCACCAACAGCCGGCCGGCGCTTTTGTAGGTGGCCGTGGGCACCGGCTCGGGCTCGGGCAGGCGGGCTGCGGCCAGCAGCGCGGCCATCTTGGGTGTGGCCTGTTGGGCTTCGCGGCCCCAGCCGCCGGTCTCGCGCAGGTTGACGAAGTGGATGGGCCGCACGTCCAGCGGTGGACTGCCTTCTGTCTGCTCAGCGAGTTCAACGAACAGACGGCTTTCCTGGGTGCACGCCACCACCAAGTCGTCGCCGCCGCGGGCGGCCTGTTGAAAGGCGGGCGCCTCGCGCCGGCACAGCGTGGTGTGTTCGGTGAGCGTTTCGCCCAGGGCGCGGCCCAGAGCGGGCACGTCCAGCGGCATGGTGCGGTTGCAGTTGCAGATCAGCGTGGTCATGCGGGGGGCCCATGGGGCTCGGTCGGTTCCGTGGGAGGGGGCAGGTTGTCGGCAGCGGTTTGCTCGGGCAGCTTTGCGGACGCTGCCTGAGAGGGCACCTGAGGTGCATCCTGAGGGGCTGCCTCGGGCGCTTGCTCAGGTGCATCAAACACCTTCATGAATTGCGCGCTGGTGAGCTTGCGCGCCAATGCCAGCGGCAGCGGATCGGGTTTGCTGTAGTCGTCGATGTAGATGTCCAAACCGTCCATCACGTTGAAGTGGGGATCGGCAAACAGTTTTTTCACGGCGGCGTTGCGCACATCGGGCGCCACGTCACGCGCCACAAAGCGGCTGAAGTCGGACGCAGGCGTCAGGGCCTCGGTGTCTTGCAGGGTGGGTGCCGGTGGTGCGGCGGGCACCACTTCGGTGGCAGGTGTGTCGGCGGGCGCAGGCGCCACGGCGGGCACCGCAGCGGGCGCGGTGCGGCCCTGGGTGCCCACGGTGGGCGCCAAGGGGCGCAAGGGCGCGATTGGCGTCGGTGTCGGCTCTGGCACGGCCTCACCGCCTCGCACCTGCGCCTTGCGGCGCGACCAGCGCGAGAAAAAACCGTCGTCGGTGCTCATGCCGTTGCCGCCGTGCGGGGGCGGTCGGCACGGGCCCAGGCGGCGTCCAGAAAGGCTTGCATCACCGGGCCGCTGTCGAGCAGGCCTTGCAGCGCTTCGTCCAGGTTCAGGTGAAATTCCGGGTGCCATTGCACGCCCAACACAAAACCGGGCCCGGCATGGCGGATGGCTTCGATGACGCCGTCTTGCGGACAACGTGCTTCCACCACCAGACCATCGCCCAGACGTTTCACGCACTGGTGGTGGATGCTGGTGATGCGGTGTGGCAGTGGGGCCGGGTACAGCGTAGCCAGCAGGGAATCCGGCTCAAAAGCCACGTCGTGCATCAGGCGGTCATAGCGGGCGGTGTCCTGGTGCAGGGTGGCGCCCTCGCAATCGGAGGGGATGTCCTGCATCAGCGAACCGCCAAAATACACGTTGATGAGTTGGGCGCCCCGGCACACCCCGAGCACGGGTTTGCCCGCCTCGATGAAGCCGCGCAGCAAGGCCAGCTCGTAGCGGTCGCGGATCGGATCGCCGGCCCAGTCCGGGTGGCGCAAGGCCTCGCCGTAGGTTTCGGGGCAGATGTCGATGCCACCCTGCAGCACCAGCCCGTCGAGCAGCTCCACCATCTCTGCCACCGGGGCGCGGTTGACCAGTTGTGGGCTGGCTTCGTCCACGAACGGCATCATCAGTGGGATGGCGCCGTGCGCCATGATCCAGTGCGCCATGGAGCTTTCGAGAAACTGCAGGCGTTTCTGCGGCAGGCCCAGGCCGGCGGGTGGCTCGTGCAACAGGCGCGCCGAAATCCCGATGCGAAGTGTCATGGCGCCGCGCCTCCCCGACCCTGCCCTGGTACCAACCCTGGCCCCTGTCCACCGGGTTTGAGCTTGTCGGTAGAGATGCGGGCAGGCTGCCCGAAGCGGTCGGTGAGCGGGCGGAAGCTCTCGGGCCGCTTGCGACGCTTGGCCTCGGGCTGGTAATGCTCGGCCACAAAAGCGCGCAGCCACGCCACCATGTCGGCGTTGGCGGGCACCTGGTCCACGCGCTCCTGCGCGTCCAGCCAGCGGCCGGCGTCGGTGTAGCTGAGGGTGACGATCTGTGGCGCGGGCAAGGCCTCGGGCGCCCCACTTTCATCGGGCCGCCACATCACCCACACGGCCGGGCGTTCGGTGGAGAGGTTGAGAAAATGCCCTTCGACATCGTCGCGGTACAGCTCGATGCGAAACCCCGGGAACACCCAATGCTCGGCCCCATGGGCCTCACCGCCCTGGGTGTCTTCAATGCGCTGAACGGTGGTGACCTCGTCAGGCAGCCCCAGCTCGGCCTGGGGCACCACGTCGGCCAAAACCCAGCGCCAGGGCATCCATCGTGCCTGCGGGCCGGCCACCGGCTCGCGCCGCATCACCACGGCGACAGTGAGGGTTGGGCGCTCGGCCATGGTGTGGCTTTCAGGTGTCCTTGGACACCTTGATGGTGGGGAACTTGCTGGAGAAGTCTTTGGCCTTGGCCGCGATCTTGATGGCCACCTGGCGCGCCACGGCCTTGTAGAGGCCAGCCACCTCGCCATCGGGATCGGCAATCACGGTGGGACGACCGCTGTCGGCCTGCTCGCGGATCTGCATCTTCAGCGGCAGCGCGCCCAGGTAATCCATGCCGTATTCCGCCGCCATCTTCTTGCCGCCGTCGGCACCGAAGATGTGCTCCACATGGCCGCAGTTCGTGCACACATGCACGGCCATGTTCTCGACGATGCCCAGGATGGGCACACCGACCTTTTCGAACATCTTGATGCCTTTGCGCGCATCGAGCAGGGCGATGTCCTGCGGCGTCGTGACGATGACGGCGCCGGTCATGGGCACACGTTGGCTCAGGGTCAGCTGGATGTCGCCGGTGCCCGGTGGCATGTCCACGATCAGGTAGTCGAGGTCTTTCCAGTTGGTCTGGCGCAGCAACTGCTCCAGCGCCTGCGTGGCCATGGGGCCACGCCAGATCATGGCCTCGTCCTTGTCGATCAGGAACCCGATGGAAATGACCTGCACGCCGTAGTTCTCCAGCGGCTCCATGGTCTGGCCGTCCACACTTTCGGGCCGGCCTTCGATGCCCATCATCATGGGCTGGCTGGGGCCGTAGATGTCGGCATCCAGAATGCCCACGGTGGCACCTTCGGCGGCCAGCGCCAGGGCCAGGTTGACGGCGGTGGTGCTTTTGCCCACACCGCCTTTGCCCGAGGCCACGGCAATGATGTTCTTGACACTGGGCAGCAACTGCACGCCGCGCTGCACGGCGTGGCTGGTGATCTTGGTGGTCACGTTGACGGAAACGTTCTCCACGCCCTGCACGCTTTTGGCGGCGGCGATCAAGGCTTTGCGGAAGCCCGGAATCTGGCTCTTGGCCGGGTAACCGAGCTCGACGTCGAAGGACACGTCGCCGTCCTGCACCTGCAGGTTCCTGACGCACTTGGACGAGACGAAATCCTTGCCGGTGTTGGGGTCCACCACGCCCTGCAGGGCGTCCTGGATGTGCTGCGCTGTGATCGCCATGAAATACGTCTGCCTCTGGTTGTAAGAGCGCAGAGTCTAACCAAGCCGGGCCGACCCTTGGGGCTGGCTGGCTTTGTGCCCGTTGGCGCCACGCGGCACTGCCGGCACGGCCTGCCACCTACAATCCCAAGCTTTCCGCGACCCCTGACCGAGCCCGAGACCATGACGCCCCGCCGCCTGTTCGTCACCACCGCCCTGCCCTACGCCAACGGCCATTTCCACATCGGCCACATCATGGAATACATCCAGGCCGACATCTGGGTGCGGTTCCAGCGCATGCTGGGGCACGATGTGCACTTCGTCTGTGCCGACGACGCCCACGGTGCCCCCATCATGATCGCGGCGGAAAAAGCCGGCAAAACGCCGCAGCAGTTCGTGGCCGACATCGCCGCCGGCCGCAAACCTTACCTCGACGGATTCCACATCGCCTTCGACAACTGGCACAGCACCGATGGCCCCGAGAACCACGCGCTGGCGCAGGACATCTACCGCGCGCTCAAGGCCAATGGGCTGATCGAGACGCGCACCATCGAGCAGTTTTTCGACCCACAGAAAAACATGTTCCTGCCCGACCGCTTCATCAAGGGCGAATGCCCCAAGTGTGGCGCCAAAGACCAGTATGGCGACAACTGCGAGGTGTGCAGCGCCGTGTATTCGCCCACCGACTTGAAGAATCCCTATTCGGCCCTGTCAGGCGCCGAACCGGTGCTCAAGACCTCCGAGCACTTCTTCTTCAAATTGTCCGACCCGCGCTGCCTGGACTTCCTCAAAGCCTGGACCACCAGTGGCGCGGTGCAACCCGAGGTGCTTAACAAGATCCGCGAATGGATCGAGCCCGGCGAAGACGGCAAGCCCCGCATGGGCGACTGGGACATCAGCCGCGACGCGCCCTACTTCGGCATCGAAATCCCCGACGCACCGGGCAAGTACTTTTATGTGTGGCTGGACGCGCCGGTGGGGTACCTGGCCTCGCTGAAGAACCTGTTTGACAAAACCGGACGGGACTTCAACGCCTTCCTGGCCGACCCGGCGGTGGAGCAGTTCCACTTCATCGGCAAGGACATCATCACCTTCCACACGCTGTTCTGGCCGGCCATGCTGCATTTCAGCGGTCGCAAGGTGCCCAACGCGGTCTACGTGCACGGCTTCCTCACCGTCAACAACGGCGAGAAGATGAGCAAGAGCCGGGGCACCGGCCTGGACCCGCTCAAGTACCTGGGTCTCGGCATGAACCCCGAGTGGCTGCGCTACTACCTGGCCGCCAAACTCAACGGCCGCAACGAAGACATCGACTTCAACCCCGAAGACTTCATGGCCCGGGTCAACAGCGACCTGATCGGCAAGTTCGTCAACATCGCATCGCGCGCCGCCGGCTTCCTGACCAAACGCTTCGGCGGCCAGTTGGGTGTGGTGAGCGCCGATGGCCAGACCCTGCTGTCGCGTCTGCAAGAACAGCGTGTGGACATCGCCGCGCTGTTTGAAGCCCGCGACACCGCCCGCGCCCTGCGCGAGGTGATGTTGCTGGCCGACCGCGTGAACGAATACGTGGATGCCAACAAGCCGTGGGAGCTGGCCAAACAAGAAGGGCAAGACGCCCGCCTGCAAGACGTGTGCAGCACCTGCATCGAGGCCTTCCGGCTGTTGTCCATCTACCTCAAGCCGGTGCTGCCGTCGCTGGCGGCCCAGGTCGAGGCCTTCCTGCAGGTGCCTGCCCTGGCCTTTGCAGACGCCGACCGCCTGCTGGGCGCCGGCCACACCATCGGCACCTACCAGCACCTGATGCAGCGCGTGGACGTGAAGCAACTCGACGCACTGTTCGAAGCCCCTGCCGCGCCCGAGCCCGAGAAGGTGGTGCCCGGCGGCGAGGAGCTGGCGCCCACCATCGCCATCGACGACTTCGCCAAAATCGACCTGCGCATCGCCCAGATCGTGAACTGCGAACCGGTCGAAGGTTCGACCAAGCTGCTGCGCCTCACGCTCGACGTGGGCGAGGGCAAAACGCGCAACGTGTTCAGCGGTATCGCCAGCGCCTACCAGCCCGCCGATCTGATCGGCAAGCTCACCGTGATGGTGGCCAACCTGGCGCCACGCAAGATGAAGTTCGGCGTGAGCGAAGGTATGGTGCTGGCGGCCAGCCATGGCGACGAGAAAACCAACCCGGGCATTTACGTGCTCAACCCCTGGCCGGGCGCCCAGCCCGGCATGAGAGTGCGCTAAAACCTCAGCGGCTGCCCTGGTCCAACTCAGGGTCGCGCGCCGACATCGTGGACAGCACCCGCAGGTCGCTGTCGAACACCACGGTGAAGACCTTGCGGTCGCTGTCGTTGGGACCGTCGCGGTAGCGCCAGTCGTGGTGGGTTTCGCGCTTGAGTTCGTAGGGCGTGACCTTCATGGGTTTGCCCAGGCGGCGTCGCACATCTTCCATCATCATGCCCGGCGTGATCTGGGCAAAGTTCTGCGGGGTAAGCACCTGGCGCAGCGCCGACATCTTGCCGTCGGCACCGATGGTGATCTGGTAGTTCACGTCGCCTGCGGGCTGGCGGTTGTACTCGTACACCTGACCGCCTTCGGGCGCATCCCACACCGCCTCGGGTGGGCCAAAACGCTCGCGCACATCGGCCTCGGTCGAGACGCCTTCTTCCAGTTCGCTGATGCGCTGCGGGTCGCAGCCCATCAGCACCAGCGCACTGGCGGCCAGGCCCAGCGCGGCGCATCGGCTGCGAAATCGGTTGCGGATGGTGTGGTTCATGTCTTCCCTGCCAAGCCGCCACATGGCGGCGAATCAGTGTAAACCCCTGCCTTTTGGGGCGCCGTCTGTCAGTTCGGTGAAATGCGAGCGGCTGTAACATGCCGCGATGTTGCCCAAAGGCCTGCCGCCCCTGGCCCCCTTCCGCCCCCGCCTGCTGAGTGATCTGAAAGGCTACAACAGCGAACGCCTGGCCAAAGACGTGGGGGCCGGCGCCACCGTGGGCATTGTGGCCCTGCCCCTGGCCATGGCCTTTGCCATCGCCAGCGGTCTCAAGCCCGAAGCCGGGCTGTGGACGGCCATCATCGCCGGCTTCCTCATTTCTGCCTTGGGCGGCTCGTCGGTGCAAATTGGCGGGCCTGCGGGTGCTTTCATCGTCATCGTCTACGGCATCGTGGAGCGCTACGGCGTGGCCAACCTCCTGATTGCCACCGCCAGCGCCGGGGTGCTGCTGTTCCTGCTGGGGTTTTTCAAGCTGGGCAACCTGGTGCGTTATGTGCCGGTGAGTGTGGTGATTGGGTTCACCAACGGCATCGCGGTGCTGATCGCCCTCTCGCAACTGCGCGACTGGCTGGGGCTGGACATCGCCAAGATGCCGGGCGACTTCTTCAGTCAGATCGCCATCATTGGCCGCCACCTGCACACCATCAACGGCCACGCGCTGCTGCTGGGCGCCTTGTGTGTGGTGGGTCTGTTTGTGTGGCCCAGGCTGTGGGCGGTCGATTCGAAGTTCCGCCAGCGACTGGACCAAATGGACACCGTCAGTGCCTTGCGCGCCACCTCGCGCCTGCCGGCACCGGTGGTGGCGCTGGTCACACTGTCGCTGCTGGCCTGGGCACTGAGTTTGCCGGTGGAGACGATTGGCTCGCGTTTTGGGGGCATCCCACAAGGCCTGCCGGCCTTCGAGTTGCCGGCGTTTTCGTGGGAAACCGTGCGTCTGCTGGTCACACCCACGCTCACCATCGCGTTGTTGGGCGCCATCGAATCGCTGCTGTGCGCCCGCGTGGCCGACCAGCTGGGCGACCGCCCCAAACACGACCCCAACCAGGAGCTGATGGCCCAGGGCATTGCCAACACCGTGGTGCCGTTTTTTGGCGGCATGCCGGCCACCGGCACCATCGCACGCACCGTCACCAACATCCGCGCGGGCGCCACCTCGCCGGTGGCGGGCATCGTGCACGCACTCACCCTGGCGGCCGTGGTGCTCATCGCCGCGCCGTTGGCCATGCACATCCCGCTGGCGGTGCTGGCTGGGGTGCTGCTGTTTGTGGCCTGGAACATGGGCGAGTGGCGCGAGTTTGGCCGCTTGCGCCACTTCAGCAACCACTACCGGCTGATGATGTTGTCCACCTTCTTTGTCACCATCGTGTTCGATCTCACGGTGGCGGTGGAGCTGGGCCTGGTGCTGGCCTGTGTGCTGTTCGTGCGGCGGCAAAGCGCCATCTTTCGTGTGGAGGAGGTGGCGCGCACGCCGCAGCAAATCACCTTCAAGCTGTACGGCTCGCTGTTTTTTGGCGCGGTGGCCAAGGTGGACCCGTTGCTGGCCGCCGCCGAAGCAGCCGAACCGGGCCAGGCGCTGATGCTGGACGCCACCCACATGATCTCGCTCGACACCACCGGACTGGACGCCCTGGAGCAACTGCACAAGGCGCTGGACAAAAAAGGCGGCAAGCTGGGCATGGTGGGCGTGAACGAACAGCCGCGCTCACTCATCGAGCGATCGGGGTTTGCACAACACCTGCACACCTTCCAGTGACAGACACCGCTCCCGGTAAAATTGCCGTTTTCGTCTGACCGAACGGTTTTGGCCATGTCCCTCTTCGCCCGCCCCCACTACACCTCCGACGCCACGCAGTTCATCGAGTCCCTCAAGGCCGCCAAGCCCGCGCTGGAAGCCGAGCAACGCGAAGGCCGCGCCCTGCTGTGGGACAAACAGGTGGACCGTGACCAGCAGGCTCAGGCCAACGCCGCCCGCGTGGCCCAAAAGCCCTACGTGTACCAGACCAACGCCGACCCGCGCTGAGCACCATGAGCCAAGGTGGCGCGGACGCCGCGTCCCTGGACAGCCTGGCGCAAGCCCTGACCGCCGCCACGGCCGCCGACATGCCGGAGGTAGTGGACCAGGTGGCCCTGGCGCGCCTGTACGGCGAGCCTCTCTTCAAACTGCCGCAGGACCTCTACATCCCGCCCGATGCGCTGCAGGTCTTCCTCGAAGCCTTTGAAGGCCCGCTGGACCTGCTGCTCTACCTGATCCGCAAGCAGAACTTCAACATCCTCGACATCCCCATGGCGGCGCTCACGCGCCAGTACCTGGCCTATGTCGATGAAATCCGCGCCAGCAACCTCGAATTGGCGGCCGAGTACCTGCTGATGGCGGCCATGCTGATCGAGATCAAGTCGCGCATGCTGCTGCCGCCCAAGAAGACCGAGGACGGCGAGGAAGCGGAGGACCCGCGTGCCGAACTGGTGCGCCGGCTGCTGGAATACGAGCAGATGAAACTGGCCGCCCAGGCGCTGGCCGACGCACCGCAGTACGGGCGCGACTTTTTGCGTGCCGAGGTCTATGTGGAGCAGGCCCTGGTGCCGCGTTTTCCGGATGTCTCGGCCAGCGAACTGCAACAGGCCTGGCGCGACATCCTGCAACGCGCCAAGTTGGTCCAGCACCACAAGATCAGCCGCGAAGAACTGTCGGTGCGCGAGCACATGAGCTTGGTGTTGCGCCAGTTGCAGGGGCGCAAATTTGTCGAATTCGGCGAACTGTTCGACCCCGAAAAAGGCGCACCGGTGATGGTGGTGACCTTCATCGCCATGCTGGAACTGGCCAAGGAAACGCTGATTGAGCTGACCCAGGCCGAGGCCTTTGCGCCCATTTACGTGCGCCTGGCCTACACCCCGAATTGACTGGGTACCCCCCGCGCCGCCTGCGGCGTCACCCCCCAGGGGGCGATGCCAGTCGACCGGCAGAGCCGGATCGACGGCATCCCCGGTTAAGGCACTGCATCCTCAAACGGGCTGCTTCACGCGGCGCCAATATTCGGCACCAAGGCGCCGGCGTCGTTGCCGCCCTTCAGGGCGGCCGTAAAGGCCAGCATGCGGTCGATGGGCAGCCGGGCGCGGGCGGCGGTGGCGGGATCGACGTGGATTGTGTTGAGGCCTTTTTCAAGCACCTGGGCCACGGCCTCCAAGCCGTTCATGGCCATCCAGGGGCAGTGCGCGCAGCTCTTGCAGGTGGCGCTGTTGCCGGCGGTGGGGGCCTCGATGAAGGTCTTGCCCGGGTTGAGCGTGCGCAGCTTGTGCATCATGCCGTTGTCGGTGGCGACGATGAACTCGCGTGCATCCATTTCCCGCGCGGCCTTGAGGATGGCACTGGTGGAACCCACGGCGTCGGCCAGGGCAATCACGTCGGCCGGACTTTCGGGGTGGACCAGCACCTTGGCATCGGGATGCTCGTGCATCAGCGCTTGCAGCTCGGTGGCCTTGAACTCGTCGTGCACGATGCACGACCCCTGCCACATCACCATGTCGGCGCCGGTCTGGCGCTGGATGTAGTCGCCCAGGTGTTTGTCGGGTGCCCACAGGATTTTGTGGCCCTTGGCGTGCAGCGCGGCCACGATCTCCAGCGCGCAGCTGGAGGTGACCAGCCAGTCGGCCCGCGCCTTCACGGCGGCGCTGGTGTTGGCGTAGACGACCACGGTGCGGTCGGGGTGCGCGTCGCAAAAGGCGCTGAAGGCATCGATGGGGCAGCCCAGGTCCAGCGAGCAGTGGGCCTCCAGCTCGGGCATCAGAATGGTTTTGTCGGGGCTGAGGATCTTGGCGGTCTCGCCCATGAAGCGCACGCCCGACACCACCAGGGTGGTGGCGGCGTGGTCACGGCCAAAGCGTGCCATCTCCAGCGAGTCGCTCACCAGGCCACCGGTTTCCTCGGCCAGGTCCTGCAGGTCGGGGTGCACGTAGTAGTGCGACACCATCACCGCGTTGCGCTCTTTGAGCAGGCGGCGGATCTTGTCTTTGAGTTCGGCCCGGCGCTGTGGGCCAGGCTCCACTGGCACACGCACCCAGGCATGTTGGGTTGCGCACGCGGGCTGCTCGTAGTCCACCTCGATCACGTCGTTCATTGCCACTTCGCTCATTGCTGCTTCCTGCGCCCCACGGCACGTTGTGGACCCGCATTTTCCACCACCGGAGCACACCGCCCGTCTGCGCACGCCTCACCACTGGTCAGCGCAAACCGCGCTTCGACTAGACTGCCGCCTTTTCGCACTGCAACCAACCAGACACATGAGCGAGACAAGCCCCCAGACGACGCCTTACGGCACCCTGCCCCCCGCGTCGCCCCTGGCGCCGCGCAAGCCGGTGAGCCTGCCCCGCCTGCACGACATGCGCACGCGCGGCGAAAAAATCACCATGCTCACCGCCTACGACGCCACCTTTGCCGCCGTGGCCGATGCCGCCGGCGTGGACTGCCTGTTGGTGGGCGACTCGCTGGGCATGGTCTGCCAGGGCCTGTCCAGCACCGTGGGCGTGACGCTGGACACCATGCGCTACCACACCGAAAGCGTGGTGCGCGGTCTGCAACGGGTGCAGGGCACAACGTGGGTGATTGCCGACCTGCCGTTCGGCAGCTACCACGAGTCGCGCGAGTTGGCCTTGCGCAGCGCCAGCGTGCTGATGCAGGCCGGTGCTCACATGGTCAAGCTCGAAGGCGGCGGCTGGACCACCGAGACCGTGCGTTTCCTAGTCGAACGGGGCATTCCCGTGTGCGCCCACCTGGGGCTGACGCCGCAGACCGTGCACGCCCTGGGCGGCTACCGCGTGCAGGGCCGGGGAGACGCTGCGTCTGAACGCCTGCGCACCGAAGCCCTCGCGCTGCAAGACGCCGGCGCGGCCATGTTGGTGCTGGAAATGGTGCCGGCCACGTTGTCCGCCCAACTGACACACGAACTCACGCGTTGCGCAACGATCGGCATTGGCGCCGGCAAAGGCACGGCCGGCCAGGTGCTGGTGATGCACGACATGCTGGGCATCAACCTGGGCAAGAACCCGAAGTTCGTGCGCAATTTCATGACCGGCCAGGACAGCGTGCGCGCTGCCATGGCCGCCTTTGTTGCTGCGGTCAAAGACGGCAGCTTCCCCGACGATTCCCTCCACGCCTGGTGATTTCGCTATGCAAGTTGTTCACACCATCGCCGACCTGCGCGCCGCGCTGGCCCCCTTTGATGCCCCCGCCTTCGTGCCCACCATGGGCAACCTGCACGAGGGCCACATCGCCCTGGTCAAACAGGCCAAAAACCTGGGCGACGTGACGGTGGCCAGCATCTTCGTCAACCGCCTGCAGTTCGCACCACACGAAGACTTCGATACCTACCCGCGCACCTTGGAAGCCGACTGCGAAAAACTCGCGGCGCAAGGCTGCGACGTCGTGTTCGCCCCGTCAGAAAAAGACCTCTACCCCGAACCCCAGGGTTACAAGGTGCACCCACCCACCGAACTGGCCGACATCCTCGAAGGCCACTTCCGTCCCGGCTTTTTTGTGGGTGTTTGCACGGTGGTGATGAAGCTGTTCCAGTGCGCGCTCTCGCAAGGCAAGGGCCCCCGCACCGCCGTGTTCGGCAAAAAAGACTACCAGCAGCTGATGGTGATCCGCCGCATGGTGCAACAGTTCGCCATGCCCATCAACGTGGTGGGTGGCGACACCTGCCGTGCCGACGACGGCCTGGCCCTGAGCTCGCGCAACGGCTACCTGTCGGCCGCCGAGCGGCAGGAAGCGGTGCAGCTGTCGCTTGCGCTCAAAGCGCTGGCGCGCGAGTCGCTGACCACCGGCACCGACCTCCACCAACTGGAAGCCAAGGCACGCGAAACCCTGGACGCACGAGGGTGGGCCAGCGATTACCTGACCGTGCGCCGCCGCAGCGACCTGTTGCCCCCCGCCCCCGATCAGCGCCAGGCCGGCGAGCTGGTGGTATTGGGCGCGTCACGCCTGGGCAAAACGCGCCTGATCGACAACCTAGAGTTTTAAAGCTCGGCCGCCGGGTCGCGGCCCATGAGGCGGCCCACAGCCTCGTCGGGGCGCAAGGCGCCGTCAAGCAAGGCCACCACCGCGTCTGCGATGGGCATGTCCACCCCCAGGTGGCGGGCGCGCTGCACCACGGTGCGCGCGCAGTACACGCCCTCGGCCACATGGCCGAGCGAGTCCACCGCCTGCTGCAGCGTCTGCCCCTGCGCCAGCAGCAGGCCCACCTTGCGGTTGCGGCTCAGGTCGCCGGTGGCGGTGAGCACCAAGTCGCCCAGACCGGACAGGCCCATGAAGGTGTCGGCCCGCGCGCCCAGCGCCAGGCCCAGGCGGGTGATTTCGGCCAGCCCCCGGGTGATGAGGGCAGCGCGGGCGTTGAGGCCCAGTTGCAGCCCGTCGCACAAACCGGTGGCGATGGCCAGCACGTTTTTCACCGCGCCGCCCACCTCCACCCCCACCATGTCGTCGTTGGCATAAACACGCAGGCTGGGGCCGTGGAAGGCCCGCACCATGGCGTCGCGCACATCGGCGTGTGGTGAGGCCGCCACCAGCGCGGTGGGTTGGCCACGTGCCACCTCCTGCGCAAAACTGGGGCCACTGAGCACGCCACAGCGGGCCTCGGGCAGGTGCTGCGGGGCGATTTGGGCCCAGATTTCGTGGCCCAGCAAACCCTGGGCGCCGGGCTGGGCGGTTTCAAAGCCTTTGCACAGCCACACCACGGGCACGCGCACGCCGGCCAAGGCGCTCAGGGTGCTGCGCAGGCCCGCCATGGGCGTGCCCACCACCACCAGGTCTTGCGCCTGCGCCAAGGCGGCCAACGGCCCGTCACCGGCGTGAGCAATGTGCAAGCCAACGGGCAAATCCATGCCCTGCAGGTAGCGCCGGTTCTGGCGCAACGACCTCATTTCGGACGCCTGGGCCACATCGCGCGACCACAGGCTCACGCGGCGGTGGCCGTCGCGCGCGGCGCTCACCGCCAGGGCCGTGCCCCAGGCGCCTGCACCAATGACCAACACCCGCATGGTGGCCGCTTATTGCGTCAGGCCTTGCTGTTGTTGCTGTTGCTGTTGCTCGTACATGGCCTGGAAGTTGATTTCGGCCAGGTGCACGGGCGGGAAACCGGCGCGGTTGACGATGTCGGCCACGTTGGCGCGCAGGTAGGGGTAGACGATCTGTGGGCAGGCGATGCCCAGGATGGCGCCCATCTGGTCTTCGGGGATGTTGCGGGCCTCGAAGATGCCGGCTTGCTTGACCTCGACCAGGAACACGGTCTTGTCACCGATTTTGGTGTGCACGGTAGCGGTGACACTGACCTCGAACACGCCTTCGGCGGCCGGCTCGGCGGCCACGCCCAGCTGGATGTCCACGTTGGGTTGCTGCTGCTCCAGCAAGATGGCGGGCGAGTTGGGTTGCTCCAGCGACGCTTCCTTCAGGTAGACGCGTTGGATCTGAAAAACGGGGTTCTGCTCGTCGGCCATGGTGATCTTTCGAATGTGCGAAATGTCGGGTTGAAACGCAAAGAAGCCCGTTGCGGAGATGGTGCTCCGGCAACGGGCCCTCAGGTGGGCATTATCTCAGGCGGCCAAGAGGGGTTGCAGGCCGCCGCGCGCATCCAGCGCCATCAGGTCGTCGCAGCCGCCCACGTGGGTGTCGCCAATAAAAATTTGTGGCACGGTGCGGCGACCGGTCGTCTCCATCATGTGGGCGCGGGCTGCGGGGTCGGTGTCGATGCGGATTTCCTCGATCTGCTCCACCCCGCGCTGCTTCAACAGCGCTTTCGCGCGGATGCAGTAGGGGCACACAGCGGTGGTGTACATCTTGACGGCGCTCATGCGGAACTCCTGAAAAACTTCAACGGCCTGGATTTTCAGGCTTTCTCGATGGGCAGGCTGGCCGCGCGCCAGGCAGCCGTACCGCCCGTCAGGGAATGGGCGTTCTCAAACCCAAGCTTCTTAGCCACCGCCACCGCGCGCTTGGAGCGCATGCCGCTGGCGCACACCAGGATCAAGGGGTTGGTTTTGTTCTTGACCACACCGGCCAACTTGCTCTCCAGTTCGCCCAGCGGCACGTTTTTGGCCCCGGCCACATGCCCGGCGGCAAACTCGTCGGCACCACACACGTCGATCACCACCGCTTTTTCGCGGTTCATCAGCATCACGGCATCGGTCGGGTTGAGGCCACCGGCACCGCCGCCGCCCATGAGCGCGGGCCACAGCAACATGCCGCCCGAGGCCACCGCCACCGAGATCAGCATCCAGTTGTCGATCAGAAACTTCACAGCAAACCTTTCTTGAGAAGCCGGGATTTTAGAATGTCGGGTTGCGCCGCTGTGGCCGCACGCGATTTCTTCCCCCGAACCACCCCCACACCCCATGTACAAACTCGTCCTGATCCGCCACGGCGAATCCACCTGGAACCTTGAAAACCGCTTCACCGGCTGGACCGATGTGGACCTGACCCCCACCGGCGTGTCGCAGGCGATGTCGGCCGGCAAGCTGCTCAAGGCCGAAGGCTGGGATTTCGACATCGCCTTCACCAGCGTGCTCAAGCGCGCCATCCACACCCTGTGGTACACGCTCGACGAGATGGACCGCACCTGGCTGCCTGTCGTCAAGGACTGGCGCCTGAACGAACGCCACTACGGCGGCCTGCAAGGCCTGAACAAGGCCGACATGGCCAAGCAGTACGGTGACGAGCAGGTGCTGGTGTGGCGCCGCAGCTACGACACGCCGCCGCCGGCCCTGGAAGCAACCGACCCGCGCAGCGAGCGCGGCGACCGCCGCTACGCCGCCCTGTCGCCCGAGCAGATCCCCCTGACCGAGTGCCTCAAGGACACCGTGGCCCGCGTCATGCCGTTCTGGAACGAGGTGCTGGCGCCCACCATCCTGCGTGGCCAACGGGTGGTGATCGCCGCCCACGGCAACAGCATCCGCGCGCTGGTGAAGTACCTCGACAACATCGGCGACAACGACATCGTCGGCGTCAACATCCCCAACGGCATCCCGCTGGTGTACGAGCTGGACGCCAACCTCAAGCCCATCAAGAGCTACTACCTGGGCGATGCCGAAGCGGCGGCCCGGGCTGCTGCTGCCGTGGCCAATCAGGGCAAGGCCTGAATGGCCACCCCTACGCTGCGCCGCTCCGCGGGCCGCTGCCCCCCATGGGGGCGCGGCCTTGCTTGGGGAGGCCCAGCGCTGCGGCCCATTGGACAATCTGCTTCGCAGAAACGCGCCATGGTCTTTGCGGAACCGAAACCTCGGAGCGCACTCTGAGGTGTATATTGCCTTGACCATTTTTGAAGGTGTTGGGACATGGGCCAGAAACTGAAGATCGCCGGCTGGATTGCGCTGGGCGCGATGGCGGGCGCACTGACCACCGTGCAGGTGCAAGCCGTGGCACGGGGCACGCTGTCGCCGTTGCCGCTGGAGGAGCTGCAGCAGCTGGCAGCGGTGTTTGGCATGGTCAAGACCGACTACGTGGAGCCGGTGGACGAGAAAAAACTGATTTCCGACGCCATCTCCGGCATGGTGGCCAGCCTGGACCCGCACTCCCAGTATTTCGACAAAAAGTCCTTCAAGGAATTCCGCGAGGGCACCAGCGGCCGGTTTGTGGGCGTGGGCATCGAAATCAGCATGGAAGACGGCCTGGTCAAGGTGGTGTCGCCCATCGAAGGCTCACCCGCCTTTCGCGCCGGCCTCAAGCCCAACGACCTGATCACCAAGATCGACGACACCTTGGTCAAGGGCCTGTCGATCAACGACGCCGTCAAGCGCATGCGCGGCGAGCCCAACACCAAGGTGCAACTGACCATCTTCCGCAAGGATGAGAACCGGACCTTCCCGGTCACCATCACACGCGAGGAAATCAAGACCCAGAGCGTCAAGTCCAAGGTGATCGAACCCGGCTACGCCTGGCTGCGCGTGTCGCAGTTCCAGGAACGCACGGTGGAAGACTTCGCCCGCAAGCTCGAAGAGATCCACAAGGAATCGCCGCAGCTCAAAGGCCTGGTGCTGGACCTGCGCAACGACCCGGGCGGTCTGCTCGACGCGGCGGTGGCCATCTCGGCCGCTTTCCTGCCCGAAAACGTGACCGTGGTCTCCACCAACGGCCAGCTCGAAGAAAGCAAGTTTGTCTACAAGGCCGCGCCTCAGTTCTACCTGCGCCGGGGCGGCAACGACCCCATCAAACGCCTGACCGACAACACCAAGGGCGTCTTCAAGACCGTGCCGCTGGTGGTGCTGGTCAACGAGGGTTCTGCCTCGGCCAGTGAAATTGTGGCCGGTGCGCTGCAAGACCACAAACGTGGCGTGATCATGGGCAGCCAGACCTTTGGCAAAGGCTCGGTGCAGACCGTGCGCCCGCTGGGCCCCGACACGGCGCTCAAGATCACCACCGCGCGTTACTACACGCCGCTGGGCCGCTCGATTCAAGCCAAGGGCATCGTGCCCGAGGTGCTGGTGGACGAAACCGAAGAAGGCAACTTGTTTGCGGCCCTGCGCACCCGCGAGGCCGATCTGACCGCCCACCTGGGCAACGGCCAGGACAAAAACGCCGACAAGCCCGACGCCGCAACCACCAAGGCCCGCGAGGAAGCGCGCGAACGCGCCCGCCTGCGCCTGGAAGAGGAAACCCGCAAAAACCCGGGCCAGCGCCTGATGCCCGAGTTCGGCTCCGACAAAGACTTCCAGCTGCAGCAGGCGCTCAACCGACTCAAAGGCCAGCCGGTGATCGTCAGCAAGACGCAGACCGAACGCCCTGAAGAGAAAAAAGAGAACTGAGCGCTCAGGCCCACGCGTGAACGACGAACAGCTGCTGCGCTACTCGCGCCACATTCTGCTCGACGAGTTGGGCATCGAGGGGCAGGAACGGTTGCTGGCATCCCACGCGCTGGTGATTGGTGCCGGTGGCCTGGGCTCACCGGTGGCGCTCTACCTGGCCAGCGCCGGGGTCGGCCACATCACCCTGATGGACCACGACACGGTGGACGCCACCAACCTGCAGCGACAGATTGCCCACACCCTGGCCCGGGTGGGCATGGCCAAGGCCGCATCCGCGCGCGAGGCCATGTCGGCCATCAACCCCGACCCGCAGATCAACACGGTGTTGCAGCGGGCCGACGCCACGCTGCTGGACCAACTCGTGCCCCAGGCACAGGTGGTGCTGGACTGCACCGACAACTTTGCCACCCGACACGCCATCAACCGCGCCTGTGTGCGTCACGGCGTGCCTTTGGTGTCGGGGGCGGCCATCCGTTTCGATGGCCAGTTGGCGGTGTACCACCCGCGCGGTGGCAACAGCCCGTGTTACGCCTGCGTGTTCCCCGAAAGCGAGGACATGGAAGAGGTGCGCTGCGCGACCATGGGCGTGTTTGCGCCTTTGGTGGGCATCGTGGGCACCATGCAGGCGGCCGAGGCGCTCAAAATCCTGTCGGGCATGGGCTCGCAACTGGTGGGGCGCCTGCTGATGCTGGACGGCCGCAGCATGGCCTTCACCGACATCCGCATGGACCGTCAGCCCGGCTGCCCGGTGTGTGACGCACCACCGGCCTGACAGGGCCCGTTTCGGCGTCTGAAATCGCGCGGCAATTCTGGGCGCGACTCACTGAACAGCCCCCGCCGCGCCTTGCGTGCCGCACTTTCCTGCACGGCGTAGGGACCTGGGTTGTTCTGCCAGCGCATCGACCAGGCGTGCCCCTGCCCCACGAGCCAGGCGCCCACATCACCGTCAGGGCCATCGACGCGCGCCAGCCAGCGGTCGTAGGTGTCTTTGTGCTGCAGGGTGACACGCACTTTGTGGCCTTGCAAGCGTGTGGCCAGCGCATCGCGCGCTTCGCGCCCATGGCGCTGGCAAATCTCCGGCGCGTCCACGCCCGACACCCGAAGACGCAGTGGCGCACCACCCGACGGGCGCACCCACAGGCTGTCGCCATCCACCACCCGCAGCACCACGGCCCCCAGCAACACCTCGCCGTCGGCGTGCCCACCGCGCGCGGGCGCTGCCCCGGCCAAAGCCAACACAGACCAAGCCACACACCACACGGCAGCACATCGCAACATGGGCATGAGCATACCCCTGCCCCCGCCACTTGGGGGTCTTGTGAGCACTGCGCGCGTCACCGGAATGGCTGAACCATAATGCGGCAGCCACATCGGCACCACCTCGCAACCGCACCCGCCATGAACCTGCTGATCCTCGGCCTCGTGATTTTTCTGGGCGTGCACTCCGTGCGCGTCTTCGCCGCGCCCTGGCGCGACGCGACCCGCGCCCGCCTGGGCGAAGGCGCCTGGAAAGGCCTTTACAGCGTGGTCAGCCTAGCCGGTTTTGTGGCCATCTGCTGGGGCTATGGCCTGGCCCGTCAGGCGCCTGTGACGCTGTGGGTGCCCCCGTTGGGCATGCGCCACGCGGCCAGCCTGCTCACGCTGGGCAGCTTTGTGCTGCTGGCGGCGGCCTATGTGCCACGCAATGTGTTCAAGGCGCGCTGGGGCCACCCCATGCTGCTGGGCACCAAGCTGTGGGCGCTGGCCCACCTGCTGGCCAACGGCAACCTGGCTGACGTGCTGCTGTTCGGCGGTTTCCTGGCCTGGGCGGTGGTGTTGTTCATCGTCAGTCGCCGCCACGACCGCGCCCTGGGCACCACCTACCCGGCCGCCAGCCGCACCGGCACCGCCGTGTCGGTGCTGGTGGGGGGCGCCAGCTGGGTGGTGTTTGCCTTGTGGGCCCACGGCCTGCTGATCGGCGTGCGCCCTTTCGGCTGATCAGCCCAGCACCGGCGGCAGACGCAGCAAACTGGCCACCGTCTGCAAACAAGCCTCGGCCGCTTCCGTGCCCTTGACGGCAAAGTGACGCAGGAAGTACTTGCGGTGCTCCGCGTGTTCGTGGAAATGGTGGGGCGTGAGCACAGCCGAAATCACCGGCACGCCGGTCTGCAATTGCACGTCCATCAGGGCTTGCACCACGGTGGCCGACACAAAGTCGTGGCGGTAGATGCCGCCGTCCACCACCAGCGCGCTGCCCACCACGGCGGCATAGCGCCCTGAGCGCGCCAGCCGCTGGGCGTGGAGCGGGATTTCAAAAGCGCCGGGGACATCGAACACGTCGATGGCATCGGCACCAAACCCGGCTTGCGCCATGGTCTCGAAAAAGGCGTCACGCGCCTGGTGCACGATGTCGGCGTGCCAGGAGGCCTCGACAAACGCAAAACGAAGGTGGGAAGGCAGTGGGGTCTGATTCATGGTTTCCTCAAAAAGGAGTGGACTGAATCAGGGCGCACAAGCACGCGCACGCCTCACGCGGCCCAAAGGCCAGCAGGCGCAAGCGGCTCGCGCTCTCTTTTATCCGGACTGTGACCGTCGGTCCCGGGATCGCACCGGAGTCTGCTGACCCTGGGTGGCAGGCACCCAGGCGCTCGCGGCACTCGTGTGGACCAGGCCACCATCACCGCCGGTGGGGAATTTCACCCCGCCCTGAGAACGCATGCCCGGTCTGAACGACCGAACCCCGCCATTCTAGGCGGCGCTAACGATCCAACCCTCCAGCGGATCGCTTTCGGGCAAGCCATAGCGGGGCCGCCCGGCCAGGTGTTGCGTCAAGGCCCAGGCCGCCTGCAGCACACACAACACCGCGTCCAGACGGTCGCCGCTGGCGTCGTCCACCAGCGCATCGCGCTGCGCGTGGCTGAGCTTGAGACGCAAACCCAACCGCGTGCGGCCCTGCTCCAGCGCCTCCACCAGGTCTTTGCGCGCGATCAGGCGCTCGGGCGTTTGTTTGGCCTTGTCGTCGCTTTTGTAAGAACGCTGCCCCAACAGCTCGCGCGCCAGCAGGCCGGGGTAGGCTTCCAGTGCCACACGCCGAGGGTCACCCGCGCACAAACCGGGCATGGCCACGCCGGCCGCACGCAGCCGCGGCACGCCCGCGTGCAGCATGTAGGCCACCGGCGGATTCACCCACTTCATGCTGGGGCTGGAACCGGCCGGGCCGTCGGTGGCTCGGTGGGCAAACTTGTGGCCGGCGGGACGCGCATCGCAGAAGGCGGCAAACTGCGCGCGGATCTGCTCGCGCGACAAGGCGGCGTAGTGGTCCATACAAGCGCCCCACTCGGTGGGCCAGCCCAGGTGTTCGACCAGTTCACGCGGAAGACCAAAAGGCAGGTCGAAGCCCCCCACCCAGTCACCCGGCTGCGCCAGCCACGCGGCCCAGGTGTCCAGGCTGTCGAAGGTGTCGATGTGACCCAATACCACCCGCCCGCTCACCAACCGGCCGTGCGCCACCACAATGGGTTTGCGGCGCGAAGGGGCGCTGGAAAAGTCGCAACCGATCACGGTCGGCAGGTTCATGCTCATCCCAAGGCCAGGGCGGTGACACCACCCGCAATACACGCGGCGCCGAACAGGCGCGCGATGCGGTCGCCCTCGCCCAGCAGATGCCCGCCCAGCAAGGCGGCGAACAGCATGGACACCTCACGCGCCGGCGCCACGTGCGACAGCGGGGCCTCACGCATGGCGTAGAGCACCAGCACGTAAGCCACCGGGCTGATGGTGGCCACCACCAGCGCATGGCGCCACTGCGTGCGCCAGAGCGCCCACATCGCCGTCTGATCGCGCAAGGCGTTGGGCGCCAGCACGGCCACCCGCACAAAGTTGCCCATGTAGTCCACCAGGATGGGTGACATCAGCAGCACCTTCACCGCGTAGCCGTCCACCACGGTGTAGGACGCGATGAAGACCCCCGTGATCGCCCCGTACCACATGCCCTTGTGCACCCGAGCACGCGCCGTGGGGTCGTGCGCAGCACGCAACAAGCCGGGCCCACCGGCGATCAGGAACACACCACCCACCACCCCCGCGATGCCCAGCGCCCCCAAGGCCGAGATGCGCTCGCCCAACCAGACGATGGCCACCAACGACGACAACAGCGGGCCGGTGCCGCGCGCCAGCGGGTAGACGACGGTGAGATCCGCTTTGCGGTAGCCGCGCAACAGGACCACGTAGTAGGCCACATGCAACACACCGCTGGCCACCACAAAGGCCCATTCGGCGGCGCCCCAGCGGGGCACCTCGTCCACGCCCAGCCAAGCACCCAAAGGCGCCCACACCAGCATCATCAGCACGGCCGTAAAAAAGGCAAACCGCGCGTCGCCACCGGCCTTTTTGGCGACGATGTTCCAGCCGGCGTGGACAAGACCGGCCAGCACGATGAGCAGGAAAGCGGTGGGCGACACGGCGGTTCAGAATGGCAAAGGCCGCAGCACCGGGCACGGGCTGCGGCCTTGCGGGAGCACTGCGCTCAGGCGCGACCGATGATGGAGGCGGTGGCCATCAACTCTTCCAGCAAGGCCAAGGACACCTTGCCCGACACCGAATACGGATCGAACTCGGGTTTTTCAGAGTACTTGAGCACGATGGAGGTGTTGAGCTTGCTCAGGTTGACCTGGCCCATGGTCCAGCCACCAAAGCGTCGCTCGGTGATCTCTTCGTAGTGCAGCAGCACCACGTCCGTGTGGCGATCGTCTTCGATGAGGTGGTTGTAGAGCTTGTTGACCGCCTCGCGACCGCCTTCAATGGCTTGCAAGAACACCCCACCGCCGTAGCATAGGATGCCGGTGATGCCGTGGTTGAGGTTGTGGTTGCGCGAGGCGTGCAGGATGGATTCGATGGCGGCCGAGCAGTCTTTTTCGACCGCGCGGCTGACGTAGAGCAGGCGCACCAGCATGGTCAGTTCTTTCGGGGAATGAGGGACAGGAATTCACGCCGCAGGTTGGGGTCCTTGAGGAACACGCCGCGCATGACCGAGTTGATCATCTTGCTGTCCATGTCCTTCACGCCGCGCCACGCCATGCAGTAGTGGCTGGCTTCCATCACGATGGCCAGGCCGTCGGGCTGGGTTTTTTCCTGGATCAGATCGGCCAGCTGCACCACCGCCTCTTCCTGGATTTGTGGGCGGCCCATGATCCATTCGGCCAGGCGCGCGTACTTGGACAAGCCGATCACGTTGGTGTGCTCGTTGGGCATCACACCAATCCAGATCTTGCCGATGACCGGGCAGAAGTGGTGGCTGCAGGCGCTGCGCACGGTGATGGGCCCGACGATCATCAGCTCGTTGAGGTGCTCGGCGTTGGGAAATTCGGTGACGCTGGGGCCTTTGACGTAGCGACCATTGAAGACCTCCTTGAGGTACATCTTGGCCACGCGGCGCGCGGTGTCACCGGTGTTGTGGTCGTTCTCGGTGTCGATCACCATGGCGTCGAGCACGCCCTGCATCTTGACGGTCACCTCGTCGAGCAGCTTGTCGAGTTCGCCAGGCTGGATGAACTCGGCGATGTTGTCGTTGGAGTGGAAACGCTTGCGCGCGCTCTTGATCCGCTCGCGGATCTTGACCGACACGGGGACACCGACGTCCTCGTCGCGCCGACCGGAATCGTCGGTAGGGTTCATGATTGGCTCAACTTTCCTCAACATTGGGCCATGCTAACACCGGCCTCCATGCGCCGCGTGCATGAGGTTATTGGCGCCGGACCACCAGGGCCTGCAGGTCGGCCAGGGTGTTGGCCTCGTGCAAGGGCTTGTCGGTGCGCAGCCGCAACATGCGCGGAAAACGCAGCGCCAGTCCGCTCTTGTGGCGCGTGCTGGCACCAATGCCCTCAAACCCCAGTTCGAACACCAGGGTGGGCCGCACGCTGCGCACGGGACCAAACTTTTCCAGCGTGGTCTGGCGGATGACGGCGTCCACCTGCGCGAATTCGGCATCGGTCAGGCCCGAATAGGCCTTGGCAAAGGCCACCAGTTGCAACGCCCCGGGCTGTGCCGGCTCGCGCCGTGCGATGGCATCGATCACCGCCTGCGCCTCCTGCGCATCCACCGGCGGGCGGCTCCAGACGGCAAACGTGTAGTCGGTGTAGAGCGCGGCGCGGCGGCCGTGGCCGGCCTGGGCGTAGATCAGCACCGCGTCCACCGCCATGGGGTCCAGTTTCCACTTGCACCACAGCCCGTCACCGCGCGTGCGGCCCACGCCATAGCGGGCCTCACGCTGTTTGAGCATCAGGCCTTCATGGCCTTGTTCGCGGGCCTGGGCGCGCTGGGCCGCCAGGGCTGGCCAATCCACGGCCTGCACCAGCGGGGACAGGCGCAATGTCGGGCATTGAACCGCCAAGGCCTGCAGTTGCTCGCGCCGCCCCCACAGGGGTTGGTCGCGTTGGTCCATCCCTTGGGCTTCCAGCAGGTCATAGGCAATGAAAGTGACCGGCACCTCGGTCAGCAGCTTGCGGGTCACACTTCGACGACCGATGCGCTGTTGCAGCAGGGCAAACGGCGCCGGGCTGTTGTTGGGCGCATCCCACGCCAGGATTTCGCCGTCCAGCACTGTGCCGTCGGGCCAGGTGGCGGCCAGCGCGACCAACTCAGGGTAGCGCTCGGTCACCAGCTCTTCGCCGCGTGTCCACACCCACACCTGCCCAGCACGTTTGACCACCTGCCCCCGCACGCCGTCCCACTTCCACTCCACCAGCCATTGGTCGGGTGTGCCCAATGCCGCGTCCCAAGCCCTGGTGTCGTCGGGCAGGTCAAACAAATCGGCCAGGGGGTGGGCCAGGAAAAAGGGGTAGGGCTGACCGTCGTTGCGCGCTTCATCGTCGGCGCTGCCCTCGGGCGCGACGAGGGCCAGGAAGCGGGAGGCGGTGGGCATGCGCTTGGCATCGGTGTAGCCCATCATGCGCTGCGCCACGCGTTTGGGGTCCAGCCCCGCGTGTTCGGCCAAGGCCCGCTGCACCAGCAGCTTGCTCACCCCAACACGAAAACCCCCGCCCACCAGCTTGATGAGCAAGAAGCGGCCAGCGGCATCCAAGACCGTGAACATAGCGCGCAAGGCGGCGTCCACGGCCTCAGGCGATTGCCCGCGCAGCGGCAACAGTTGTTCGGTCATCCAGTGGCTCAAGCCCAACTGGGCCAGTGGGCTTGGGCCATCCTGCCGATCAGGAATCAACAGCGAAATGGTTTCGGCCAAATCGCCCACCACCTGGTAGCTGGCTTCAAACAGCCAGTCGCTCAAACCCGCCAGTTCGCAGGCGGTGGCACGCAAAGCGGCGGTGCGCACGACCTGGCGCGGCTTGCCTCCGGCCAGGAAGTACACCACCCAGGCCGCATCTTCGGGCGGCGCGTCGCTGAAATAGCGACGCAAGGCTTCCAGCTTGGCCTGGGTAGACGTGCTGGCGTCCAGCTCGGCGTAGAGCGCGGCAAAACGCTTCATGCCGACGCCTCCGCCGCCGCTTCCTGCGTGTCGCCGTACTGGGTCTCGAACGCCTCAGCCTGCAGACCTTGTTCGGTGAGGTGGCGCACCATCACCGGCACGCTGCCGTGGGTGACGATGACGCGCTGCGCGCCCGTGGCGGCGATGGCCGACATCAGGCCGGGCCAGTCGGCGTGGTCGCTCAGGGCAAAGCCCCGGTCGAAACCACCGCGCCGGCGGCCGCCGCGCAGCCGCATCCAGCCGCTGGCAAAAGCGTCGCTGTGGTCGCCGAAGCGGCGCAGCCAGGTGCCTGCCATGGCAGCAGGCGGGCACAACACCAGGGCGCGCCCGACGGCGGATTTGTCCAACGACGTGGCGGACGTGGTGTCAGGCAAAGCCACACCGGCCTCGCGGTAGGCGCGGTTGATGGGTTCGGCGGCAGCGTGGCAAACGATGGGGCCGATGGACGCGTCCACCCCCGCCAGCAGGCGCTGCGCCTTGCCAAAGCTGTAGCAGGCCAACACGCTGGCCCGGCCCAGTGCCGCGTTCTGTGCCCACCAGGCATTGATCTCGGCAAAGACCTGCGTATCGGTCTGCCAGCGGTAGATCGGCAGGCCAAAGGTGGATTCGGTGATGAACACGTCGCAACGCACGGGCTCGAAGGCCGCGCAGGTGGCGTCGGGCGCGACCTTGTAATCGCCGCTGGCCACCCACACGCGACCGGCATGTTCCACCCGCACCTGGGCCGAGCCCAGCACGTGGCCCGCCGGGTGCAGCGAGACGCGCACGCCTTGGTGCTCCACCGTCTCGCCATAAGCCAGCGGCTGCAGGGTGATGTTGCCCAGGCGCGCGCGCAGCACCCCTTCTGAGACGGCGGTGGCGAGGTAGTGCCCATGGCCTGTGCGTGCGTGGTCGGCGTGGGCATGGGTGATGACGGCACGCTCCACGCGGCGCCAGGGATCGATGTAGAAATCGCCCGGCGGGCAGTACAGGCCTTCGGGGCGCTGGACGATCAGGTCCTGCATCAGTATCTGTGGCCGGTCACAAACAGCGTGGCCCGCATGACCATAAAAGCCAGCCGGTCCAGGGCACGCTGCGGCCAAGGACGCGCTGCCAGATCGTGTAGCTGCAGCGCCCGGCCCTGGTGGGTGACGATGTGGTCCAGGCGTTCGTGCAAAGCCTTGGCAAAACCCTCGTCGGCACTGACCACATTGGCCTCGCGCGCCAGCAACAGGCTCAGGGGATCGAGGTTGGTGGAGCCCACCGTGGCCCAGCGCTGATCGACCACAGCCACCTTGGCGTGCAGCGCACTGGGCACGTATTCGTAAATTTCGATGCCGGCACGCAGCAGCTGGTGGAACACCGGCCGCGCCGCGTGGTACTGCAGAAAGTGCTCGTATTTGCCCTGCAACAACAGGCGCACGCGCACGCCCCGCGCCACCGCCATGGTCAGCGCCCGGCGCAGCTTGCGCCCGGGGATGAAATAGGCGTTGGCGATGAGCACCTCGTGGTGCGATTCGCCAATGGCCTTGAGGTAGGCGCGCTCGATGTCGTGGCGGTGGCGCAGGTTGTCGCGCAGCACCAGGGCGGCGTTGCCGGCGTGGGCGCCGTGGCCCAGGTCGGACGCGAACAGCGACGAAAAATCGCCCACCGGCGTGCCCGCGCGCAAGGCGTCCCAGGCGGCACGGAACTCGCGCTGCCGCGCCTTGCGCACGGCCTGCAGGCGCCACCACAAGCGCTCCATGGTTTCCGTCATGTCGGCCACCAGCGGGCCACTGACCTGGAGCGAAAAATCCAGCCGTGGGTGGGCGAGCCGCCCCAGCGCCACGTCGTCGAGGTCGTCGATGATGTTGATGCCGCCACAAAACCCCACGCTGCCGTCCACCACACACAGCTTGCGGTGCAAACGGCGCCAGTTGCTGGGCAAGGCCAGCCCAAACCGGCCCAGCGGGGCGTACACGCGCCAGTACACCCCGGCCGATGCCAGCCGCTGTTGCCATTCGGTGGGGATGTGGGGCGTGCCGATGCCGTCCACCACCAGGCGCACGTGCACCCCACGCCGGGCGGCGCGCTCCAGGGCCTCGGCCACTTGAAGGGCGCTGCCGGCAAATTCGAAGATGTAGGTTTCCAGGTGCACCGACTGCACGGCCGCGTCCATGGCCGCCACCAGGGCCGGGAAAAACGCGTCACCGCCCTGCAGCAGCAGCAGGCGGTGGCCGGGTTGTGGGCGTGCTGGGCGCCAGTTGTCTGTGGCCGGCGACGCCATGGCACTCAGAACGACAGCTCCGCCACCAGCGGCAGGTGGTCGGACATGCGCGCCCACGCCCGCCCGTGAGGCACGTGGGCCGACACCGGCCGCAGGCCCCGCACGTAGATGCGATCCAGGTGCAGCAAAGGCAGGCGCGAGGGGAAGGTGGGCAGGCGTATGCCGTCGAAGGTGCGCAGGTCCAGGTTGGCCATGGGCGCGAGCAGCTTGGCGCTCCAGTCGTTGAAATCGCCCGCCACCACCAGGGGCGCGCCGGCCGGCACCTCGCGTTCGATGAACTGGCCCAATCGCTGCACCTGACGTTCCCGGCTGGCGTGGATCAGGCCCAGGTGCACCACCACCACGTGCACGGTTCGGTCGGCCACGTTGACGACCGCGTGCAGCAGGCCACGCTGCTCGAAGCGGTGGTCCGACACGTCGTGGTGGCCCGTGGCCAGCACCGGCCAGCGCGACAACAGCGCGTTGCCGTGTTCGCCGTGGCGGGTGAAGGCGTTGGTGCGGTAGATGGCTTCGTAGCCTTCGGGCGAGAGGTAGTCGGCCTGCGCCTGCTCCGGCCAATGCTGAAAGCGCTTTTTGAGCTTGTGGTGGTGGCTGCGCACTTCCTGCAAGCACACGATGTCGGCGTCGAGCTGCTCCACCGCGTGACCGAGGTTGTGGATTTCGAGCCGGCGCGCCGGCCCCAGGCCCTGCACGCCTTTGTGGATGTTGTAGGTGGCAACGCGGAAACTGTCCATCACACCATCATGCCACCCAGCCGGGGCAACCACAGAATGGCCTCGGCGTTGGATGGCGAAAAACAGCGCTCGGCCGCCTGCGCCCAAGGCCACCAACCCTGTGCGGTGTGCTCGCGTGGGTTCAAGCGCACGGGCAACGGCGCCGGCACACACAGGCCAAACAGGCGTTCGGTGTTGTGGGTGACGCCGGGCGCGTAGCGGTGGCGCCATTGGGGGTAGATCTCGTACACGTTTTCCAGCCCCCAGTCACGCAGCCGGTGGCCCGGGGCGTGTGCGTCCAGGCCGGTTTCTTCCGCGACCTCGCGCGCGGCGGTCTGGCCCCATGCCTCCTCGGCAAAGTCCTTGGCACCGGTCACCGATTGCCAGAAACCGGGGGCGTCGGCGCGCTCGATCAGCAGCACGTGCAGATCGGGTGTGTGAATGACGACCAGCACCGACTGGGGGATTTTGGGTGGGCGGTTCATCGGATGCGCATGAGGCAGGGTAGGCACAGGTGTGGAAAGTGGGCGAAAGTGTTAAATTTACCAAGCCCATGTATGAGCTTCACTACCCCACGCTCAGCCTGATCGTCGCCATTGTGAACGGCGTAGCGATCCTGGTGATGCTGGCGTTGTGGCACATCAACCGCGATGTGCCCGGCCCGGGCGTGTGGACGGTGGCGGCGGTCTGCAGTGGCCTGGGATTTTTGGCGGTCATCATGCGCCCGGCACTGGGCGTGTTCATCTCGCCCGTCAACAACAGCCTGCTGGTGGGTGCGGCCCTCTTGCACATCGAAGGGCTGCTGCGTTTCAAACGCATGCCGCAGGCCAGGGGCCGGTGGGGCTGGTGGGCGCCGGTGATGGGGCTGGTGGTACTCCTGTCGTCGGTGTATGCCACCGACGCCCGCATGCGTTACGGCACGCTGGATCCCGTGGTCGCGTGTGTGCTGCTGGCCACGGCGGTGCTGCTGCTGCAACACACCCAGGGCCACTGGCGGGCCCTCTATGGCACATGCGCCGTGTTTGTGGCGCTGGCCGGCCTGGCCCTGGTGGTGCGCGCCACGTTGTCCTGGCAGTCGCCACCCGGCACGCCCATGCAGGACCACCCGGTGATGGGACTGGTGTTCCTGTTGCTGTTGACCCACAACCTGGCCTGGATTTGTGGCATGAGCCTGGCGGTCAACCTCAGCGTGCAGGAGCGGCTGCAGCAGATGGCCTTGATCGACCCACTCACGGGTCTGGCCAACCGCCGCCAGCTCGACAGCTTTGCCGCGCAGGCCTTGCGACGTGCCCAGCGGCACGGCGATCACCTGGCCGTGGTGCTGCTGGACCTGGACGGATTCAAGGGACTGAACGACCGCCACGGCCACGCTGCCGGTGACGGTGTGCTGCGCGAAGTGGCGCAACGCGCCCAGCAAGCCACCCGGGAGACCGACCTGGTAGCGCGGCTCGGCGGTGACGAGTTTGTGGTGGTGCTGGAAGCCTCAAGCCCACAGGCCGTGCAGGCCGCTGTGGCGCGGCTGCGGAGCACGCTGGACGCGTCACCTCTGTTTGATGGCCCGCCCACGCCCGTGGGCATCAGCATGGGCGTGGCGTGTTTCCCGGAGGACGGCGACAACCTGGTGGCCTTGCTGCGCGAGGCCGATGGTCGCATGTATGGCCAGAAGCGCGAACGCGCCAGCATCACACAGGCCCCCCACAGCGGGCCGGAACCCGCCTGATCACGGTCGGGCCAGCGCCGCCATCACCGCCTGGGCCGTGTGTTGCACGGCACCCCGCCCGCCATCGATCAATGTCACCGTGCCCTGGCGAGCCACCGCCAAACGCGCGCCATCGTTCAACAAGGTCGTCGCGGTTTGGCAGGCCTCGCCCATGTCGGCCACCCGCAAGGCCGCGCCACAGGCCTGGGCCCGCTCGGCGGCTTCCAGGAAGTTGAAGGTGTGTGGCCCCATCACCACCGGGCAGCCACAGGCGGCCGCCTCGATCAGGTTCTGCCCGCCCAGGGGCGCAAAGCTGCCACCCAGCAAGGCCACCTCGGCCAAGCCGTAGTACAGCGCCATCTCGCCCAGCGAATCGCCCAGCCAGACATCGGCCACCCAGTCGGCGGCGCTGGGGCCGGATTCAGGCCATTGGCTGCGGCGCGACACGTTCAGGCCCGCACCGGCCAGCAAAGCCGCCACTTCGTCGAATCGCTGCGGGTGACGCGGCACCACCAACCACAGGGCACCGGGTTGGCGCTGCGCCAGCCACATCGCCTCCTCGCCCTCGCGCGCGCTGGCCAGCAGGGCCACGGGGCGCGCTGCGGGCGATGCACGCCAGCGCCGCGCCGTCGCCAGTTGCGCGGCGTTGGGCGTGGCGTCGAACTTGAGGTTGCCGAAGACGCCTTGCACCGGTGCTTTGAGTTGGCGCAGCCGCTGAGCGTCTGCTTCGGTTTGGGCGTAGACCGCGTGCAGGCCGCCATAGGTGGCCTGCGACAAGGTTTTCAAGCGCCATGCTTGCTTCAGTGATTTTTCGCTGAGGCGGGCGTTGACCAGCAGCAGCGGCACGCCAGCCGAACGGCAGGCCCGTGTGAGGCAGGGCCAGACCTCGGTTTCCATGAGCACACCGACGGTCGGACGGAAATGGGCCAGGAAGCGCTGCGTGGCACCCGGCGTGTCCCAGGGCAGCCAAGCTTGGCGGTCGCCCGGGCGCAGCAGGCGCTGGCCCTCGGCGCGGCCGGTGGCGGTGCCGTGGGTCAGCAGCAGGCGCAGGCCGGGTTGCTGCGCGCGCAGGGCGGCGATCAGCGGCGCAGCCGCCCGGGTTTCGCCCAGGGACACGGCATGAACCCACACCCAAGCACGCGACGCCGCTTCTGCGCCATAGCGGCCGAAACGTTCTTCCACCGCCTCCAGGTAGCCCGGTTCCACCTGCCCACGCTGGCGCAGCTTGCGCCGCAGCAGCGGTTGGGCCAGCGTGGTCACGGCGCCATACACCGCCAAGGCCAGGCGCTGGGCCAGTGTCATGTCTTGTCGAAAAGTTGCCGGTAGACGCGGCCAATACCGGCCGCCTCCTGCGCCAGCGAGAAACGCTCGGTCACGCGCTGGCGCGCGGCCTCGCCCATGGCCAGCGTGCGCTGCGGGTCGGCCATCACGCGGCGCACGGCATCGGCCAAGCCAACCGCGTCGCCGGTGTCCACCAATTCACCGGTTTCACCCGGCACGGTGAGTTGGTCGAAGGCACCCGTGCGCGAACACACCACGGCACAGCCGGTGGCCGCCGCCTCGAAAGGGGTGAGACCAAAGGGCTCGTAGCGTGGGCAGGCCACACACAGCAGGCAGCGTTGGTACCAGCGGTGCACCTCGGCCGCCGGCACCTCGCCCAGGAAAACGATGCGCTCGCTCAAGCCGGCGGCGGCGATTTTCTCCCGCAGCGCCTTTTCATAAGCTTGGTGCTGGGGCTGCGCCAGGCCGGCAATGACAGCGGTGGCGTCGGGCAGGTGCGGCAGCGCGGCGATCATGGCGTCCACAAACACATCGCTGCCCTTGTCGGGCCGCACGCGGCCAAAGGTGCCGATGCCGTAACGGCCGGGCAGGCCCGAATCGGCCCAGGCGTTCACCTTGTCGGGCGGTGGGGCGAAGCGCTGCAGGTCAATGCCATGTGGCACCACGGCGGTGGTGTTCGGCACAAAACTGGCGGCCAGGGGTGTGGTGGAAATCACCGCGTCCATGCGCAAGATCAGCCAGCGCGGGAAACGCCCGTGCAGGTGCTGCGCGGCCGAAGTGAACACCAGCTTGATGGGCAAACGCAGCACATCGCGCGCCCACAGCCCGGCCATCATTTCGTGGTCGCGCCGCACGTGCCAAATGCGGAACGCGCGCCCGGCCGGTGGTTTGCGCGACAGCGCGATGGCCTGCTTCAGCGTCATGCCCGGCACACCGTGTGGCAGCGGCGTACCGCAGTAGGCCAGGCGCCACTGCCCCAGTTGAATAGGCACCAGCGCGTTGACCGTTGCCGAGACGCCGGTGTACCGCTTCTTGAGGTTGAAGACGATGACCTCGGGGTCGTCGCTGGGTTTGAATTGAGTCATGGCTGGCTGCAGCGCCGGGCCGCCCCAAGCAAGGCCGCGCGCCCTCGGGGGGCAGCGACTACACGGCGTGAGGAGCGTGGGAGCATATCAGTGCGCAGCCTGCTGGATAAGGGCGTCGGGCTTGACGGACTTGAGCAGCGCCATCATGCGCGCCTCGATGCGGTGCAGGGCCTCGGGCGTCTGCCCTTCAAAGCGCAGCACCAGCACCGGCGTGGTGTTGCTGGCGCGGATGAGGCCAAAGCCGTCGGGCCAGTCCACGCGCAGACCGTCGATGGTGGAGACCTGGGCCGGCGCCTCGAAGCTGGCCTGCTGCAACTGGGCCACCAGTGCGTGTGGCTCGCCTTCGGCGCAGGCCACGTTGAGCTCGGGCGTGCTGAAGCTGGTCGGCAGGGCTTCGAGCACCGCCGACGGGTTGGTGTGGCGGCTCAGGATTTCGAGCAGGCGCGCCCCGGCGTAGCTGCCGTCGTCGAAGCCGTACCAGCGCTCCTTGAAGAAAATGTGGCCGCTCATCTCGCCACCCAAGGGGGCGTCGACCTCTTTCATCTTGGCCTTGATCAGCGAGTGGCCGGTCTTGTACATCAGCGGCACGCCGCCCGCCGCTGAGATGGCCGGGCCCAGACGCTGGGTGCACTTGACGTCGAACAGGATGGTGCCGCCGGGCACGCGCGAGAGCACGTCCTGGGCAAACAGCATCATCTGGCGGTCGGGGAAGATGTTCTCGCCACTTTTGGTGACGATGCCCAGCCGGTCGCCGTCGCCATCGAAGGCCAGGCCCAGCTCGGCGTCCGAACCTTGCAGGGCCTCGATCAGCCAGCGCAGGTTTTCGGGTTTGCTCGGGTCGGGGTGGTGGTTGGGGAACTCGCCATCCACTTCGCTGAACAACTCGATCACCTCGCAGCCCAGGGCGCGGAAGAGCGCGGGCGCCGAGGCACCGGCCACGCCGTTGCCACAGTCCATCACGATCTTGATGGGGCGTGCCAGCTTCACGTCGCCGACGATCCGATCGCGGTAGGTGTCGCCCACATCCAGCGTGCGCACACCGCCACCCGCGCGGGTAGGCAGGTCGCCGTGTTCCATGCGGCGGCGCAGCCCCTGGATGTCATCCCCAAAAATGGCGCGGCCGGCCAGCACCATCTTGAAGCCGTTGTAGTTTTTGGGGTTGTGGCTGCCCGTGACCTGAATGCCGCTGCGGCAGGCGGTGCTGGCCGCGTAATACAGCATGGGTGTGGTCACCATGCCGACGTCGATGACCTGAACGCCGGCGTCAGACAGGCCATGGATCAGCGCCTGGGCCAGCGAGGGGCTGCTCAGGCGGCCATCGCGGCCCACGGCCACGGTGGTCTCGCCCTGGGCCAGGGCCTCGGCACCGAAGGCACGGCCCAACGCATGGGCCACGTCGGTGTTGAGGGCGTCGGGCACAACGCCCCGGATGTCGTAGGCCTTGAAGATGGCCGGTTGGAGTTGCAGCATGCCGCGATTGTAGGCAGCGGCGCCCCGCCCGCCGCCCGGTCGGTCCGTCCGAACGGGCTCACGAGCACATCCGAGGACGAAGTCCGAAAACGGCGATTTTTTTCTTCTTCGCGGCCTATCATGCCCCCATGGACACCCCCGATACCGATGCCCGCTACCTCGCCCTGAGCGCCCGCGATGCGCGCTTTGACGGCGTGTTTTTTGTCGGTGTCACCAGCACCGGCGTCTACTGCCGCCCGGTGTGTCGGGTGCGCACGCCCAAGGCCGGCAACTGCCGTTTCTTCGATCACGCGGCCCAGGCGGAGGCGGCGGGTTTTCGGCCCTGCCTGCGCTGCCGGCCCGAACTGGCACCTGCGGCCGGCGGCCCCATGCCCTGGAACCACGAAGACGCCAGCCGCCTGCTGGCGCACGAGGCCGCGCGGCTGCTGCGCGCCCAGGTCGAACACGGTGCTGGTGACAACGAGGGGCTGGACCACATCGCCCAAAGGCTGGGTGTGAGCGAACGCCACCTGCGCCGCATCTTCCGCCAGCACTGGGGCACCGGGCCACTGCAGTTTCTGCAGACGCTGCGGCTGCTCAATGCCAAGCTGCTGCTCACCGACACCCGCCTGCCCGTACCCATGGTGGCCTCGCTCAGTGGCTTCGCCTCGCAACGCAGCTTCCACGCGGCATGGAAGGCGCGCTACGGTCTGCCACCGCTGCAACTCCGGCGCTTCACAGGCGAGGCCCCCGACACGCCCCTGCCCGAGGCTTTCAGCTTCCGGCTCGACTACCGCCCGCCGCTGGACCGCGCACGTTTGTTGGGCTTCCTGGCCCAGCGCACCATAGACGGCGTGGATGTGGTGCAGCCTGATCACCCCATCGCCCAATGGGGCAGCACGCTGCGCCTGCTGCAAGCTGGCCAAACGCACACCGGCTGGGTGGTGGCCGCCTTCGATCCCGAACGGCCCCGCGTGCTGCTGCGTGTGGCAGGCAGTCTGACCCCGGTGCTGCCCCAGGTGCTGCAGCGGGTGCGGCACGCGCTGGACCTGGACCTGCAGCCCGAGGCCGTCACACATGTGCTCGAGCGGGATTTTCACAACGCCGAAGGCCAGCGCCTGCCGGGCGCGCTCGACGGCTTCATGCAGGCGGTGCGCGCGGTGCTGGGCCAGCAGGTGACGGTGGCCGCTGCCCGCACCCTCGCCCGCCGGGTGGCACAGCGTTTTGGCGAACCCATCACCACGCCCTGGGCCGGCTTGAACAGGCTGTTTCCCACACCCCACAGCATCGCGCAGGCCACCGAAGATGCCCTGGGCGAGCTGGGCGTGACGCGCCAGCGCCAGGCCGCCCTGCGCGCGCTTGCGCGTGCCCTGGACAGCGGCGAATTGCGGCTGGACAGCGAGGCCCCGGTGCAGGCCACCATCGAGCAGCTCAAGTCCCTGCCCGGCATAGGCGACTGGACCGCCCACTACATCGCCATGCGCGCCCTGCACTGGCCCGACGCCTTTGTGGCCGGCGACGTGGCCTTGCACCACGCGCTGGGCTTGCGCGGCCTCAACGTGCGCCAGGCAAGCCGCGAAGCCGAACGCCGCGCCGAGGCCTGGCGGCCCTGGCGCGCCTATGCCGTGATGTGCGCCTGGCACGGCGACACCCGTTCTTCCCAGGAGACACCGACATGAAAAACACCTACCCCGTCGTTGCCGTGGCCCGCACCGACAGCCCGCTGGGCCCGCTGCTGCTGGCGGCCAGCCAACGCGGCCTGAGCGGCCTGTGGTTTGAGGACCAGCGCCACCTGCCGGCCTGGCTGGCCAACCGCACCCCCGCTCCTGCAAGTGAACACGCGGTGCTGCACACCACCGAACGCCAGTTGCACGCCTACTTTGCCGGCGAGCGCAACGATTTCGACCTGCCGCTGGACCTGGACCAAGGCACCGATTTCCAGCGCGCGGTCTGGCAAGCCTTGCTGACGATTCCCGTGCGCGCTTCGCTGAGCTACGGGGCGCTGGCGCGGCAGATCGGGCGACCGGCGGCCGTGCGTGCCGTGGGCGCCGCCGTGGGGCGCAACCCCCTGGGTATCATCGTGCCCTGCCACCGCGTTTTGGGCGCGGACGGCAGCCTCACCGGCTACGCCGGCGGCCTGTGGCGCAAGACCGCCCTGCTGCGCCTTGAACTCGGCCATCCCCCCACCTCGCCCACCGGCGCCACCCTCGAATTGTTCTCATGAAATCCACTGTTGCGGCCGAGTTCGTGCTGCTGGCGGCCCTGTGGGGTGCCTCTTTCATGTTCATGCGTTTGGGCGCCGCCGAGTTTGGCGCCGTGGCGGCTGCGGGCGGGCGTGTCGGGCTGGCCGCCCTCGTGCTGCTGCCGCTTCTCTGGCGCGAAGGACAGCTCGCGCGGTTGCGGCAGCACGCCGGTGCCTTGTTTGTTTCAGGCATGTTGAGTTCGGCCCTACCGTTTGCGTTGTACTCCTACGCGGTCACGTCGATCTCAACCGGACTGTCTGCCATCCTCAACGCGACAGCTCCCCTGTTTGGCGCCTTGGTGGCGTGGTTGTGGCTGCACGAAAGGCTCGACAGAAACCGCCTGCTGGGGCTGGCTTTGGGCTTTGCGGGCGTGGCCCTCTTGTCGTGGGAAAAGGCCAACTTCACAGCGGGGGGCACCGGCTGGGCCGTGGTGGCCTGCCTGGGCGCCACCCTGTGCTACGGGATGGCGGCCAACCACGCCAAACGCTTTCTGGCAGGTGTGCCGCCGCTGGTCAACGCCACCGGCAGCCAGTTGGGCGCCACGGTCGGGCTGGCACTGCCCACCCTGTGGTTCTGGCCCGAGCAGACACCCAGCCTACAAGCCTGGCTCGCCATCGTGGCGCTGGCGGTCTTTTGCAGTGCCCTCGCTTACATCCTCTATTTCCGCCTGATCGCGCGAACCGGCCCCGCCAAAGCCATCACCGTCACGTTCATGATTCCGCTTTTTGCGGTCTTTTATGGGACCACCTTCCTGGGTGAAGCCGTGACCGGCTGGATGATCGTCTGCGGTGGTGTGATCTTGCTGGGCATCGCCCTGGCCACGGGTTTGTGGCGGCCACTGGCGACGGCCCGCCCTCGCTAAACGTCAAAAACTTCAAATAAAAACCGGCATTCGTCTGCCTTTGTGACAGACGGCGGCGTATTCAGACACATTTATTAACACTGCCGGCCAGCAATGGTATGTTCTCGCCCAGATTCGGCCCACAGCCGAACCAGGGAGAACGCCATGTCGTGGCTTGAATTGATTCGCTATGAGCTGGGGCCCATCCCCATGTTCATGTGGCAGTACGCTGCCGTGCTCGGGCTGATGGCCCTCATGCTGGTGCTCACCCGCCCGCTGCACATTGGCCCGCGGCAAGCGGGCTGGCTGCACAGCGTGGTGCTGGCGGTGGCCGGCTATGGCATCAGCGCGCTGCTGCACATCTACCTGCCTCCGCCGTCCAGCGCCCCCATCCGCTACGACTTGTTGTTCTTGGCTGGCATGCTGGGCGGCTGGCGCGGCGGCTTGCTGGGGTATGTGCTGATTTTTGGCGCCCGCTTGCAGTTTGCCGGCACGGTGCAAGGGGTGTACACCGGCATCGACATGGCCATCGTCACGCTCGGCGGCATTTGGGCCCACCATTGGTACCGTCACCTCGATCTCGCCGATGTGGGCCTGCGCCAGATGCTCTGGATGTGGGCCATGCGGTCGTTGACGCTGGTGGTCTCCGGCCTGGTGCTCCTCGGGCTGCACCACCTTCCTGACGGCTGGGTTGTTTTCGATTTGCTGCCACGCACCAACTCGCTGGGTTCTCTGGTGCGCAAGACCTTGATGGCCGCGCCAGCGCTGCTCTTTTTTGTCTGCGTGTTTGCGATGTTCAGGCTCGACGCACACGACCGGCGTCGGCAGCGACTGGACTGGGACAGCAGCCGCAGAGATTCGTTGACGCAGTTGCCCAACCGGCGCGCGCTCGGCGAACACCTTGCCCGCCACTTTGGTCGCCCTGCCCCCCACAAGATGGCCCTGATCTGTATCGGCGTGAACAACCACACCCAGATGCTGCTGGCACAAGGCCACGGCTGGGGCGACAAGTTTTTACAGCAACTCGCCATCGCGGTCCACGAAGAACCGATCAAGTCCTTGCTCCATGCCTTCGAGCTGCGGGTGTTTCAGTTCACCGACCTGAGCCTGGTGCTGGTGCTCGATGGCATCAGCCCGGCCGACCTCGACGACAGTGGCCTCGCCACCCGGCTGCACCAGGAGCTCAGCCTGAAAATGCACAGCCACACTGCCAACGGCCCCACCCCCAGCCTGGCCATGACCGTTGCCACCTGTGACGCGCAAAGGCACGCCGATGCCGCGTCCGCCTTGCGCGACCTCGGGCTGTACCTCCATGCCCACGGCCACGAACTGCGAACGGTGACCTTTCTGCACACCAGCTTCACCCACGTGGCCAGGCGCGAGGCCCAACTGCTGGCCTGCCTCGCCGACTGGATCGACAACAACAACCCGCCACTCGCCTACATGCCCAAATTCCACCTGCGCACGCGAGCGGTGGTGGGGGCGGAAGCGTTGTTGCGCTTCAACGACGGGCTTGGGCAACACGTTCCCCCCGGGCAGGTGCTGGTGCTGGCGGCCCGCCACAAACTGCTGCCGGCATTCGAGTGGTGCACCATCGAACGCGCCTGCCGCGACTACCAGCGGTGGTCGCTTGCGGGCGGAGCGCGCCCCCTGTCGGTCAACATTTCCAGCGCATCGCTCGTCACGGCCAACTTCGCCTTGCGGCTGGCCGCGCTGCTCAAGCGCATGGACCTGCCACCCGAGGCGTTGGTGCTGGAGCTCACCGAGTACGATCCGGTGCCCGACATCGACACCGTGCGGGAAAACGTGCAACACCTCAACCAGCAGGGCATCAAACTGTCGCTCGACGATTTTGGCAGTGGCTACTCAGGTCTCGCGGTGCTGGCGCGGTTCCAGTTCTCAGAACTCAAGGTGGACCACACCATGATTGCCCTGATTGGCAACGCCAGAATGCGCGCGGCCATCGAACTGGCGCTCGAATCGGCCCAACGCTACAACGCCACGTTTGTGGCCGAGGGGGTGGAAACCTGGGGCCAGCTTGACGAACTGCTCGCGCTCGGCATCACCCAGGGCCAAGGCCACCTCTTGTCCAGAGAGCTGTCGCTGGAAGCCTTGATGGAACGCGCTGCCTATGCTCAGGCCCAAGAAGAACCCAACGTTCTACCGCTTGCGGCCTGAAAGACAGGCCCCGAAAAACAAAAAGCCTGCAAATCAACGATTTGCAGGCTTTTTGAAACTTTGGCGGAGTGGACGGGACTCGAACCCGCGACCCCCGGCGTGACAGGCCGGTATTCTAACCAACTGAACTACCACTCCTGGTAGGCAGCATTCGCTGGTCAATTCACATCAACCAACCAAGCGCTACAACTTGGCGACCCTACGGGGATTCGAACCCCGGTACTCACCGTGAAAGGGTGATGTCCTAGGCCTCTAGACGATAGGGTCAAAACCTTGGACTGTTTCCAGTTACCTTCAAAAGCCTTGCAACTTCTGAAGCCTCGCATTCTAGCACCTAAAAACTGCGTTTTTCTGTGCTTTGTTGGTGGAGGTAAGCGGGATCGAACCGCTGACCTCTTGCATGCCATGCAAGCGCTCTCCCAGCTGAGCTATACCCCCAACAAACTCTGCGACGCTTGATCACTTTTACATTCAGCTTTCACTGTTTGTCGTTGCGACCTAGCGAGCCTCAAATTATAGGGGAGTTTTTATGCTTTTTGCAAGCGCGCACAAATTTTTTCGCGATCGTGCTGTTCAAGCACCGCATCCAGCGATGGCGTGTTGGGCGTGCCCATGACCAACACCCGCACGGGCATCGCCAGCTGGGGCATCTTCAAGCCATGTTCGGCCAGCGTTTCCTTGAGCGCGGCGGCAATCGATGCCTTGTCCCAGGCGCAGGCTTGCAGGCGCTGGGCCAGAGAGGCGATCGCGGGCTTGACGGCTTCGGTCACGTGCTGGGCCAGGTCCTCGGCCTTGGGCGTCACGTCGGTGTAGTGGGCCTGCGCCCAGTCGGCCAAGGCCACGGTGGTGTCGCAGCGGTCTTTGTAGAGCGCACACAGCGCGGGCAGACGGGCATCGGCGGTGATGCCACGTTTGGCCAACTGCTCGGCCACCAGCGGTGCCAGCACTTCGTTGTCCAAGGCCTTGAGGTGCTGGGCGTTGACCCAACGCAGCTTGGCTTCGTCAAAACGGCCGGCGCTGCTGCCCAGGTGGTCGAGGTTGAACCATTGCAAGAACTGCTCGCGGCTGAAGATTTCGTCGTCGCCGTGGCTCCAGCCCAGGCGCGCCAGGTAATTGACCATGGCATCGGGCAGGTAGCCTTCTTCGCGGTACTGCGTCACGGGCTTGGCGCCGTTGCGCTTGCTCATCTTCTCGCCCTGCTCGTTGAGCACGGTGGGCAAATGGGCGTACACGGGCGGCTCTTTGCCCAAGGCGCGGAAGATGTTGATCTGGCGCGGCGTGTTGTTGACGTGGTCGTCACCCCGGATCACATGGGTGATGGCCATGTCGATGTCATCCACCACCACGCAGAAGTTGTAGGTGGGCGTGCCGTCGGGGCGTGCAATCACCAGGTCGTCGAGTTCGTCATTGCTGAACTCGACACGGCCTTTGACCTTGTCGTCCCAAGCGACCACGCCACCCTGCGGGTTCTTGAACCGCAGCACGGGCTTGACGCCATCGGGCACGGCGGGCAACACCTTGCCGGGCTCGGGCCGCCAGGTGCCGTCGTAGCGCGGTTTTTCCTTAGCTGCCATTTGGCGCTCACGCAGGGCGTCCAGTTCGGCCACGCTCATGTAGCAGGGGTAGACCAGACCTTGTTCCACCATCTCAGCCAGCACCGCCTTGTAGCGGTCCATGCGCTGCATTTGGTAGAACGGGCCTTCGTCGTGGTCCAGGCCCAGCCACTTCATACCTTCGATGATCACATCCACGGCGGCCTGGCTGGAGCGCTCCAGATCGGTGTCTTCGATGCGCAGGATGAAGGTGCCACCGCTGGCGCGGGCAAAGGCCCACGGGTACAAGGCCGAGCGGATGTTGCCCAGATGGATGAAACCGGTGGGCGAGGGAGCAAAGCGGGTGCGAACCTGGGTGGTCATCGTCATGTTCAGAAGCTGCTGAGGCCGCGGTCGAGGTCGGCGGTCACGTCGTCAAAATGTTCCAGGCCCACGGCCACGCGCACCAGCCCCTGGCCGATGCCGGCCGCTTGGCGTTGGGCCTCGGTGAGGCGGCCGTGCGAGGTGCTGGCGGGGTGGGCACACAGGGTTTTGGTGTCGCCCAGGTTGGTGGCCAGCGACAGCACTTTCAGCGAGTCCAGCACGTGGAAGGCGCGCTGGCGTGCTTGGTCTGGATCGGAGGCCTTCACGTCAAACGAGAGCACCGCCCCGCCCACGCCCGATTGCTGGGCCATGGCCAGCTCGTGCTGCGGGTGGCTGGCCAGGCCGGGGTGGTACACCCGTGCCACGGCGGGGTGCGCCTCCAGCCATTGCGCCAGCGCCAGCGCGCGAGCGCTTTGTGCGCGCACGCGGATGTCCAGCGTCTCCAGCCCCTTGAGCACCACCCAGGCGTTGAAGGGCGCCAGCGTCATGCCACCGCTCTTCAGCACGGGCAGGAACTTCTCGGTCACCATCTGCTGTGAGGCGCACAGCGCGCCGGCCATCACACGACCCTGGCCATCAAGGAACTTGGTGCCAGAGTGCATCACGATGTCGGCGCCCAGCGCGATAGGGCGCTGCAGCACCGGCGTGGCAAAACAGTTGTCCACCGCCAGCAGCGCGCCAGCGTTGTGGGCGATGTTGGCCAGGGCCTGGATGTCACACACCTCGGTCAGCGGATTGGTGGGCGTTTCGGCAAACAGCAGGCGGGTGTTGGGCTTCACCGCCGCCTGCCAGGCACCCACATCGGTCTGCGACACAAAGCTGGACTCGACGCCGAACTTGGCCAGGTCGGAGCCGATCAGCTTGATGGTGGAGCCGAACATGGATTGCGAGCAAATGACATGGTCGCCGGCCTTGAGCAGGCCCAAGCACATCATGAGAATGGCCGACATGCCCGAAGCGGTGGACATGCAGGCCTCGGCCCCTTCCATGGCCGCCAGGCGGCGCTCGAAGCTGGCCACCGTGGGATTGCCGTAGCAGCCGTAGGTGAAGCCGTCTTCGTCGCCGGCAAAACGCCGCGCCGAGGCTTCGGCGCTGGGCTGCACGTAGCCGCTGGTGAGGTACAGCGCTTCGGAGTTTTCGCCATACTGCGAGCGCTCCACTGCTTCGCGCACAGCCAGGGTGTCGGGGTGCAAGGGGCGGGTCATCGATCAGCCTTCTTGGGAGTTGGGCAAGGCCAGGCGCGAGGTGTCGTCGTCGCCCTCTTCTGTGCCCACGCGCTTTTCGTTCAGGCGCACGATGTCGTCCGAGGTCACGTCGCCGGTCACGTAGACACCGTCAAAACACGAGGCGTCAAAGCCCGCCAGCGTGGGGTTGAGCGAGCCGATGGCCTTTTTCATCGCATCCACGTCCTGGTAAATCAGGGCGTCGCAACCGATGATCTGGCGGATTTCGTCCACCGTGCGACCGTGCGCCACCAACTCGCTTTTGGTCGGCATGTCGATGCCGTACACGTTGGGGTAACGCACCGGCGGCGCAGCGCTGGCCATATAGACCTTGCGCGCACCGGCGTCGCGCGCCATCTGCACAATTTCCTTCGACGTGGTGCCACGCACGATGGAATCGTCCACCAACAACACGTTGCGGCCCTTGAACTCGCTGCCAATCACGTTGAGCTTCTGGCGCACCGACTTCTTGCGCACCGCCTGGCCGGGCATGATGAAGGTGCGGCCCACGTAGCGGTTCTTCACGAAGCCTTCGCGGTAGGGAATGCCCAGCAACTGCGCCAGCTGCATGGCGCTGGGTCGGCTCGATTCGGGGATGGGGATGACCACATCGATTTCGTTGGGCGGTACGGTGGAGATCACACGCTTGGCCAAGGTCTCACCCATGTTCAGGCGGGCCTGGTAAACCGAGATGCCGTCCAGCACCGAATCGGGCCGTGCCAGGTAGACAAACTCGAACACGCAAGGGTAGTGCTGCGGCGCATCGGCGCACTGCTGGCTGTGCAGTTGGCCATCAAGCGTGACAAACACCGCTTCGCCCGGCGCCACGTCGCGCTCGAACACAAACCCCGCGCCCTCCAGGGCCACCGATTCGCTGGCCACCATGAAAGCGCCTTCGGCGTTGCGACCGATACACAGCGGGCGGATGCCGAACGGATCGCGGAAGGCCAGCAATCCGTGGCCGGCAATCAGCGAGATGACGGCGTAAGAACCTTTGATGCGCTTGTGCACCGCACGCACGGCCTTGAACACATCCTCCACTTGCAGCGGCACACCGCGTGTGGACTTTTCGATTTCGTGCGCCACCACGTTGAGCAAGACCTCGGAATCGCTCTCGGTGTTGATGTGGCGGTGGTCGGTCTGGAACAGCTCGTGCTTGAGCGCGTGCGCGTTGGTGAGGTTGCCGTTGTGCACCAGCACCAGGCCAAAGGGCGCGTTGACGTAGAAGGGCTGGGCCTCTTCTTCGCTGAAGGCGTTGCCCGCCGTGGGGTAACGCACCTGGCCCAGACCGGTGTGGCCGGGCAGGGCCCGCATGTTGCGGGTGCGGAACACGTCACGCACCATGCCCTTGGCCTTGTGCATGAAAAACTTGCGGTCCAGCTGGGTGACGATGCCGGCGGCATCCTGGCCACGGTGCTGCAGCAGCAGCAGCGCGTCGTAAATCAGCTGGTTGACGGGTGCGTTGTGAACAACGCCAACAATGCCACACATGGGGAGGGTCCTCAGGGGATGTAGGTAACCAGGGGTTCGGGCAACAGGGGGCGCAGATTGTGCAAGGTGTGGCCCAGGGTTTGGGCCCCCATGGACTCGCGCCAGGCCTCGGCCTCGCGCAGTGGCGTCATCACCACCACCAGGGCCACGGCCAGCAAGACCACAGCACCACGAAACAAACCAAACAGCGCACCCAGGGTGCGGTCCACCGGGCGCAAGCCCACGGAATCGACCAATTTCTTGACCAGCCAAGCCAGCAGGCCGGCGGCAAACGCGACCGCCACAAACACCAGCGCAAAACCGGCGGCGTAGCGCAAAGGCTCAGCCGCCTCGCCCAGCGGCAACCACTCGCCCACGGCCACCGCCCACCACTGCGCCAGCACAAACGCCGCCACCCAGCCGATCACCGAGAGCACCTCGTACAGCAGGCCACGCCAGGCGCCGATGACAACCGAGATCAACAGCACCAGCAGCAGCAGCAGATCGACGGTGGCGATGTTCATGGGGCGGACCAGCGGGACGGCCAGGCCGTCACAGCGTGAGGATGGCCGTGGGCAAGCCCAGGCCCTTGACCTTGGCCGCAGCCTTCTCGGCCTCGGCCCGGTTCTCGTAAGGGCCGATGCGCACGCGGATGCGCTCGCCGTCCGGCGTGTTGGCCACATGGGTGTAAGTCTTGAGGCCGGCGCGCTCCAGCTTTTGCCGGACTTCCTGCGCGCGCGCACGTTCGGCGTAGGCGCCCACCTGCACCACGATGCGCTCGACCGCCTTGTCCTCCAGCGCAGCCTGGGCGCGCGCGCCCTCGGTGGCATCGGGGCGGGCAGCCGATTTGGGTTCGGGTTTGGGCTCCGCCTTGACCTCGGGTTTGGCCTCGGGTTTGAATTCGGGCTTGGGTTCCGGCTTGGCTTCCTGTTTGGGCTCGACCGGTGCCGGCTTGGGCACCGCGGCGGGCGCGGGTGGCGTGGCGGGCGCGCCTGCGGCCACCACCTGCTCGCGTTCGTCCAGGCTGTCTTTCACCGAGGCCGTGGCGTCGGGCTTGGGCGGCGCGGGCAAGGGCTTGGCGGCCTGGCGCGAGGGGATCTCGATGGGGATGTCCACCGCGATTGGGCGCGGCTGGGTGTCAAACAACAAGGGGAAACCCACCACGCCCAGCAGCACCAGCACCGCCGCGCCGATGAGCCGGTGGCGTGCGCGCCGGCGCACGGCGTCCAGGCTTTCGGGAGCGGCGGCAACGCCCTGGCTGACGGAACGGGACTTGGACATGGGTTTGCGTGGAAGCCGCGGGAGGAAATCGAAGGCGCCGGGGTCAGGCCGCCAGATGCGGAGCCGTCAGGCGCGGCACACCCGCTTGCAACACCCCGCCGACCGTGTAGAACGAACCGAAGACAACGATTCTATCAGCGGGGTCTGCCTGGGCCACCGCTGCGTCCAGCGCCGCTTGGGGGTTGGCGTGGGTGGACACGGGCACGTTTTTGCCCTTGGCCAAGCCCGCGTCGTTCCACGCGGCCACCAGTTGGGCGGCGGGCGCGGCGCGGGGCGACGGCAGGTCGGTGAAGTACCAGCGGTCCATCAGCGGCGCCACGCGCGCCAGCATGGGCGCGAGGTCCTTGTCGGCCATGGCGCCGAAGACGGCGTGGGTGGTGGGGTAGAAGCCCATGGCGTCCAGGTTTTCGGCCAGGGCGGCCACCGAATGCGGGTTGTGGGCCACGTCCAGCACCAGGGCCGGTTGGCCAGGGACGATCTGGAAGCGCCCCGGCAAATCGACCATGGCCAGGCCGTTGCGCACGGCCTGCGCCGTCACCGGCAGGCGCGGGCGCAGCGCTTCGAGCGCGGCGAGCACGCCCGAGGCGTTGACCAGTTGGTTGGCGCCACGCAGCGCCGGGTAGGCCAGCCCGGCATAGCGGCGCCCGCCGTGGCTGGGGTGCATGGCCCAACCCCATTGTTGGCGGTCACCTGCAAAGTGGAAGTCGGCCCCGATGCGCCACAGCGGCGCGTCGATCTCACGCGCCCGGTCAATGATGCTCTGCGGCGGCATGGGGTCGCTCAGCACCACCGGGCGGCCGGTGCGCATGATGCCGGCCTTCTCGTAGCCAATGGCCTCGCGGTCGGCCCCCAGCAGGTCGGTGTGGTCGAGGTCGATGCTGGTGATGACGGCGCAGTCGGCGTCGACGATGTTGACCGCGTCCAGCCGCCCGCCCAGGCCCACCTCCAGCACCACCACGTCCAGCGGTTGGCGCGACAGCGTGAGCAGGATGGCCAGGGTCGTGAACTCGAAGTAGGTGAGCACGATGGGCGGGCCGTCCAGGCGCGCACGCTCCACATCGGCAAAGGCCGGCAACAGCTCCGCTGCGGCGATGGACTGCCCCAGCACGCGGCAACGCTCTTCAAAATGCACCAAGTGCGGCGAGGTGTAGACACCGGTGCGGTAGCCCGCCTGCTGGCAGATGGCCTCCAGCATGGCGCAGGTGGAGCCCTTGCCGTTGGTGCCAGCCACGGTGACCACGGGCACCTCAAACCGCAAACCCGCACCACCATTGAGGCGCTGCGCCACCTCGCGCACGCGCTCCAGCCCGAGGATGATGCCCTGCTGGCCCTTGGGGTGTTGGCGTTCGCAATGGGCCAGCCAGTCGGCCAGGGTGTCGGGAATCGGTGCAGCGGCGGTGGTCATCCTTCGATTTTCGCAGGCCGGCCGAGGCGGCGCCGGATACGGGACAATCCGCTGATGATCACCCTCTACGGCATCCCCAACTGCGACACCGTGAAAAAGGCCCGCACCTGGCTGACGGAACATGGCGTCGAACACGTTTTCCACGACTTCAAAAAACAGGGCGTGCCCGAGGCCGCGCTGGACCACTGGCTGGCCGCCGTGGGCTGGGAAACCGTGCTCAACCGCAAAGGCACGAGCTGGCGCCAACTTGACGAAACCACCCGCGCCGCCGTCACCGATGCCGCCACCGCCCGCGCCGTCATGCTGGCCCAGCCCAGCACCATCAAACGCCCGGTGGTGTTATGGGCCAACGCGGTGACCGTGGGCTTCAAAGCCGAGGACTGGGAAGCCCGAATCTAAAATGTTGGATTTTTCCGCCCACACCCACCCATGACCACCACCACCCTCGACGGCGTGTCCGTCAACACCCAGGCCAGCGTTTACTTCGACGGCAAATGTGTCAGCCACGGCGTCACCTTCGCCGACGGCACCAAAAAATCGGTGGGCGTGGTGCTGCCCGCCACCCTGACCTTCAACACCGGCGCGCCTGAAATCATGGAGTGCGTGGCTGGCGGCTGCGAGTACAAGCTCAAGGGCAGCGACACCTGGCTCAAGTCCGGCCCCGGCGAAAAATTCAGCATCCCCGGCAACTCGTCATTCGACATCCGTGTGACCGAGGCTTACCACTACATCTGCCACTTCGGCTAATCAGCGCTTTTTCCACCATGGCCACCATCCTGCAAAACCTGCCCAAAGGGCAAAAAGTCGGTATCGCTTTCTCCGGCGGTCTGGACACCTCCGCCGCCCTGCTGTGGATGAAACAAAAGGGCGCCGTGCCCTATGCCTACACCGCCAACCTGGGCCAGCCCGACGAGTCGGACTACGACGAGATCCCGCGCAAGGCCATGGAATACGGTGCCGAGCAGGCCCGTCTGGTGGACTGCCGCACCCAGCTCGCGCACGAAGGCATAGCCGCCATCCAGTGCGGCGCCTTCCACATCAGCACCGGTGGCATCACCTACTTCAACACCACCCCGCTGGGCCGCGCCGTGACCGGCACCATGCTGGTGGCGGCCATGAAGGAAGACGACGTCAACATCTGGGGCGACGGCAGCACCTTCAAGGGCAACGACATCGAGCGTTTCTACCGCTACGGCCTGCTGACCAACCCCAGCCTGAAGATCTACAAGCCCTGGCTGGACCAGCAGTTCATCGACGAGCTGGGCGGCCGCGCCGAGATGAGCGCCTTCATGACGGCCAACGGTTTTGGCTACAAGATGAGCGCCGAGAAGGCCTACAGCACCGACAGCAACATGCTGGGTGCCACCCACGAGGCCAAGGACTTGGAGCTGCTGAGCAGCGGCATCCGCATCGTCAACCCCATCATGGGCGTGGCCTTCTGGAAGCCTGAAGTCGAAGTGAAGGCCGAAGAAGTGACGGTGCGCTTCGAGGAGGGCCAGCCGGTCGCCCTCAACGGTGAAACCTTCACCGACCCGGTGGCCCTGTTCCTCAAGGCCAACGAGATTGGCGGGCGCCACGGCCTGGGCATGAGCGACCAGATCGAGAACCGCATCATCGAAGCCAAGAGCCGCGGCATCTACGAAGCCCCCGGCATGGCCCTGCTGCACATCGCCTACGAGCGTTTGGTCACCGGCATCCACAACGAAGACACGATTGAGCAGTACCGCATCAACGGCCTGCGCCTGGGCCGTCTGCTGTACCAGGGCCGCTGGTTCGATCCGCAAGCCATCATGCTGCGCGAAACCGCCCAGCGCTGGGTGGCGCGTGCCGTGACCGGCGAGGTGACGCTGGAGCTGCGCCGTGGCAACGACTACAGCATCCTCAACACCGACAGCCCCAACCTGACCTACGCGCCCGAGCGCCTCAGCATGGAAAAGGTGGAAGACGCGCCCTTCACCCCGCTGGACCGCATCGGCCAACTCACCATGCGCAACCTCGACATCACCGACACGCGCGCCAAGCTGGGCATCTACGCCCACACCGGCCTGCTGTCGCTGGGCGAAGGCGCCAGCATGCTGCGCCTGGAGGGCGACAAAAAGAAGTGAGGCTTGGCGCCTTTCAATAAAAAACGGACGCCTCGGGCGTCCGTTTTTTATTGGGTCGGCGGTGCCGGACGTACTGGAGCAATTTGTGCTGGTTCGGCCCTTTGTTGATCACCCTGCCGCCGTCTCCGCAATCAGCACATCGGCCGGGATGCCCAGGCTCTTGTGCAGTCTGCGGATCATGGCCAGCGTCAGCGGACGCTTGCGGCTCAGGACTTCGTAGACGCGGTTGCTTTTGCCAATCATCGGCTCCAGATCTTTGACGGACAGACCGCTCTGATCCATCCGAAATTTGATGGCTTCCACCGGGTCTGGCGCGGCGATGCGTACGTGCTTGGCCTCGTAGGCTTGCACCAGCGTGGCCAGGATGTCCAGGCGATCCCCCTCCGGCGTGCCCAGGTCAGGGTCGGACGCCATCAAGGCCGAAATCTCCTTGAGCGTGGCCTTGTAGTCTGCTTCGGTGTGGATAGGGCGGATGTCCATGTCTTCCTCTGCGGCCGTTCAGGCCGAATCGATGGTTTCTGCGTCAACGGCGTCGTACTCCTTGTGGGTGCCGACAAACTTCACGTAGACGATCTGTAACTTGTACGCAATGGCCACGATCAATCGGTAGTCATTGCCTTTGATGTTGAAGACCACGCGACGGCTCTTCAGCACGCTGGCGCTGCGGTACTGCACCTTGATGTCGGCGGGCTGGGTCCAGGTGGCGAACGCCGCCTCCTCGTACCAAGCCTTCAGTGGCTGCTCGGCATCAGGGTGTCGCTCCCAGAAGGCTCGAAGGGTGGATACGGCAATCACGCGCATCGGCTGCAGTTTAGTCCCATTTTGGGACCATCGCAACCGGTGACTGCCCCCCACCATGAACAGCGCCAACTTGCAGCAACTGTTGCTGCGACAGATGGTTGAAGCACGCCAATGCGTCATTGACTCCCTCTTTAATTTACACAATTTGACTTTTGTGCTACACCTCTCCCACCGCAAACCGGGCTCCAAAGCCTGGAGGCGGCAGACACCGCAAGGGAGAAGGAAGAATGAGAATTGCCAGCCTGGACGACGACGAAGGGCAGTTGGAGCAGACCCGGTTTGCACTCAAGACCATGGGTCACGAGTGCCACACGTTTCTGACCGCCAAACAGTTTCAGAAGATGCTCCTGCGGGAGAGTTTTGACCTGCTGATGGTGGACTGGGCTTTGCCCGACAGCACCGGGCCCGAGGTGGTGCAGTGGGTGCGCCAACACGTCAAGGAAATGGTGCCCATCCTGTTTCTCACCAGCCGCCAGGACGAAGCGGCCATCATCGAAGGCCTGAGTGCGGGCGCCGACGATTTCATGGTCAAGCCGGTGCGGGTAGGCGAACTCAGCGCACGGGTCACGGCGCTGCTGCGGCGCAGTTATGCGGAGCAAGTGCCCAAGGACCTCAGTTGGGGCCCCTACCGTTTTCTGGCCGACCAGTGCGCGGTGGAGGTGGAAGGCCAGCCGGTGACGCTGACCAAAAAAGAGTTTGAACTGGCGCTGTTCTTGTTCCGCAACTCGGGGCGGCTGCTGTCGCGCGCGCACCTGCTCGAATCGGTGTGGTCGCCCGAACACACCGACGCCCAGGCCCTGCCCAGCCGCACGCTGGACACCCACATCTCCAAGCTGCGCTCGTTGCTGGGCCTGCAGCCCGAACGGGGCTTCAAGCTGGTTTCGGTGTACCGCCAGGGCTACCGGCTGGAAGCCTTGAACGACGCCCTGGCAGCTTGAATTGGCGCGGGCACGCCCTCAGATCACCACCGGCTCCGGCTCCAGCCGGATGCCAAAACGCTCGTAGACGCTGGTTTGTATGGCACGCGCCAGGGTCATCACCTCGCCACCGGTACAAGGGTGTTCTTCGTCGCCCCGGTTGACCAGCACCAGGGCCTGTTTTTCGTACACACCGGCGTGGCCCACGGTTTTGCCTTTCCAGCCGCAGGCGTCGATGAGCCAGCCGGCCGCCAGCTTGATGCTGCCATCGGCCATGGGGTAGTGCACCACCTTCGGGTCGCGGGCGATGATGTCGGCGCACTGCTCGGGCGTGACGGTGGGGTTCTTGAAAAAGCTGCCCGCGTTGCCAATGACGGCCGGGTCGGGCAGCTTGGCGCGGCGTATCGCCACGATCCAGTCGAAAAGGGTGGTGGCGTCCGGTGTGGTGTTGCCCGTTTCCGCCATCTTGCGCTCCAGGTCCAGGTAGCCCAGCACCGGCTTCCAGGGTTTGGGCAGCCAGAAGCGCACGTGGGTGATCAAGGCCCGGCCTGCCAGTCCGTAGCCTTTGTCGCCCGCGCGTTCGTGTTTGAAGACCGAATCGCGGTAGCCAAAACCGCATTGGGCGGCGCCCAGCGTGAAGGCGTGACCGGTGTCGAGTTCAACGGCGTCCAGCGAATGGAAACGGTCCTGCAGCTCCACCCCGTAGGCGCCGATGTTTTGTACCGGTGAAGCGCCCACGGTGCCGGGGATGAGGGCCAGGTTTTCCAGGCCAGGCCAGCCCTGGGCCAGGGTCCAGGCCACAAAATCGTGCCAGTTCTCGCCGGCCCCGGCCTCCACCAACCAACCTTTGGGGGTTTCTTCCACCAGGCGGCGCCCGGCGATTTCCACCTTGAGCACCAGCGCCTTGATGTCACCGGTGATCACCAGGTTGCTGCCACCGCCCAGCACAAAACGCGGCGTGTCGGCCCACTCGGACGCGCCCAGCAGCACTTGCACATCTGCGCTGCGGCGCACGCGCACCAACTGCTGCGCACGCGCGGCGATACCGAAGCTGTTGTATGGCTGGAGCGCCACGTTGTTCTCGACTAACATCCACGAATTGTCTCATTCGCCTCTGAAAAGCCCCTGCCATGCCTTCTTTTGACACCGTCCTCGACCCCAACCTGGTGGAAGTGAAAAACGCCATCGAACAGACCTCGCGCGAGATCGGCACCCGCTTCGACTTCAAGGGCAGCAGCGCTGCCGTGGAACTCAAGGACAAGGAAATCACCTTGTTCGGCGACAGCGATTTCCAGATCGGCCAGGTCGATGACATCCTCAAGAACAAGCTGACCAAACGCAACGTGGACGTGCGTTTCCTCGACGCCGGCAAGATCGAAAAAATCGGTGGCGACAAGGTCAAGCAGGTGGTCAAGGTGCGCAGCGGCATCGCCACCGAAGACGGCAAAAAAATCCAGGCCGCGCTCAAGGCCAGCAAGCTCAAGGTGCAAGGCGCCATCCAGGGCGACGCCGTGCGTGTCACCGGCGCCAAGCGCGACGACCTGCAGGCCGCCATGGCCATCATCAAGAAGGACCTGGCGGACCTGCCCCTGTCCTTCGACAACTTCCGCGACTGAGCGCCACCATGCCACGCCTGGGCGCTGTCCTGACCTGGCTGGTGCTGGCGGCGTCGCCCCATGCCTGGGCCCAGGCGGTGCAACTGGCCGGTTTGTCCAGCGGCAAGGCCTTGCTGGTCATCAACGGTGAGGCGCCCCGCTTTTTGAGCCCCGGGCAAACCGTGGCCGGCGTGCGGCTGCTGAGCCTGGGGGCCGACAGCGCGGAGGTGGATGTGTCCGGCGAACGCCGAACGCTGCGCCTGGGCCAGGCGCCCATTGGCATGGGCCAACAGGCCGCGCCATTGGCAAGCAACCGTGTGGTGCTGGAGGCCGGCCCGGGTGGGCATTTTGTCACCGCCGGCCAGATCAACGGCGGGCACGTGCAGTTCATGGTGGACACCGGCGCGACGGTGGTGTCATTGGGGCGTGCCGATGCCGAACGCATTGGACTCAAACTTGGCGACGGCAAACCCGTGCAGATGAACACCGCCAATGGCGCGGTGCTGGGTTACCAGGTGCGGCTCAACAGCGTGAAGGTGGGCGAGGCCACGCTGTACGACGTTCCCGCCGTGGTCATGCCCATGCCCATGCCCTATGTGCTGCTCGGCAACAGTTTTCTGTCGCGCTTCCAGCTCAGGCGCGACAACACCCAGCTCATTCTCGAAAAACGCTACTGAGGCCCCAGCCCATGCCAGCCCTTCCTCCCGAACAATGGCCCTCGGCCGGGTTGACACAGGATCTCATCAGCGCCTGGACCGACCTGGAGAACCGCCTGTCGCGCCTGCTGCGCACCCCGCACGAGGCCGACGACTTTGTGCACGACCTGCTGTTCATCGAACAGCACATGGTGGCCCTGCTGGAAACCGATGCCGACGGCTCGCTCTACCTGATGTTGCAACTGGCGGCCTCCAGCAATGTGGGCTACAGCGGATCACACGCCCTGGTGTGTGCCAGCTTGTGCCATCTGGTGGCGCCGACCCAGATCGACGACCCCGGGCTGATCCGCAGCCTCAACCGCGCGGCGCTGACCATGAACATCGCCATGACGCAGGTGCAGGACGAGCTCGCGCTGCAGGCCGGCCAGCCCACACCGCCTCAGAAAGAGAAGATCGACGCGCACGCCAGCGCGGGCGTGGCGCTGCTCGAAACGCTGGGTGTGTCCGATCCGGTGTGGCTGGAGATCGTCGCCCGCCACCACGATGCGCCCGAGCTGCCATCGGACGACCCCTCCCCCATCAACCTGCTGACCCGTGTGCTGATGGCCACCGACCGCTACACCGCGCTCATCAGCCCGCGCGAAACCCGCAGCGGCCGCTGCATCACCGACTCCGGCCGCAACGTGGTGGCGCGCAACGGCAACCTGCCCGACCCGGTGGGCCACGCCCTGCTGCGCACCGTGGGCATTTGCCCGCCCGGCACCTTTGTGCGACTGCAAGACCAGTCGGTGGCGGTGGTGTTGCGCCGCACCGACGTGCCCGGCGCGCCGCTCGTGGCGCCTGTGCTCGACGCCGACGCCCACCCCATTCCCGACCCGGTGCTGGTGCACACCGATGCCGAACCCCACCAGGTGGAGGCCGCCCTTGTCACCCGCACGGTGCGGGTGCGCCTGAACCACGCGCGGCTGCTGCAGATGGCCGCGCTGGTGTAATCGCACACCCCCGTCGCTTGCCCACTTCGTGTGGCCGCATCCCCCCTCAAGGGGGCAACACCAGCCGTCCGGCGAAGCCGGCCCGGCGGTGTTTCCCGGTCAGGTAACGGCGTCGCTCGCGGAAAACGCGTTGGACAAATGCCTCGTCAAGACTGCGCTGCGGTGGCGATGACCTCGATTTTCCAGTCCGAGTTGCCCAGTGCGGCCTGCACGGTGGCGCGTGGCGGTGTGTGGCCCGCGGCCACCCAGGCGTCCCACACCTCGTTCATCGCGCCAATCTCGCGGATGTCGCTGAGGTAGATCTGCACCCGCAGCAGCCGGGTTTTGTCGCTCCCACATTCGGCCAGGCGCTGGTCGATCTGGGCCAACACGTCCTGGGTCTGGCCGCGGATATCGGTGTCCCCGCGCTCGGGCACCATGCCGGCCAGGTAGACCACACCGTTGAACACGGCCGCTTCGCTCAGGCGCGGGCCCACGTGGAAACGCTGCAGGTTGTTCTCGCTCATTGTTTCTTTGCTCCGAGTTTGGATTCTTTGCCCGCCAGCAGGCGGTTGATGTTTTCGCGGTGCCGCCACAGCAGCAGCAAGCTCATGGCGGCAATGGCCAGCAGGACCGGTTTGGCCATGTACCAGGCCACACCGTTGCCCATCAGGTAGTACACCGGCGCAAACACCGCAGCGGCAATGGACGCCAGCGAGGAGTAGCGGAAAAAGCCGGCGATCAGCACCCAATTGAGCAAGGTGGCCACACCCAGCCAGGGCTCAAAGGCCAGCAGCACACCGGCCGCCGTGGCCACGCCCTTGCCGCCCTGAAAGCGGAAGAACACCGGGTACAGGTGGCCCAGAAACGCGGCCAAACCCACCAGCGCCAGCGTGGCATCGCCCAGCCCGTAAGCGGCGCCGAACTGCTGCACCAGCACCACCGGCACCCAGCCCTTGAGGGCATCGAGCAGCAGCGTGATGACGGCCGCCGCCTTGTTGCCCGATCGCAGCACGTTGGTGGCGCCCGGGTTTTTGCTGCCGTAGCTGCGTGGATCGCTCAAGCCCATGAGGCGGCTGACAATGACGGCGAACGACAAGGAGCCGATCAGGTAGGCGGCCAGAGTGGCCAGTGCGGGGTAAAGCGTTTCCATGGGGTCCTTGTGGGTCCTTATTCTTCAAGCGCGCAACTCACGGGTTGGGCCCCCAGCAAGTCCACACAGACCTGCGGCGCGATGCCCACCAGATAGCCACGTTTGCCGCCGTTGAGCCAAATGCGCGGCAGCAAAAGGATGGATTCTTCCATGAACACAGGCATGGTTTTGCGGGTACCAAAAGGCGAAGTGCCGCCCACCAGATAGCCACTGTGTCGGTTGGCCACCTCGGGCTTGCAGGGCTCCACCGATTTGCGCCCGATCTGGCGCGCCAGGTTTTTGGTGGACACCGTGCGGTTGCCATGCATCAACACCACCAGGGGCAGGGCCTTCTCGTCCTGCATGATCAAGGTCTTGACAACCGCAAACGGGTCCAGCCCCAACACTTGGGCGCTGTGCTGGGCACCGCCGTGCTCCAGGTACTCGTAGGGGTGTTCGGTGAACTCGATGGCCCGTGCCTTTAAAAGCGCGGTGGCCGGTGTTTCGCTGACGTGAGCCTTCTTCGCCATCGCAACAGACTCACTGTGCAGGGTCGCGGTACTCCCAGCGGATGGCGTCGATCTGCTTGAGCAACTCTGGCGACAACTCGGTGCCCCACGCGTCCAGGCACTCATCGAGCTGCGCCACCGAGGTCACGCCGATGATGGTGCTGGCCACGCGCCAGTTGGTGTAGCAGAAGGCCAGCGCCAGTTGCGCGGGCGTGAGGCCGTTGTCGCGCGCAAGCTGGTTGTAACGCTTGGCGGCCGCCAAGGCTTCGGGCCGGCCCCAGCGCTGTTTCTGCATCGACTCGTAAATGGCCATGCGGCCCTGCGGCTGCGCCACGCCGTGGATGCCGGTGCTGTCGTATTTGCCGGTCAGCAAGCCAAAGCCCAGCGGCGAATAGGCCAACAAGGACACCCCCAGGTGGTGCATGGTTTCGTCCAGGCCGTTGTCCAGGCTGCGGTTGATCAGGCAATACGGGTTTTGCACCGTGGCCACGCGCGGCAGGCCATGTTGCTCGGCCAGGCGCACGAACTCGTGCACGCCGTAAGGCGTTTCGTTGGACAGCCCGATGTAGCGCACCTTGCCGGCCTTGACCAACTCGCCCAGCGCCTGCAGTTGCTCATGGATGGACGTGCCCGCGCGGTCCTTCTTGGGGTCGAAATACAGCGCGCCAAAGGCCGGCACATTGCGCTCAGGCCAATGGATCTGGTAGAGGTCGATCACATCGGTTTGCAGTCGGCGCAGGCTGGCCTCGCACGAGGCCAGGATGTCCTGCCCCGTCATGCCCTGCCCGGCGCGTATCCAGGGCATGCCGCGCGACGGCCCGGCCACCTTGGTGGCCAGCACCAGCTTCTGGCGTGCCCCAGGGTTCTTGGCCAACCAGTTGCCAATGAAGGTTTCGGTGGCACCGCAGGTCTCGGCCGTGGCCGGGACGGCGTACATCTCGGCGGTGTCGATGAAATTGACGCCGCGCTCCAGTGAGCGGCTCAAGATGTGATGCGATTCGGCTTCGGCCACCTGCTGGCCAAAGGTCATGGTGCCCAGGCAGATGGGCGTGACGCGCAGGTCGCTTTGACCCAGTGAAACGAGATTCATGACAGGGGTTCCGGGAAGGACAAACAGCGGCTGAGTTTATGTCAGCGCACAGGCCTGCACCGCCCGCGAGGCCACAGCGTTCAGGCGGGCGGCACCAGCCCGGCCCGCGCCGCCGCCAGCACCGCATGCGTCAGCCCATCGAGCAAGGCCGACGTGGCGCGGGCGTGCTGCCAGTACAGGGGCACGTCCAATGGCAGGTTGGGCACCAGCGCCACCAACGTGCCCTGCCGCAGGTGCTCGGCGATCAGCGATTCGGGGTGCAGGCCCCAGCCCATGCCAGCGGCAGCGGCCACCACAAAGGCCTGCGACGAGGGCAGCGTGTGGCGCGGCAATTCCACGTGCTGCCCACACAGGCGGCGCACCCAACGCGTCTGCAGTTCGTCCTTGGGGCTGAACACCAAGCTGGGCGCGCGTGCCAGGCTGGCCGCGTCCACCCCGTCGGCGAAATGTTGGTGCACAAAGGCCGGGCTGGCGGCGGCCAGGTAGCGCATGGCCCCCAGCGGGCGGTGGTTGCAACCCGCCACGGCGCGCGCGCTGGCCGTGACGGCCGCCAGCACGGCGCCACCCCGCAACCACTCGGCGGTGTGGCCTTCGTCGTCCACCGCCACGTCCAGCAACACCGGCGCGCTGGCGGCGAAGGCGGCCACGGCGGGGGCAAACCAGGTCGCCAGGCTGTCGGCATTCACGGCCACAGGCAGCCGCACCCGCGCCTCGCCCGCCGGGTCCAGCGTGGGCAGCCCGGCCTGCAGCTCGTGTTCCAGCAGGCGCACGCGGTCCACGTGTTGGCACAAGCGCCGGCCAGTGTCGGTGGCCTGGCAGGGCTGGCCGCGCACCACCAGCGCGCAGCCCACCCGCTCTTCGAGCAGGCGCACGCGCTGTGAGATGGCCGAGGGCGTCACGTGCAAGGCGCGGGCAGCGCGCTCAAAGCTGCCTTCACGCACCACAGCGGCCAGCGCCGCCAAAGAGGCATAGTCCAACATGATTCAGTTTTTCTTCATCAACAACAGCAAAGACAGTTTGTCTTCATTTGATAACACAGGCAAGCTGGCGCCATGAACGAGATGTCCAACCCCCTCGTGTGGGCCCAGGTGGCCCCCGCTTTTGTCCAGGGCCTGGTGCTGAGCCTGGGCCTGATCGTCGCCATCGGCGCCCAGAATGCGTTTGTGCTGCGCCAAGGCCTGCGCCGCGAACACGTGGGCAGCGTGGTGGCCTTTTGTGCCGTGGCCGATGCCCTGTTGGTCAGCGCCGGTGTGCTGGGCATGGCCCAGGCGCTGGGCGAGCGCCCCGGCGTGGCACGGGCACTGGCGCTGGCGGGCGCGGCCTTCCTGGCCTGGTACGGCTGGCAGGCCTTGCAACGCGCTCGGCACGCCCACCAACTGCAGGCCAATCGCGACGGCGCCCGGTTGGGCCGGGGCGCGGTGCTGGCCCAGGCGGCGGCCTTCACCTTACTCAACCCCCACGTCTACTTGGACACCGTGCTGCTGGTGGGCAGCATTGGCGCGCAACAGCCGGCGCCGCTGCGGGGCTGGTTTGTGGCCGGCGCCAGCGTCGCCAGCCTGAGCTGGTTTGCCCTGCTGGGTTTTGGCGCCCGCTGGCTGGCCCCATGGTTTGCGCGCCCACGCGCCTGGCAGGTGCTCGATGCCCTGATCGGCCTGACCATGTGGGTGCTCACGGCCCTGCTGGTGCGCCATGCCCTGAACGGCCTGCTCTGAAACCCACAACCATGTACCTGCCCAGCTATCACCAGGCCAAGAACCCAGCCACCCTGCTGACCCTGATTGACCAGCACCCGCTGGGCGCCTGGGTGTGCACAGGCACCGAGGGCTTGATCGCCAACCACATTCCTTTTGTGTTGGACCGCAGCAGAGGCCCCCACGGCACCCTGATCGGCCACGTGTCGCGGGCCAACGGCGTCTGGCGCGGTCTGCGCCCCACGGCGCCGTCGGTGGTCATGTTCCAAGGGCCACAGGCCTACATCACACCGGCGTGGTACCCGGGCAAAACGGCCCACGGCGAGGTGGTGCCCACCTGGGACTACGTGGTGGCCCACTCCCACGGCGTGGCGCGCGCCATCGACGACCGCGACTGGCTGCTGGCCATGCTGGAACGCCTCACACAGGCCCAGGAAGTGGCCCGCCCCAGCCCCTGGCGGGTAGCCGATGCGCCCACCGCCTACATCGACCGCCTGCTGCGCGCCATCGTGGGCATCGAAATCCCGATCGACCGACTGGAAGGCAAACACAAGCTCAGCCAGGACGAAGCCCCGGCCGACCGCGTGGGCACGGTGACCGGCTTGCTGGGCGAACAGCGCGAGGAGGCACGGTTGCTGGCGGGCTTGGTGCAGCAGGCCATGGACTGATCCATCCCTGGCTGGACATCACCTCCCACCGCGATATAACATATCGACGTGTGATAAAGAGGCCAGCATGCACTTCAACATCTATCTCGACGATCAAACCGGGCAGCGCTTGACCGAGGCCGCCCAACAGGCGGGTGAGAACCGCAACGCTGTGATCCGCCGTGCGGTGCAGGAGTGGCTCGCACGCCGCCACCAGCCACAATGGCCAGCGGCCGTGCTGTCACACACCGGCAGCCCGGACATGCCTCCGTTCGAAGCGGGACGAACCGACCTGGCGCCCGCACTGGACGACCCACTGGCATGAAGTACCTGCTCGACACCTGCACCGTGAGCGATTTTGTGCGGGGTGACGCGGCGGTGCTCACAACGATGAAAAGCACGCCGCCAGACGAGATTGCGGTGTCGGTGGTCACGCGCATGGAAATCGACTACGGTCTGCTGCTGAACCCACAGCGCGCCCACAAACTGGCACCGGTCCTCAACGCCTTTCTCTCGTCCATCACCACACTGCCATTTGAAGAAGCCGACGCCAAAGCGGCGGCAAGCCTGCGCGCGGCGCTGCGACAGACAGGCCGCCCCATAGGCCCTTACGACTGCCAGATCGCGGGCTGCGGGCTGGCGCGTGGGCTGGTGGTTGTCACATCCAACGTGTCGGAGTTCTTGCGGGTGGGCGGCCTACGGATCGAGAACTGGCGCCAGGCTTGAGACAACTCAAGGCGGCAAGGCCGTGTTCCGCCCCCGCTCCAGGTGGATGAGGTACAGGCCGCTGGCGATGATGATGGCAGCGCCGGTCAATGTGTGGGCTTGTGGCAGGGTGTGCCAGAGCAGCCAGTCGATGCCGGCACCCCAGGCCAGGGCGGTGTATTCAAATGGCGCCACCGCCGAGGCCTGGCCATGGCGGAAGGCTTCGGTGATGCACAGCTGGGCGATGAAACCCGTGCCAGCCAAAGCGAGCAACAACCAGCCGTGCTCGGCCCGCACCGGCACCCAATTTGGCCAGGCCAGCACGCCGGCGCCCACCGCGATCATGGCCATGGACCAGAACACCAGGCTCACGGCCGAATCGGTGCGGCTGAGCAGGCGCCCGGTGATGGCCGAGACGGAGTAACACAGCGCGGCAGCCAGCACCGCCAACGCGCCCCAGGTGAAAAAGCCCTCGCCCTGCGGCTGCAAGGCGATGACCACCCCCACCAGACCGACCGCAATGGCGCCCCAGTGGGCGGGGCGCACGCGCTCCTTGAGCACCGGGATGGACAGGACCGTGATCAGCAGCGGCGCGACAAAGAAGATGGTGTAGGCCTCGGCCAGTGGCAGCTCGCGCAGCGCGAAGGTGAACAGGCTGAGCATGAGCACCCCGATGACACCGCGCAACAAGTGCAAGGGCCAGCGGATCTTGAGCAAGGTTTGGCCTTCGCGCCGCCAGGCCACGTAGAGCACCACCAGCGGCATCGCGGTGAGGCCACGCAACGCGGCCACCTGCAAAGCCGGGTAATGGGCCGACAGCAGCTTGAGCACGGTGTCCATGACCGAGAAAAAAGCCACCGCACCCAGCATCGCGAGGATGCTGCGCAAGTTTCCTGACGTCGGCATCAGTTGCGCCGCCGGGCCGCCCCAAGGCGCAACAGCCCCCTCGGGGGGCAGTGACCCGCGCAGCGGAGGAACGTGGGGGTCACCATCAGGCCAGACGCTCAAGAAAGAGCACGCCAAAGAAGCCCAGCGCCGCGATCACCGTCCACTTGAGCACACGCAGACCAAAAAGGCGGTATTTGGCCTGGCCGGTGCCGATGTAAAACGCGAACGACACGCCCGCCACCAGCAGCAGGAACATCATGGCCCAGCGGAACAGCAGCATGGTTGTGCGGCCTCAGACCAGGCGCTTCACCATGCCGGCGCGGGTTCGGCAAAACCGCGCGGGGCCTGGGAACGGTGTTCGAAATCGACGACCTCAAAGGCGTCTGGCTGGGCCAGCAAGGCCCGCAACAACTGGTTGTTGAGCCCATGCCCCGAACGGAAGGCGCTGTAGGCCGCCAGCAGCGGCTTGCCCACCACATACAGGTCGCCAATGGCGTCGAGGATTTTGTGTTTGACGAATTCGTCGCTGTAGCGCAGGCCATCGGCGTTGAGCACCTTGACGTCGTCCATCACGATGGCGTTGTCCAGGCCACCGCCCAGGGCGAGGCCGTTGGCGCGCATCATTTCCACGTCGCGCGTGAAGCCGAAGGTGCGGGCGCGGGCGATTTCGCGCGCATACTGGCCGCTGCCCATGTCGAACTCGACCCGTTGCCCGGTGGCGTTGACGGCCGGGTGGTCAAACTCGATCTCGAAGCTGAGCTTGTAGCCGTGGTACGGCTCCAGCCGGGCCCACTTGACGTTTTTGCCCTCGCCTTCGCGCACTTCCACCGGTTTGAGCACGCGGATGAAACGCTTGGGCGCGTTTTGCAGCGCGATGCCGGCGCTCTGCAGCAGGTACACAAAGGAGGCGGCCGAGCCGTCGAGGATGGGCACTTCCTCGGCCGTGATGTCGACGTAGAGGTTGTCGATGCCCAGCCCGGCACAGGCGCTCATGAGGTGCTCGATGGTGTGCACCCGGGCGCCATCGCGCGAGATGGTGGACGCCAGGCGGGTATCGGTGACCGAGGTGGCCGACACCGGTATGTCCACGGGTTCGGGCAGGTCCACACGGCGGAACACGATGCCGGTGTCGGGCTGCGCCGGGCGCAGCGTCAGCTCCACACGCTGGCCACTGTGCAGGCCGACGCCCACGGCGCGGGTGAGGGATTTGAGGGTTCGTTGTTGCAGCACGTCGCAATTTTACTTTTTTGAGCGTTTGGCTGCTGGTTGATCAGGCTATGGCCGCCATAGTGTCACGGCTCGGGTGGGCGCAAGTAGCGCGTGTCCGACCAGGTGGCCAACCACTGCGGGGCGAAAGCCACGAAGATGGCCGCACCCATACCGGTCAAAAACGCGTCGCCCCAGGCCATGAGCCAGTGCGCCACCAAGGCCTGCTCCAAACCCACCTGGCCCACCAGGCGGTACAGCAGTTCTTGCACCGCACCGGCCACAAACACACAGGCTGCCGTGCCCAGAAAACCTCGGCCCAGCACGTACACGAAGGGATTGGGCGGTAACCAGCGCCGCAGGGCCGCACCCAACAGCAGCGCGAGCGTGGCGGGCACCAACCCCACCCACACCAGTTGCGAGAGCACGGCCACCGCGCTCAGTGAACCCAAGGCCCACACCAACAACGCCACCACACACAAAGCCAGCACCGCCAATGGCCAGCCCACCATCAGCACCAGCAAACAGGCGCCCGAGAACTGGACAGCCAAGCCGGGTGGCATGCGTTGTGGCAACAGCCACAGCAGCGGCAAAAACACGATGGTGGCCATCCACGGCGTGAGCGCCCCGCCCTGAAGCATGCGCCAGGGCCGCAGACTCAACGCCACGGCCAAGGCCAGCAGGGCCAATGTGGCCTCCAGCCAGATGAGCACGTCACATGCCCGGCAACTTGGGCATGCCCTTGCCCATGCCCGGCAGGCCACCCATGCGCTTCATCATCTTCATGAGGCCGCCGCCCTTCATCTTCTTCATCATGCCCTGCATCTGCTCGAACTCCTTGAGCAGGCGGTTGACCTCTTGCACGTGGACGCCCGCCCCGGCGGCGATGCGGCGCTTGCGCGTGGCCTTGATGACGTCGGGCTTGCGGCGCTCCAGCGGCGTCATGCTGCAAATGATGCCTTCCTTGCGCTTGATGTCTTTCTCGGCGCGGCTCAGGTCGGCCTCGCTGGCCTTGGCAGCCATGGCGCTGGGCAGCTTGTCCATGAAGCTGGAGAGGCCGCCCATCTTTTTCATCTGGCGGATCTGGTCAAGGAAGTCGTCAAGGTCAAATCCCTCGCCGCTCTTGACCTTGGCGGCCAGGCGCTGGGCCTGCGCCATGTCCACACCGGCGGTGACCTGCTCGACCAGCGCCACGATGTCGCCCATGCCCAGGATGCGCCCAGCGTGGCGCTCGGCATCGAACACCTCCAGCCCGTCGATCTTCTCGGACACACCGGCAAACTTGATGGGCGCGCCGGTGATGGCACGCACCGACAGCGCCGCGCCACCCCGCGAATCACCGTCCATCTTGGTGAGGATGATGCCGGTCAGCGGCAGAGCTTCCTTGAAGGCCTTGGCGGTGTTGATCGCATCCTGACCCTGCATGGCATCCACCACAAACAGCGTCTCCACCGGGTTGAGCGTGGCGTGCAACTGCTTGATTTCAAGCATCAGCGCCTCATCAATGGCCAGGCGGCCGGCGGTGTCCACCAGCAGCACGTCGAAGTGGTGTTTGCGCGCGTAATCCAGCGCAGCGTGGGCGATGTCCACCGGTTTTTGGTCAGGCGTGCTCGGGAACCACTCGGCGCCCGCCTGTTTGGTCACGGTCTTGAGCTGCTCGATGGCCGCCGGGCGGTAGACGTCGCCCGAAACGGTCAGCACCTTTTTCTTGCGCTTTTCGATCAGGTGTTTGGCCAGCTTGGCGGTGGTGGTGGTTTTGCCGGCGCCTTGCAGGCCTGCCATCAGGATGACCGCCGGCGGCTGGGCGGCGAGGTTGATGTCGGCCACGCCCTGGCCCATGGTGGCGGCCAGCTCGCGGTTGACCACACTCACCAGCACCTGACCCGGCGTGAGCGAGCCCACCACCTCCTGGCCCAGCGCCTTCTCTTTCACGCGGGCCACAAAATCGCGCACCACCGGCAGGGCCACGTCGGCCTCCAGCAGGGCCAGGCGCACCTCGCGCATCATGTCGGCCACGTTGGCTTCGGTGATGCGGGCCTGGCCGCGCATTTCCTTGACGATGCGTGAGAGTTTTTCGGAGAGGGCTGAGGCCATGATGAAAACCGGTTGGAAAGCCGCCTGCAGGCGGCAGCGGCGCCGCGTCGGGTGGGACGGGACCGTTAAACTGTGCAGATGATTTTAGCCGCGAGCCCCTGGTGGAACACCGCGCTGGCCCTGGCGGCCGCGCTGGGCTATGCCGCGTTGGCCCTGGGACGCCTGCGCTGGCAGGCCCCTGCACAGCGGACCCTGATGAGCGCCACCTGGCTGCTGCACGCGGCGGCCCTGATCGCCGGCTTCAGCGCCGATCCGCCCAAATTCGGCTTTGCACCGGCCTTGTCGGTCACCGCGTGGCTGGTGTTGGCGGTCTATGCCGTGGAAACCTGGGTCTACCCCCGCCTGCAATCCACCCTGGCGCTGGCCGGCCTGGGCGCGTTGGCGGTGCTGCTGGCCTGGGTGTTTCCCGGCAGCGACCAGCACAACCTGCCCACCCAGTGGCTGCCGGTGCACTGGGCACTGGGCGTGGCCTCCTATGCCATGTTTGCGCTGGCCGTGTTCCACGCCTGGCTGATGCGCCGGGCCGAACAGGCCATGCGCACCGGCCGCGACGCCTCGCCTGGCCTGCCCCTGCTGGCCCTGGAAGGCCTCACCTTCCGTTTTGTGGGCGCGGGTTTTGTGCTGCTGAGCGCCACGTTGCTGGTCGGCGGCTGGTTTGCCCACGAGCTCACCGGCGGCTGGGTGTGGAACCACAAGACCGTGTTTTCGCTGCTGGCCTGGCTGACCACCGCCGTGCTGCTGTGGGGCCGTTGGCGCCTGGGCTGGCGTGGCCGCACCGCCGTGCGCGTGTTGTACGCGGGCGCCGGTCTGCTGCTGCTGGGTTACGTGGGGTCGCGCTTCGTGCTCGAAGTGTTGCTGCAACGCGCATGAAGTTCGTGCTGGTCATCCTGGTGGTGCTGGCCGGCGTCTGGCTGTGGCGGCGCAACCGCGCCGAAGAAGCCCGCGACGAGCCGCCCGCGCCTCAGGCACCCATGCCGCCGCCAGCAGCACAGCCCCCGGCCGAGATGGTGTCTTGTGCGCACTGTGGCCTGCACCTCCCGGCCCTGGACGCTGTGGCGGGCGCGCGAGGCACCTACTGCAGTCAGGACCACCTGCGTCAACACGAGGCATGAGGCCCTGACATGAACCGAACCGATGCGGCATCGACCTTCGTGCCCAGCTGGTTCCAGCCGTCCGACCACGGTGCACAGGCACCCGGCGACACCCACGCTCAGTCCTTCAACCGCCTGTGGACCGCTTTCATGCAGGCCCGGGTGCTGGTGGCGGTGGTGTTGCTGGGGCTGCAGGCCTGGGTCAACACCATGGCTGGCAGCAGTACGCCCTGGCTGGTGGGGCTGACGGCCGCCTACCTCGTGTCCACCCTGGCCTCGTTGCGGTGGTCGCCACGCAGCGATGGTGGGCGCCGGGTCGACCTGCGCTGGATCTGGACGTTGGTCATCGACATCACGGCCTTCGGCTGCCTGCAGTTTTTCCAGCAAGGCAACTTCAACTACACGCCGCTGTTTGTGCTGCCTTTGCTGCTGGCATCGGTGCTGGGCACGCTGTTGTTGAGCCTGGCCACCGCAGCAGCTGTCACGCTGTTCCTGCTGTTCGACACGGGCTGGAACCTGCTGTCCAGTGGCGCCGAATCGACCACCCGGCTGTTGCAGACCGGGCTGACCGGCACCGGCTTTTTTCTGGTCGCGCTGCTGGCCAACCAGCTGGCACTGCGCCTGGCGCGCGAGGAGGCGCTGGCCCAGAGCAGCCAGCGTGCCGCGCGCACGCAAGCACGGGTGAACGAACTGGTGATCGAGGGCTTGTCCGAGGGGGTGCTGGTGATCGACCAGCAAGGCCGCGCACGGCATGCCAACCCGGCCGCCGAAGCCATGTTGCACACCGAAGGCGTCCCGGTGGACGCGTCGAACGCCGTCGATCTGGGCAGTCCACAAGCCTGGCAGGCCGTGCTGCAACTGGTGCAGCGCACCTTTGCCACCGGCACCGCCATGGAGGAGGAGGTGCGGCTTGACCTCGGCCAGGGTGTCAACCGCAAGCTGCTCGCGCGCACCCACCTGACTGGGCAACATGGCGAGGCCTCCGAGCACCTGTGCGTGGTCTTTCTGGAAGACCTGCGCGAAATGGAGGCGCGTGTGCGCACCGAAAAACTGGCGGCCATGGGCCGCATGTCGGCGGCCGTGGCGCACGAAATCCGCAACCCGCTGGCCGCCATCTCGCAAGCCAACGCCCTGCTCGACGAAGAGCTGCAGGCGCCCACCCAACGCCGGCTCACGGCCATGATCGGACAGAACGCGCAACGGCTGGCCCGCATCGTGGACGATGTGCTCAACGTGGCGCGGCTGGAGCCCGGCATGGCATCGACGGGCCAGGGCCCGGCCCTGCCGCTGGATCTGCACACCCACACCATCACCCACGACTGGGCACAACAAAACGGCTGCCAGCCACTGGTGGAGGTGCGCGCCCACTGCCCGCAGGTGCATGTGGGCTTCGACCCCGAGCACCTGCGGCGCCTGCTGGTCAACCTGCTGGACAACGCCTTGCGCTACGCCAGCGGCACGCCCGCCTGCATTCTGGTGAGCACCGTGCCTGTGGGCTTGCACCGGGTGCGCCTGAGCGTGTGGAGCGACGGCCAACCGCTGGATGCGGGCGTGCGCCGCCACCTGTTTGAGCCCTTCTTTTCCTCCGAGAGCCGCAGCAGCGGGTTGGGCTTGTACATTTGCCGTGAACTGTGCGAGCGTTATGGTGCGCACATCAGCTACCAGCGCAGCCTGCTGGAGCAACGCGATGGCAATGAATTTGCCGTCGATCTGCCGCGCCTGAACCGCCTCGCGCCCCAAGCCTGACCATGTCCACCACCCCGCCCTTCGAGATTCTGGTCGTCGACGACGAGCCCGATCTGCGCACCCTCTACGAGCTCACGCTGCTGCGCGAGGGCTACCGGGTGGAAGCCGCTCAGGACCTGCGCGAGGCACGCGCCGCCCTCGAAGGCCGGCGCTTTCACGCCATCATCACCGACATGCGCCTGCCGGACGGCCAGGGCATCGAGTTGCTGCGCGAAATCAGCCGGGCCCAGCGCAACGAGCGCGCCATCGTCATCACCGCCCACGGTTCGGCCGAAAACGCGGTGGAAGCCCTGAAATGCGGCGCCTTCGACTACCTGACCAAACCGGTGGACCTGAAGCAGTTCCGCAGCGTGGTGGCCTCGGCCCTGCAGAGCATGCCGGGCAGCGGTCCCCTGGCCACACGGGGGGCCAGCGCCGTGCCGTCACCGGACGCAAGCGGCGCACCGCCGCTGGCCCGCATCGTGGGCGTGTCGGCACCCATGGTGGCGGTGCGCCAGCGCATCGAGCGGGTGGCGCGCAGCATGGCACCGGTGCTGGTGCAGGGCGAGTCGGGCACGGGCAAAGAACTGGTGGCACGCGCCCTGCACGGTTGCAGCCACCGCGCCAGCGGCCCATTTGTGGCGGTCAACTGCGGCGCCATTCCCGAGTCGCTGATCGAGGCCGAATTTTTTGGTGTGCGCAAAGGTGCCTTCACCGGCGCATCACAAGACCGCGAAGGTTACTTCCAGGCGGCCCACGGCGGCACGCTGTTTCTGGACGAAATCGGCGACCTGCCGCTGGCCATGCAGGCCAAGCTGCTGCGCGTGGTGCAGGAGCGCCAGGTGCGCGCACTGGGCGCCGTGCAGGAAGACAACATCGACGTGCGCCTGGTCAGTGCCACGCACAAAGACCTGGCCGCCGAGGTCAAGGCCGGTCACTTCCGCCAAGACCTGTTCTACCGGCTCAACGTGATCGAGGTGCGCATGCCTGCCCTGCGCGAACGACGCGAAGACCTGCCCCAGCTGGTGCAGGCGCTGCTGCGCCGCATCTGCACCGAGTCGGGCCAGCACCTGCCCCTGTTGGACCCTCTGGCGCAGGACTGGCTGAACCACCACCCACTGCCCGGCAACGTGCGCGAGCTGGAGAACCTGCTGCACCGCGCGCTGGCCCTGTGCGACGGACAGATCATCACCCTGAACGACCTCAGCGACGGGGCCGGCGAATGGGCCGAGACACCGACGCCTGACGCCCCACCAACGGCCAGCGACGAGGCCCTGCCCGAGGCCGCAGCGCCGCCCGCCGCCGCACCGTCGGACCTGCAGGCTTTTCTGGACCAGCAGGAACGCGAGGTGCTGGTGCGTGCGCTGCGTGAGGCCAACTACAACCGCACGTTGGCCGCCACCCGCCTGGGCCTGAACCTGCGGCAAATCCGCTACCGCATCCAGCGCCTGCAAATTCCCATGCCCAAAGACGCCGTGGACCATGACGAGTGAGGTGGCGCCCCACTGGCTGCCGGGAGTGCGCCACGTGCCGTCGCCCAACTTCGGCCCCCGACCCGACCCGACCGACATCTCGCTGATCGTGGTGCACTCGATCAGCCTGCCACCGGGCTGTTTTGGTGGCGGCGAAATCGAAGCCCTGTTCTGCAACCGGCTCGATTGGGACGACCACCCCTATTTCCAGACCATCAGGGGCATGGAGGTGTCGACACACTTCCTGATTCGTCGCACGGGCGAGGTGGTCCAGTTTGTGGCCTGCGACCAGCGCGCGTGGCACGCCGGCCGCTCGCACTGGGCGGGACGCGACAACTGCAACGATTTCTCCATCGGCGTCGAGCTCGAAGGGCTGGAAGGTGGCCTGTTTGAGCCCGCGCAATACGGCGCACTGGTCGACCTGTGCCAGCGCCTGGCCCGGCGTTACCCCGTGCGCGCGGTGGCCGGCCACGAACACGTGGCCCCCGGCCGCAAGGCCGACCCAGGCGCCGGCTTTGACTGGGCCCAGCTGCAAAACCGGCTGGCGTGGCCGGCCCGGTGTTTTCCCCAATAGCGGCAGCCCCGATCTGGAAAGGCCCGCGCAGCCTCCACGCACCGAAGGCCCCCCAAAGCCCAAGCCCGGTGCGGGGTACAGCAGCAAATGGCGCTCCAAGGCCCGTGGCAAGCCGTTTCCAACACGCACACAGGCTTGGCCATTGGCGCCCACAGGCCCGAGCAGAAACTGCCATTTTTTCTCGCTGAAGCGCGTCTTTTTTTGCCTATTGAAAACTGGGTCGATACACTACCTGTAGTGGCTTGTCGGAAGTTGACACACTAGCTATAGTGCCTTCCGAGATTCTCGACCACGCCGAACATCCGCCGCTGAGACACCCCCATCGACAGCGCCAGGCCCAACAACATCCCAAGAGGAAGCCCATGCAGATCACCGAATCCAGCCCCACCCACGCGTCCCTGGCCGCCCAGCCTGCGGCGACCCAGGCAAGCCGCGCTCAAAGCGCAGACGCGCTGTCGCATTACCAGATCATCCGCCGCAATGGCGCGGTGGTGCCGTTTGCGCCCAACAAGATCGCGGTGGCGCTGATGAAGGCTTTCCTGGCGGTGCATGGCACCCAGGGCGCCGCTTCGGCCAGCGTGCGTGAAGACGTGGACCAGCTCACGCAGGCCGTGGTGCGCGCGCTCATGCGTTCGCGCCCCAGCGGTGGCACCTTCCACATCGAAGACGTGCAAGACCAGGTGGAACTGGGCCTGATGCGCAGCGGCCACCACGAAGTGGCGCGTGCCTATGTGCTGTACCGCGAGCGCCGCGCGCAAGAACGCGCCCAGCAAGGCGTGCCCGCTGCCGCTGCCGCACCACAACTGCACGTCACCGATGGCGGCCAGCGCGTGCCGCTGGACATGGGCCACCTGCAAACCCTCATCGCCGGTGCCTGCGCCAACCTGGGCGCTGACGTGAAGCCCGAGCCCATCGTCACCGAAACCCTGCGCAACCTGTATGACGGCGTGCCGCTGGAAGAGGTGCACAAGGCCTCCATCCTGGCGGCCCGCACCCTGATCGAAAAAGACCCCGACTACACCTACGCCACCGCGCGCCTGCTGCTGCACACCATCGTCAAGGAGGTGTTGGGCGAAGAGGTGTTGTCTGCCGACATGGCCGCGCGCTACGCCGACTACTTCCCCGGTTTCATCAAGAAGGGCGTGGAAAACGAACTGCTCGACGAAAAGCTGCTGCAGTTCGACCTCAAGCGCCTGGGCGCCGCCCTCAAGGCCGAGCGCGACCAGGGCTTTGACTACCTGGGCCTGCAAACCCTGTACGACCGCTACTTCCTGCACGTGCGCAAGACCCGCATCGAGCTGCCGCAGGCTTTCTTCATGCGCGTGGCCATGGGCTTGGCGCTCAACGAAATCGACCGCGAAGCGCGCGCCATCGAGTTCTACGAGGTGCTGTCCTCGTTCGACTTCATGTCGTCCACCCCCACGCTGTTCAACAGCGGCACGCTGCGCTCGCAACTCTCCAGCTGCTACCTGACCACGGTGCCCGACGACCTCGACGGCATCTACGAGTCCATCAAGGAAAACGCGCTGCTGAGCAAGTTTGCCGGTGGCCTGGGCAACGACTGGACCCGTGTGCGCGCCCTGGGCTCCCACATCAAGGGCACCAACGGCGAATCGCAGGGCGTGGTGCCCTTCCTCAAGGTGGTCAACGACACCGCCGTGGCTGTGAACCAGGGTGGCAAACGCAAGGGTGCCGTGTGCACCTACCTGGAAACCTGGCACCTGGACATCGAAGAGTTCCTGGAGCTGCGCAAGAACACCGGCGACGACCGCCGCCGCACCCACGACATGAACACGGCGAACTGGATTCCCGACCTGTTCATGAAACGCGTGATGGAAAAAGGCATGTGGAGCCTGTTCTCGCCCAACGACGTGCCCGATCTGCACGACCTGTTCGGCACCGCCTTTGAAAAGGCCTATGTGGCCTACGAAGAAAAGGCCGCGCGCGGCGAGATCAAGCCCTACCGCCAGGTGCCCGCGTCTGACCTGTGGCGCAAGATGCTCTCGATGCTGTTCGAGACCGGTCACCCCTGGATCACCTTCAAGGACGCCTGCAACGTGCGCAGCCCGCAGCAGCACGTGGGCGTGGTGCACTCGTCCAACCTGTGCACCGAAATCACGCTCAACACCAGCGACACGGAAACCGCCGTCTGCAACCTGGGCTCGGTCAACCTGGCCCAACACCTGAAGGACGGCCAGATCGATCAGGACAAGCTCAAGCGCACCATCGCCACCGCGATGCGCATGCTGGACAACGTGATCGACATCAACTACTACGCGGTCAAGAAGGCGCGCGACTCCAACCTGCGCCACCGTCCTGTGGGCCTGGGCATCATGGGATTCCAGGACGCGCTGTACCAGCTGCGTGTGCCTTACGCATCGGAGGCAGCAGTGGAATTTGCCGACCGCTCCATGGAAGCCGTGTGCTACCACGCTTACTGGGCGTCGACCGAACTGGCCAAGGAGCGGGGCAAGTACAGCAGCTACAAGGGCTCGCTGTGGGACCGTGGCATCCTGCCGCTGGACTCGCTGAACCTGCTGGCCGAACAGCGCGGTGGTTACGTCGAAACCGACCGCTCTGCCACGTTGGACTGGGATGCGCTGCGCGCCAAAATCGCACAGGACGGTATGCGCAACTCCAACTGCGTGGCCATTGCGCCCACCGCCACCATCTCCAACATCATTGGTGTGGACGCGTCCATCGAGCCGTCCTTCGGCAACCTGTCGGTCAAGTCCAACCTGTCGGGCGAGTTCACCGTCATCAACGGCTACCTGGTCAAGGACTTGAAGCGCCTGGGCCTGTGGGACGACGTGATGGTGATGGACCTCAAACACTTCGACGGCTCGCTGCTGCCCATCGACCGTGTGCCACAAGACATCAAAGCTTTGTATGCCACCGCTTTTGAAGTCGACACACACTGGCTGGTGGAAGCCGCCGCACGCCGCCAGAAGTGGATCGACCAGGCGCAATCGCTCAACATCTACATGGCCGGTGCCTCGGGCAAGAAGCTCGACGACACCTACAAGCTGGCCTGGCTGCGTGGCCTCAAAACCACCTACTACCTGCGCACCCGCAGCGCCACCCACGTGGAGAAATCCACCGGTCGCACGGGGCAGCTCAATGCGGTGCCCATGGGGGGTTCCGGTGGCGGACACGGTGCGATGGCGGCATCCAACGTGGCAGCCCCTGTGGCTGTGGTGGCAGCCACCGACGTGACCTTCTCGGCCATCGACGACGCGGGCTGCGAAGCCTGCCAGTGACATGACTCAAGGCACGGCACATGTGGTCACTCAGGTGTCGCATGTGCTTGTGCCTTTTTTCGATGCACCCACACAACAAACACGCGCGATGGATCGAGATGCCGCTTTGCTTTTCGATTCGCAGCTTTGATAATTCGCACACTTGGAAACCGATATGCTGACCTGGGACGACGAAGTCACGCCCTCACCGCAACGCACCCACACGCCGCCGGCATCGAACAGCCCCAGCGGTGTGACCGCCTCGCCGTCTCTGGCGATGCACACCCCCTCTCCCGCCTCCGCTTCGCTGGCCGCCGCACAGGCTTCGGCTCACGCGCAGGCACTGGCCCAAGCGGCCGTTGCCCCGCGCAGCGCACACGCCGGTGGCCGCGTCTCGGCCGCCGACAAACGCATCATCAACGGCCAGACCGACGTCAACCAGCTGGTGCCCTTCAAGTACAAGTGGGCCTGGGAAAAATACCTCGCCACCTGTGCCAACCACTGGATGCCACAAGAGGTCAACATGTCGCGTGACATCGCGACCTGGAAGGACCCCAACGGTCTGAGCGAAGACGAGCGCCGCATCGTCAAGCGCAACCTCGGCTTCTTCGTCACCGCCGACTCGCTGGCCGCGAACAACATCGTGTTGGGCACCTACCGCCACATCACCGCGCCCGAGTGCCGCCAGTTCCTGCTGCGCCAGGCTTTTGAAGAAGCCATCCACACCCACGCCTACCAGTACATCGTCGAGTCGCTGGGCCTGGACGAAGGCGAGATCTTCAACGCCTACAACGAGGTGGCCTCCATCCGCGACAAGGACCAGTTCCTGATCCCCTTCATCGAGGCGATCATGGACCCGTCCTTCAAAACCGGCACACCCGAGAACGATCAGACCCTGCTCAAGAGCCTGATCGTGTTCGCCTGCCTGATGGAAGGCCTGTTCTTCTACGTCGGCTTCACGCAAATCCTGGCCCTGGGTCGCCAGAACAAGATGACCGGTGCCGCCGAGCAGTACCAGTACATCCTGCGCGACGAGTCCATGCACTGCAACTTCGGCATCGACCTGATCAACCAGCTCAAGCTGGAGAACCCGCACCTGTGGACGGCCGAGTTCAAGGCCGAGATCAAGGCGCTGTTCGAGAAGGCGGTCGAGCTGGAGTACCGCTACGCCGAGGACACCATGCCGCGTGGCGTGCTGGGCCTCAATGCCTCCATGTTCAAGGGCTACCTGCGCTACATCGCCAACCGGCGCGCCACGCAGATTGGCCTCGAAGCCCTGTTCCCCAACGAAGAGAATCCGTTCCCCTGGATGAGCGAGATGATCGACCTCAAGAAGGAACGCAACTTCTTCGAAACCCGTGTGATCGAGTACCAATCGGGCGGCGCCCTGTCCTGGGACTGACTGGACAACACCACGCCTTCTTCACATGCGGCCTTCATTTTCAAAACCCGACCAACACGCTGTGGCAACGCCGCGCGCGGGTTTTGTCTCCCCATTCAACGCGCTGGGCACCACAAGTGGCATGCATCCACCGGCTCCCAACCCGCTGAATCGCTGCACGTCCATCCTGGGACGTGTGGTGCACTGTGCAACTTGATCAAGGAGAACAACATGGCAACTGCGAAAAAAGCTGCGGCAAAGAAAGCCGCACCGGCGAAGAAGGCGGCTCCGGCCAAGAAGGCGGCAGCACCGGCGAAGAAGGCCGCTCCGGCCAAGAAGGCGGCGGCTCCGGCGAAGAAGGCCGCTCCGGCCAAGAAGGCAGCAGCTCCGGCGAAGAAGGCCGCTCCGGCCAAGAAGGCAGCAGCTCCGGCGAAGAAGGCCGCTCCGGCCAAGAAGGCGGCGGCTCCGGCGAAGAAGGCCGCTCCGGCCAAGAAGGCGGCAGCTCCGGCGAAGAAGGCCGCTCCGGCCAAGAAGGCGGCAGCTCCGGCGAAGAAGGCCGCTCCGGCCAAGAAGGCGGCAGCGCCGGCGAAGAAGGCCGCTCCGGCCAAGAAGGCGGCAGCTCCGGCGAAGAAGGCCGCTGCGCCCAAAAAGGCTGCTGCACCGGCGAAGAAAGCCGCTCCCGCCAAAAAAGCCGCCGCGAAAAAGGCGCCCGCCAAGCCTGCCCCTGCACCCGCAGCACAAACCACGCTGAACCCGCAGGCCGCATGGCCTTTCCCCACTTCCAGCAAACCCTGATTTCAGGCCTCGCTGAAAGCCAAAAGCCCGGTGCAATGCACCGGGCTTTTTTCATGGTCAGGGCGCCACGTTGCGGTCAGCGTCGCTGAGTTGGTAGTTCTGCGGACCCCGGCTGGCAATTTTGCGCGCGCCCATGCGGTTGCCCAGCGCCGCACAACGCGCCAGGGGCCACCCCTGAGACAAGCCCCACAGCAAGGCCGCACGGAACGCATCGCCACACCCCGTGGGATCGAGCACCTGTTCGGCACGCTCGCCCGTCACACGTTGGGCCTGGCCTTGTTCCCAGAGATCCACACCGTGTTCACCCAGCGTCACCACCAGACCACGCACCTGTTGCGACACCTCGCCCAGGCTCCAGCCGGTGCGCTCGCTGAGCATGTGCCCTTCGTAATCGTTGACCGCCACCCAATCGGCCAGCTCGATGAAATGGCGCAGCTCGGCACCGTCGAACATGGGCAGGCCCTGACCAGGGTCGAACACAAACGGGATGCCCGCCGCATGGAACTGCTCGGCATGGCGCAGCATGGCCTCTCGGCCATCGGGCGCGATGATGCCGATGTGGCCTGCTCCCTCTGCCCGAATGGGATTGAGGTGGGCCTGCGCCATGGCGCCGGGGTGGAAGGCCGTGATCTGGTTGTTGTCGCGGTCGGTCATGATCATGGCCTGTGCCGTGTATTCGGCCGCCGCCACCTGCACGTGGCTGGTGTCGATGGCCAAGGCCTTCAGCCGCGCCAGGTAGTCCTGCCCGTCGTTGCCCAGCGTGGCCACCGGCGTGACCGTTGCCCCGAGCTGGCGCAGACCGTAGGCGATGTTGCCGGCACAACCGCCGTACTCGCGCCGCAGCGCGGGCACCAGAAAGGACACGTTGAGGATGTGCAGTTGCTCGGGCAGGAGCTGCTCGGCAAAACGCCCCTCAAAAGACATGATGGTGTCGAAGGCCAGCGAGCCACAAACGTAAATGGACATGGTGTGAAGAGGTGAGCGGTCAGGGATAAAAAACCAGGGTCCGGTAGCCGGCCAGCGCGTCCCCCGCCGGCCCATCGATGAGCACATCGATGCGCAAGGTCAAGGTGTTGTTGGCGGGCACGGTGGCCGGCGCCACCGGCAACTCGGCCGGAAGGATCACGCGACGCAACAACAGTTGGTCGCGCACATCGGTGAGACTCAATTCGAGCGCGGGCATGGCGAGCTCGAACACCGAGGCATTGCGCAGAACGACCTCCAGTGCGTAGCGGCCATTGCCCCGGCGCGCCAGGGTGGTGCTGTCGATGCTCAACGCCTGCACCAGCCGCAACGGCTCGATCTGGCACCCAAGCGGCTGGCACAAGGTTTCCAGGGCGGGGCGCAGATCGGGCCGCAGGGCCGCGATCCGATCGCGCTCGAACAGCACCCATTGCAACAACAGGCCGGCGCACAACAGCAGGCTCAGCACGCCAAGACCCCATCGCACCGCTGGGCGCGCCCACCAAGCGCGGCGCTGCGCCTGGCGCACAAACCCCACCTGCTCGGGGAATGCGGCCAGCACCGCTTCGTTGGCCGCCAGATCGTCTGCCTCGGCTGCGGATGGCGGCAGCAGCTGTGCCGCAGGTGGCAGGTCGTACATCGAGTCCTGCGCATCGTCATCGGATGGCAAGGCACTCGGAGGCTCGACCAACGGCACCACCGGCGGCTCTGGCTCTGGCTCTGGCTCTGGCTCTGGCTCTGGCTCTGGCTCTGGCTCTGGCTCTGGCTCTGGCTCTGGCTCTGGCTCTGGCGACGGAGGCACCACCGCCGACCAGGTTTCCGCTGGCGCCTCGACCGTTGGGGCTGGTTCAGGGGCGGACGGTGGCAACGGCGTCAAATGGGCCGAGGCATCAAACACCTCGCCACATTGCCCACAACGCACCCACCCATCCGAAATCTTGAGCTGATCGGACACCACCCTGAAATGGGTGGCACAGGCGGGGCATCGGGTGACGAAGCTCATTGCCGGCGATTGTAGGGGGGCGCACGCCACCCCTTGTGCAGGGCCAGCTTCACATGGTGCGGGCGTTGCCGCTAAAGTGGTTCCCTTGTTTCGCCTTCAGATGCCATGAACTACACGCAAAAACTCACACTGTCCATGCTGGTGCCCACAGGCATGGTGGCCGGCGCCGGCGGCGCGGTGGGACTGGGCGCATGGTGGTTGCACGCACAGGCGGCCCAAGCCACGCCCGAACAACTGGCGGCCTGGATAGCCACCGGCGGCTGGCTGGTGGTGGTGCTGACCGTTGCCTGTGTGGTCACCTGCCTGGGCTTCACGGTCTGGATACGGCGCACCGCCACCCGGGTACTTGGCGCCGATCCGTCGCGCGCGCGGCGTGTCCTTTCGGACCTGGCTGCGGGCCAGCTCGACATGGACATCCCCCAAGCGCCAGCGAGCAGCCTGATGGCCTCGCTGGGTCAGCTGGTGGGGCAGCTGCAGTCCAGCCTGGGGCGCATTCAGACAGCCACCCACACCGTCTCCGAGGTATCGGGCGAGATGGCACAAGGCAACATGGACCTGAGCCAGCGCACCGAACAAGGCGCCCAGCGCCTTCAACAGGTGGTGCTGGACATGCAAACCCTGAGCCAGCACATCGCTCAAGCCGGTCAGGCAACGCAGGAAGCCGATCAACTGGCGGCCCGCGCTGCCACGGCGGCCCAGCAAGGCGGCGAGGTGGTCACCCGGGTGGTGTTGACCATGGACGGCATGCACGCGGACAGCCAGCGCATGAACGACATCATCGGCGTCATCGACAGCATCGCTTTTCAGACCAATATCTTGGCCCTGAACGCGGCGGTGGAGGCGGCACGCGCGGGCGAACTGGGGCGTGGTTTTGCTGTGGTGGCGGCGGAGGTGCGCACGCTGGCCACACGCAGCGGCGCGGCGGCCGCCGAAATCCGGCAGCTGATCACGACCTCCACGCGCAAGGTGGCCGACGGTGCCACACTGGTGCGCGACGCCGGCCAGGCGATGCAGGACATAGTCCACACCGTGGGCGAGGTGGGCCGCGTGATGGGGCGGCTGAGCCAATCCAGCACACAGCAGGCCCACAGCGTGACGGGGATGCAGCAGGCCATCGAGGACCTGGACCACATGACCCAGCAGAACGCGGCCCTGGTGGAAGAATCTGCCGCCGCAGCCGACCAGCTGCGTCAGCAGGCGCAACAACTGGTGGGTGCCGTGAGCATGTTCAGGTTGCGCGGATCACAGCAGGCCATCGCCTGGGCAGCGTGATGCTGGCTCAGCCACGCCGTGCGGTCATCAGCACCCAGCCGTCCAGTTCGTCGGCCACGTCCAGCACCAGCCAGGGTGCGTAGGCGGCTTTGAGCTCGTCGACCTGGCGCGACAGGATACCGGCCAGCACCAGGTGGCCGCCGTCGGCAACAAAAGCACAGAGCAGCGGCGCCAGCACCTTGAGCGGCGTGGCCAGGATGTTGGCCAGCACCACCTGGTAGACGCCCTGCGCCTGGTCGGGCAAACCCGCGTGCAAGGCCACGTGGTTGTTGGCCGCGTTCAAACGGGTGGATTCCACGGCAGCAGGATCGATGTCCACCGCCACGATGTCGTTTGCACCCTGCTTGGCCGCGCCTATGGCCAAGATGCCCGAGCCACAACCGTAGTCGAGCACGCGCTGCCCCACCAGATCGCGCGCGGCCACCCAACGCAGGCACATGCGTGTGGTCGGGTGGGTGCCAGTGCCAAAGGCCAGGCCCGGGTCCAGGCGGATGACCTGGCGCGCCTGGGCCGGCGGCTCGTGCCAACTCGGCACGATCCAGAAAGTGGGCGTGATCTCGACCGGATCAAACTGCGACTGTGTCAGGCGCACCCAGTCCTGGTCGGCCAGGGTGGTGATGGCCAGCACTTCGCAGCCATCGAAAAAATCCTGCACCTGCAGCAACGCTGCCGCTTCACGCGCTGCGGCCTCTTCACCGAACAAGGCCACCACACGCGAACGCTGCCAACCGGCCTTGGGCGGCGGCATGCCGGGCTCGCCGAACAGCGCCTGCTCGGCCTCCGTCAAGGCATCGGCGTCTTCCACCGACACGCTCAAAGCGTCGAGCGCCTCCAGCGCCTCGCTCAGCGTCTCGACGCGGTCTTCGGGGGCCAGCAGGGTCAGTTCAAACATCAGCGAACTCTTTTGGAGAGCCACTCTTCGAGGTAGTGGATGTTGGTGCCACCGGCTACGAAGTTGGCGTCCACCATCAGCTCGCGGTGCAGCGGGATGTTGGTGAGGATGCCCTCGACCACCGTTTCACTCAGCGCCGTGCTCATGCGCGCCAGCGCCTGCTCGCGGGTATCGCCATGCACGATGATTTTGCCCACCATGGAATCGTAGTTGGGTGGCACAAAGTAGTTGGCGTACACATGCGAATCGACCCGCACACCCGGGCCGCCCGGGGCGTGCCAGGTGGTCACACGGCCAGGCGAAGGCGTGAACTTGTAGGGGTCTTCGGCGTTGATGCGGCACTCGATGGCGTGACCACGCAGCACGATCTGGCGCTGGGTGAAGGGCAACTTCTCACCTGCGGCCACTGCGATCTGGGTGCGCACGATGTCGATGCCCGTGATCCACTCGGTCACCGGGTGCTCCACCTGCACACGAGTGTTCATTTCGATGAAGTAGAACTCACCGTTCTCGTACAAGAACTCGAAGGTGCCGGCGCCACGGTAGCCGATCTTCTTGCAAGCGGCTGCGCAGCGTTCGCCGATCTTCTCAATCAGGCGGCGCGGGATGCCTGGCGCCGGCGCCTCCTCGATCACCTTCTGGTGGCGGCGCTGCATGGAGCAGTCGCGCTCACCCAGGTAGACCGCGTTGCGGTGCTGGTCGGCCAGGATCTGGATCTCGATGTGGCGCGGGTTCTGGAGAAACTTCTCCATGTACACCTCGGGGTTGCCAAAGGCCGCACCCGCTTCCGCCTTGGTGGTCTGCACCGCGTGCAGCAGGGCCGCCTCGGTGTGCACCACCCGCATGCCACGCCCGCCGCCACCGCCTGCGGCCTTGATGATGACCGGGTAGCCAATCGCCTTGGCGGTGCGCTTGATCACCGCCGGGTCGGCCGGCAAGGCACCTTCGGAGCCCGGCACGCAAGGTACACCCGCGCGAATCATGGCCTGTTTGGCCGACACCTTGTCGCCCATCAGGCGGATGGATTCGGGGGTGGGACCAATGAACTTGAAGCCGCTTTTTTCCACCCGCTCGGCAAAATCGGCGTTTTCGCTCAGGAAACCGTAGCCAGGGTGGATGGCCTCGGCATCGGTCACCTCGGCGGCCGAAATGATGGCCGGCATGTTGAGGTAACTCTGGGCCGACGGCGCCGGGCCGATGCACACGGCCTCATCGGCCAGCTTGACGTATTTGGCGTCGCGGTCGGCCTCGGAATAGACCATCACCGCCTTGATGCCCATCTCCCGGCAGGCGCGCTGAATCCGCAAGGCGATTTCGCCGCGGTTCGCAATCAGGATTTTCTTGAACATGGCGCAGCGCCGCTCACTCGATGATGAACAGCGGTTGGCCGTATTCCACCGGCTGGCCATTCTCGACCAGGATCTGGGTCACGGTGCCGGTTTTATCGGCTTCGATCTCGTTCAAGATCTTCATGGCTTCGACGATGCAGATGGCTTCGCCTTCCTTGATGGACGCACCCACTTCAACAAAGGGCTTGGCACCGGGACTGGACGCCCGGTAGAAGGTGCCCACCATGGGCGACTTGACCACGTGGCCGGCCGGAGCGGCGGCCACCACCGGTTCGGCAGCTGCCACCGCCGGCTGGGCAGCCGCCGCAGCGGGTGCCAGCGTCACCAACGGCGCCGCCTGCATCATCGGCGCAACGCCCCCCACGGGCGCGCTCTTGACGATCCTGACCTTGCCTTCGGCTTCCGTGATTTCGAGTTCCGACACGTTGGACTCGGAGACCAGATCGATCAGGGTCTTGAGTTTGCGCAAATCCATATATTTCTCCAGTATGTGCACCTAGAATGCAACAAACCATACACAATGGTTGAAAAGCGTGCGGACTATACACGAAGCTTCATTTTCGACCTTTCCGGCGTTTGTGGTAAGCAATTTCGGTCAATTCACCGACAACATGCAGGCATCTGCCCTTAATCGCCCAGTCGGCCGCACAGTTTTAGCAGCTGCAAAGTGGGCATCTCCCGCCCTGGACCGCACCCTGCAGCCGGCTGCCACCCATGGCTGAAGACGACAAGACCACCACCCCCACCGTGACCATGGCGTTGCCAGGCCTGGCGCGCACGCTGGTGGCTGCCGGCAAACTCGACGCACGCCGTGCTGAGGACATTTACGCCAAGGCCCAGGCCCAGCGCACCAGTTTCATCTCGGAACTGGTGGGCAGCGGCGCGGTGTCATCGGCCGACCTGGCACACACCATGTCGCAGGCCTTTGCCGCACCACTGCTCGACCTCGATGCGGTGGACGTCAAGCGCCTACCTGAAGGTGTGTTGGACCCCAAAGTCTGCCAACAAGCGCGCATTCTGGTGTTGAGCAAGCGCAGCAACCGCCTGACCATCGCCACCGCCGACCCGTCTGACCACCAGGCGCTGGAGAAGATCAAGTTCTCCTCCCAGCTGGGCGTGGACTGGGTGATTGCCGAATACGACAAGCTCAGCAAGCTGGTGGATGCCGCCAGCACCACGGCGGGTGAAGCCATCGATCACATCGTTGGCGGCGACTTCGAATTCGACGAATCCAGCGTGGAGATGAGCTCCGGCGAGCCTGCGGACAAGGTGTCGGCCGAAGTGGAAGACGCACCTGTTGTGCGCTTTTTGCAGAAGATGCTGCTCGATGCCTTCAGCATGCGCGCATCTGACCTGCATTTTGAGCCCTACGAGCACAACTACCGCGTGCGCTTCCGCATCGACGGCGAGCTGCGCGAGATCGCCAGCCCGCCGGTGGCCATCAAGGACAAACTGGCCTCGCGTATCAAGGTGATCTCCAAGATGGACATCTCCGAAAAGCGCGTGCCGCAAGACGGGCGCATGAAGCTCAAGGTCGGCCCGGAAAAGGTGATCGACTTCCGCGTCAGCACCTTGCCCACGCTGTTTGGCGAGAAGATCGTGATCCGTATCCTCGACCCCAGCAGCGCGAAGATGGGCATCGAAGCGCTCGGATACGAGCCCGATGAGAAGAAAAAGCTGATGGATGCGATTTCCCGGCCTTACGGCATGGTGCTGGTCACCGGCCCCACGGGCTCGGGCAAAACGGTGTCGCTCTACACCTGTCTGAACATCCTCAACCTGCCGGGCGTGAACATTTCGACGGCGGAAGACCCGTCGGAAATCAACCTGCCCGGCGTCAACCAGGTCAACGTCAACGAAAAGGCGGGCCTGACCTTTGCCTCCGCCCTCAAGGCCTTTCTGCGCCAGGACCCGGACGTGATCATGGTGGGCGAGATCCGCGACCTGGAAACGGCCGACATCGCGATCAAAGCGGCCCAGACCGGCCACATGGTCTTGTCCACCCTGCACACCAACGACGCACCGGCCACGCTCACGCGCATGATCAACATGGGCATCGCGCCGTTCAACATCGCGTCCAGCGGCATCCTGATCACCGCGCAACGCTTGGCGCGCCGTCTGTGCCCCTTGTGCAAAGTGCCTTTGACCGTGCCGGAGCACGCCTTGCTGACCGCCGGCTACAAACCCGAAGAACTGGACGGCAGCTGGCGCCCTTACAAACCAGTGGGCTGCAACGCCTGCAACAACGGCTACAAAGGCCGGGTGGGCATCTACCAGGTCATGCCCATCACCGAAGACATGCAACGCATCATCTTGCGCGGCGGCAGCGCGCTCGAAATCGCCGAGCAGGCGCGGCGCGAAGGTGTGCGCACCCTGCGCGAAGCAGGGTTACACAAGGTTAAACTGGGCGTTACCTCACTCGAAGAGGTGCTGAACTGCACCAACGAGTGAGCCCACGCGCCGGCACAAGCCCCCGACACCAGAGGACCCACATGGCAACCGCAGCATCGAAAGACATCAAGGAGTATGTGTTCGAGTGGGAAGGCAAGGACCGCAATGGCAAGGTGGTTCGGGGTGAAACGCGTGCCGGGGGCGAAAACCAGGTGCAGGCCTCGCTGCGGCGTCAGGGCATTCTGCCCACCAAAATCAAGAAGCGCCGCATGCGCTCGGGCAAGGCCATCAAGCCCAAGGACATCGCCATCTTCACCCGCCAGCTGGCCACCATGATGAAAGCCGGTGTGCCCTTGCTGCAGGCCTTCGATATTGTGGGCCGCGGCAACCCCAACGTCAGCGTGACCCGCCTGCTCAACGATGTGCGCACCGATGTGGAAACCGGTACCTCGCTGAGTTCGGCTTTCCGCAAGCACCCGCTGTACTTCAACAACCTGTACTGCAACCTGGTGGAAGCGGGCGAGGCGGCCGGTATTCTGGAAGAGCTGCTGGACCGCCTGGCCACCTACATGGAAAAAACCGAGGCGATCAAGTCCAAGATCAAGTCGGCCCTGATGTACCCCATCGCGGTGATCGTGGTGGCGTTTGTGGTGGTGACGGTGATCATGATTTTTGTGATCCCGGCGTTCAAACAGGTGTTCTCATCCTTCGGCGCCGACCTGCCCGCGCCCACCCTCTTCGTCATTGCCATGAGCGAGTTTTTTGTCGCCTACTGGTGGCTGATCTTCGGCATCATTGGTGGTGGCCTCTACTTCTTTTTCCAGGCTTGGCGGCGCAACGAAAAAATGCAGCACTTCATGGACAAGCTGCTGTTGCGCATCCCCATCTTTGGCGCGCTGGTTGAAAAATCGGTGGTCGCGCGCTGGACGCGCACCTTGTCGACCATGTTCGCCGCCGGTGTGCCGCTGGTGGAGGCACTCGACTCGGTGGGCGGCGCGTCGGGCAACGCCGTCTACGCCGTGGCCACCGAAAAAATCCAGCAAGAGGTTTCTACCGGCACCAGCCTGACGGCGGCCATGACCAACGCCAACATCTTCCCGTCCATGGTGATACAGATGTGCGCCATCGGCGAAGAGTCGGGCTCCATCGACCACATGCTGGGCAAGGCCGCAGACTTCTACGAAGCCGAGGTGGACGACATGGTGGCCGGCCTGTCCAGCCTGATGGAGCCCATCATCATCGTGATCCTGGGCACCATCATCGGCGGCATCGTGGTCTCGATGTACCTGCCCATCTTCAAACTGGGCCAGGTGGTGTGACGGTGGACATCGGTTTGGCTGGCCCGCTGCTGGCGGGCATCCTGGGCTTGCTCATCGGCAGCTTTCTCAATGTGGTCATCCACCGCCTGCCCAAGATGATGGAGCGGCGCTGGGCGGCTGAGTGTGCCGAACTGTCGGGCCAGGCACCCGCCGACGCCGGCAAACCCTTCAACCTGGTCACGCCACGTTCGCATTGCCCCAGCTGCCATGCGCCCATCCGCTGGTACCAGAACATCCCGGTGCTGAGCTGGCTGGCCCTGAAAGCGCGCTGCGCCGAATGTGGCACGCGCATCGGCTGGCGCTACCCCGCCATCGAACTGCTGACGGGCGCGCTGTTTGTCTTCTGTTTTGACCGCCACGGCATGAGCCTGAGCACCCTGGCGTGGTGGGGGTTTTCCGCCGCCTTGCTGGCCTTGGCCGCCATCGACTGGGACACCACCTTGCTGCCCGACGACATCACCCTGCCCCTGCTGTGGGCCGGTCTGATCGCCGCAGCGCTCCAATGGACCCGCGTGCCGCTGACCGATGCGCTGTGGGGCGCTGTGGCCGGCTACCTGTCGTTGTGGAGCATCTACTGGCTGTTCAAGCTGGCCACGGGCAAGGAAGGCATGGGCTATGGCGACTTCAAGCTGCTGGCCGCTCTGGGCGCCTGGTTCGGCTGGCAAGCGCTGGTGCCCATGGTGCTCATGGCGTCGGTCATCGGCGCCGTGGTGGGCATTGGCATGAAGGTTTTCGACAACCTGCGTGAGGGAGGCTACGTGCCCTTTGGCCCGTTTCTGGCCGGTGCGGGTTTTGCGGCCTTGGTCTTCGGCCCGCAAGCCATCCTCAAGGTGGTGGGCCTGTGACCACTGGGCCTGGCTTGCGCCTGGGGCTCACCGGAGGCATAGGCAGCGGCAAAAGCACCGTGGCCCAGTTGCTGGCCTCATTCGGTGCCCAGGTGCTGGACGCCGACGGCATGTCGCGCGCCAGCACGGCCGCTGGCGGCAGTGCCATCCCCGATATCCGCCGCGTGTTTGGCGACCACTTTGTGGCCGCCGACGGCAGCCTGGACCGCGACCAGATGCGCGCACGGGTGTTCAGCGACCCGGCAGCCAAGAAGGCGCTGGAAGCCATCGTCCACCCCTGTGTGCAGCAAGCCATGGCACAGGCCCTGGCCCAAAGCGCGGCCCCGTGTGTGGTGTTCGACGTGCCGCTGCTGGTCGAGTCGCCCCACTGGCGAGGCCGGGTGGATGCCGTGGTGGTGGTCGATTGCGACCACGAGACCCAGATCGAGCGCGTGATGGCGCGCAACGGCTGGGCACGTGACGCCGTGCAAGCCGTCATCCAGCAACAGGCCACACGTGCCCAGCGACTGGCCGCCGCCGACGCCGTGGTTTTCAACGGCGCTGGCAACACCCTGCTGCAATTGGAACGCGACGTGCGGGCGCTGGCCACATCATTCGGGCTATGATGCCCGCTGTCCGCCCACCTGCCAGCCAGCCAGCCCGCGCCGTGATCCTGTACGAGTACCCCTTCAACGAACGCATCCGGACCTACCTTCGACTGGAAGACCTGTTCCGGCGCCTGGGTGAACTGGTGCCACGCACACACGCGCTGGACCACCACTTCGCCATCCAGACCATCTTCGAGGTGATGGACGTGGCGGCGCGCGCCGACATGAAAACGGACGTGCTCAAGGACCTGGAAAAACACAAGCAGCAGCTCAACAGCTACCGGGGCAACCCGGCCATCTCTGAAGCCGCCCTCGACCAGATCGTGGGTCAGCTTGACAGCTGTTTTACCGCCCTCAATGCCATCTCCGGCAAGATCGGCCAGGCCTTGACCGACAACGACTGGCTCATGGCCATACGCAGCCGCATCGGCATCCCCGGCGGCACCTGCGAATTCGATCTGCCCGCTTACTACGACTGGCAGCACCAGCCGCCCGAGCGCCGTCAGCAAGATCTCAACGGCTGGGTCGGTCACCTCGCACCTTTGGCCGAGGCCATCCACTGGCTGCTCAAGCTCCTGCGTGACGCGGGGTCGCCCCAAAAGGTGGTGGCTGTGGGCGGGCAGTTTCAGCAAAACCTGCCACAGGGGCGCAGCTTCCAACTGCTGCGTGTGTTCATTGATGGCAGCCAGGGCCTGGTACCCGAAATCAGCGGCAACCGCCTGATGTTTTCGGTGCGCATGATGCGCATGGGCGAAGACCACCGCTTGCACGGCGCCACCGATGTGGACATGAATTTTGAATTGAGCCTGTGCGCATGAGCGGCACCGAGGTCAAGCCCCGCCTGGTGCGCTGCCCCGGCTGCGGCGGCGACAGCGTCTACGCCACGTCCAACCCGTACAGGCCGTTTTGTTGCGAGCGCTGCAAAAACCTGGACATCGGTGCGTGGGCGGCCGAACACTTCCGCGTGCCCGCCGAAGCACCGCCCGACGAACAACCGTTCGGCGACCCTAGGCTCCAGTGACGCCTTGTTCGGCTTCCAGCCAGTCAAGCACCGGATAAGCCCCTGGCAACACCGGTGACACCGTCAACGGGAACGTCTGCCAGGCCATCTGCTGGCCTTCGCGCATCTCAAACTCACCGCACCACTCGAACACCTTGCACCAGTGCAGCCGCACCAGTGCGTGCGGGTAGTCGTGTTCGGTGACCTTCCACTCGTAGGCCTCGCCAATCGTCACACCCAGTTCCTCGACCAGTTCGCGCTGCAAGGCCTCTGCCACCGTCTCGCCCGCCTCGATCTTGCCGCCCGGGAACTCCCAGTAACCAGCGTAGGCCTTGCCCTCGGGGCGGGTGGACAGCAGCAGCGCCCCATCCTGGCGGATGAGGATGCCAACGGCCACCTCGGTGTGCCTGCGGGTATCGCTCATGAAGCGTGTTTGCCGGCGTAATCGCGCGCGAACTGGTAGGCCACACGGCCGCTGCGCGAGCCACGCTCTAAGGCCCACACCAGTGCCTCGGGTCGGGCGGCTTCGATGGCCGCTGCCGGCACGTTGAAGGACGACAACCACTGCGCCACGATGGCCAGGTACTCGTCCTGGCTGAAAGGATAGAAGCTCACCCAGAGGCCGAAGCGCTCGGACAGCGAGATCTTCTCCTCCACCACCTCGCCCGGATGCACCTCGCCATCGGCGGTGTGCGTGTAGCTGAGGTTTTCCTTCATGTACTCGGGCAGCAGGTGGCGCCGGTTGCTGGTCGCGTAAATCAGCACGTTGGGCGAGGCCGCCGAGACCGAGCCATCCAGGATGGACTTGAGTGCCTTGTAGCCGGGCTCACCGTCCTCGAAGCTCAGGTCGTCGCAGAAGACGATGAACTTCTCGGGCCGCTCGGCCACCACGTCCACGATGTCGGGCAGGTCGGTGAGGTCGGCCTTATCCACTTCAATCAGGCGCAGACCCTGGGACGCGTATTCGTTGAGGCAGGCCTTGATGAGCGAACTTTTGCCGGTACCACGCGCGCCGGTCAGCAGCACGTTGTTGGCCGGCAGGCCTGTAACGAACTGCTCGGTGTTGCGTTGGATCTTTTCTTTCTGCTGGTCGATTTCCTTGAGCGAGGCCAGGCGCATGTCGGCCACGTGGCGCACCGGCTCCAGGCCGCCATGACCGCTGCTGCGTTTGCGGTAACGGTAGGCAATGGACGCGGCCCAGTCGGGCTCGCCCAGGGGCTGCGGAAGAACGGACTCGATGCGGGTGATCAGCTGCTCGACGCGTTGCAGCAGGCGCTCAAAGTGTTCGTTCATGCTGCAATCAACTCCGGTAATCGGCGTTGATGGTCACGTAGTCGTGGCTGAAGTCGCAGGTCCATACGGTGTCAGCCACCGCACCACGGCCCAGGCCGATGCGGATGGTGATCTCGCTTTGTTTCATCACGCGTGCGCCATCTTCCTCGCGGTAGCTGGGGTTGCGCCCGCCTTGGGTGACCACGTGCACGTCGTCCAAGTGCAACTCGATCTTGCCCTGGTCCAGGTCGGTGATGCCGGCATAGCCCACCGCCGCCAGAATGCGACCCAGGTTGGGGTCGCTGGCGAAGAAGGCGGTTTTGACCAGCGGCGAGTGCGCCACCGCGTAGGCCACCTTGAGGCATTCCTCGGTGCTGGCGCCGCCTTCGACGCGCACAGCGATGAACTTGGTCGCGCCCTCGCCGTCGCGCACGATGGCGTGCGCCAGGGTGCGCGCCACGTCCAGCAGCGCGGCCTTGAGGGCTTGCGCCTCGGCGCCGTCCCAGGCGGTGATCTCGGCATGCGCGGCCTGGCGTGTCGCCACCAGCACAAAGCTGTCGTTGGTGGAGGTGTCGCCGTCCACCGTCACGCGGTTGAAGGAGCCGTCGGCCAGTTCGCGCGCCAGGCTTTGCAGCAGCGCGGGGGCGATGTTGGCGTCGGTGGCCACAAAGCCCAGCATGGTGGCCATGTTGGGGCGGATCATGCCCGCGCCCTTGGCAATGCCGGTGACGGTCACGGTCTGGCCACCCACCACCACCTGGCGGCTCGCCGCCTTGGCCACGGTATCGGTGGTCATGATGCCTTCAGCGGCCTTGAGCCAGTGCACGGCTTGAGCGTCCGCGATGGCAGCGGGCAGGCCGGCCAGCACACGGTCCACGGGCAGCGGTTCCATGATGACGCCGGTCGAGAACGGCAACACCTGCGACGGCGCGATCTGCAGCGCCTTGGCCAGGGCGATGCAAGTGGCGCGCGCGTTGACCAACCCCGGCTCGCCGGTGCCGGCGTTGGCATTGCCGGTATTGATGACCATGGCGCGTATGCCGGTGCCCATCGCCAGGTGCTCGCGGCAGATTTGCACGGGCGCGGCGCAGTAGCGGTTTTGCGTGAACACGCCGGCCACGGCCGCGCCATCGTCCAGCAGGAACACCGTCAGGTCCTTGCGGTTGGCCTTGCGCACGCCGGCCTCCGTCACACCAATACGCACGCCCGGCACGGGCAGGATGCTCGCCGCCTCGGGCGCAGTCCAGTTCACAGCCATCTCAAACTCCTCAGCTCAGCTTGCCGTGGCACAGCTTGAATTTTTTACCGCTGCCGCAGGGGCAGGGATCGTTGCGGCCCACACGTGGCATGGCGGCCGTGGTGGCGTCCACCACGGTTTCGACCTCGCCCGTTTCGGTGGGCGCGGTGTAGGTCACGTTGCTCACACGTTCGGCGCTGGCCTCCAGCGCTTGTGCTGCCTGGGCCATTTGTTCGTCGGACTGGATGCGCACGTTCATCAGGGTGCGGGTCACGTCGTTTTTCACCGTGTCGAGCAACTGCCCGAACAGCACAAAGGCCTCACGCTTGTATTCCTGCTTGGGCTGCTTTTGTGCGTAGCCACGCAGGTGGATGCCTTGGCGCAGGTAGTCCAGCGCGCTGAGGTGCTCGCGCCAGTGCGAGTCGATGTTCTGCAGCAGCACCATGCGCTCGAACTGTGTGAAGCTCTCGGCGCCCACCTGTGCCACCTTGGCGTTGAACACCTCGTTCGCGGCGTTCACCACGCGCTCGACCAGGTCTTCATCGGTCACGGCTTCGGCCTGCGCCACAAAATTGACCAACTCGACATCAACGCCCCACTCGTCGCGCAGCACCTGCTCCAGGCCGGGCAGGTCCCACTGCTCTTCCACGCTGGCTTCGGGCACGTAGGCGCGCACCACGTCGGTGATGGCCCCTTCGCGCAGACCGGCGATCTGGCTGCTCAGGTCGTGGGCGTCCAGGATGTCGTTGCGCTGCTGGTAGATGACCTTGCGCTGATCGTTGGACACGTCGTCGTATTCGAGCAACTGCTTGCGGATGTCGAAGTTGCGGGCCTCGACCTTGCGCTGCGCGCTCTCGATGCTGCGGGTCACGATGCCGGCCTCGATGGCCTCGCCTTCGGGCATCTTCAGGCGGTCCATGATGGCGCGCACGCGGTCGCCCGCGAAGATGCGCATCAGCGAATCGTCCAGGCTCAGGTAGAAGCGCGAAGAACCGGGGTCGCCCTGGCGGCCCGAACGGCCGCGCAGCTGGTTGTCGATGCGGCGGCTTTCGTGGCGCTCGGTGGCGATGATGCGCAGGCCACCCAAGGCCTTGACCTGGTCGTGGTCGGCCTGCCACTGGGCGCGCAGCGCCTCGATGCGCTGGGCCTTGGCGGCTTCGTCCAGCGAGGCATCGGCCTCGATGGCGGCCGTCATCTTCTCCAGGTTGCCACCCAGCACGATATCGGTGCCGCGGCCCGCCATGTTGGTGGCGATGGTGATGGCCTTGGGCCGGCCGGCCTGCACGATGATGTCGGCTTCACGCGCGTGTTGTTTGGCGTTGAGCACCTCGTGCGGCAAGCCCGCTTTTTTCAGCAGCTCGGAAATGATTTCCGAGTTCTCGATGGAGGACGTGCCCACCAGCACCGGTTGGCCACGCTCGTGGCATTCCTTGATATCGGCGATGGCAGCGTCGTACTTTTCCTTGGTGGTCTTGTAGACGCGGTCCAGCTCGTCCTTGCGCTGGCTGGGGCGGTTGGGCGGCAGCACCACGGTTTCGAGGCCATAAATTTCCTGGAATTCGTAGGCCTCGGTGTCGGCCGTGCCGGTCATGCCGGCCAGCTTGCCGTACAGGCGGAAATAGTTCTGGAAGGTGATCGAGGCCAGGGTCTGATTCTCGGCCTGGATGCCCACGCCCTCTTTGGCTTCCACCGCCTGGTGCAAGCCGTCGCTCCAACGCCGGCCCGACATCAGGCGGCCGGTGAATTCGTCCACGATGACGATCTCGCCCCCCTGGTTCACGTAGTGCTGGTCGCGGTGGTAGAGGTGGTGCGCCTTGAGTGCGGTCACCAGGTGGTGCATCAGGGCGATGTTGCTGGGGTCGTAAAGCGATGCGCCTTCGGCCAGCAAGCCAGCCTGCGTGAGAATGCGCTCGGCGTTCTCATGCCCCTGCTCGGTCATGTGGATGGCGTGGCCTTTTTCATCGACCGTGAAATCGCCCGGCTTGATCACGCCCTCACCCGTGCGTGGGTCGGCTTCACCCTCTTGCCGCGTCAGCAGCGGCACCACCTGGTTGATGGCGATGTAGAGCGCGGTGTGGTCTTCGGCCTGCCCGCTGATGATGAGGGGCGTGCGCGCCTCGTCGATCAGGATGGAGTCCACCTCGTCCACGATGGCGTAGTGCAGGCCACGCTGCACGCGGTCCACGGTCTCGTAGACCATGTTGTCGCGCAGGTAGTCAAAGCCATACTCGTTGTTGGTGCCGTAGGTGATGTCGGCACGGTAGGCGGCCTGCTTGTCCTCGCGGGCCATCTGTGGCAGGTTGATGCCCACCGACAGGCCCAGGAAGTTGTAGAGGCGGCCCATCCACTGCGCGTCGCGGCTGGCCAGGTAATCGTTGACCGTGACCACATGCACACCCTTGCCGGTGAGCGCGTTCAGGTACACGGGCAGCGTTGCCGTCAGTGTCTTGCCTTCGCCTGTGCGCATCTCGGCCACCTTGCCGTGGTGCAGGGCAATGCCGCCCAGCAACTGCACGTCGAAGTGGCGCATTTTCATGATGCGCTTGCTGCCTTCGCGCACAACGGCAAAGGCCTCGGGCAACAGCTTGTCCACGCTTTCGCCTTGCGCCACGCGCTGTTTGAACTCTTCGGTCTTGGCCTTCAGTTGCTCATCGCTGAGTTGCTCGAACTGCGGCTCCAACCGGTTGATCTGCTCCACCGCTTTGCGGTAGGTCTTGAGCAGGCGGTCGTTGCGGCTGCCAAAGATTTTGGTCAGGAAATTTGTGGCCATAGGTGTTTTTCACTCGCGCAACCGCGCTGTGGGCGGGCGCTGGGCGTGACGGTTCTGGGTGCTCTTGGGATCTGCCAAGCCGTTGAAAACAAGGGAATGGGCGCACCGCGCCCAACCGGACGATTCTACCTGTGCAGCCCTGTTGGCCAGGGGCGCGGAGCTGGGCAGGCAGGTCAGCGGCGCGGGCCGCTGGCAACACGTGTGGACGGCCCGGCGCGGGCTTCCTGCGGCTGCGCGGCAAGTCTGCCGGCATCGAGGAATTTCTGCGGGTCCTGGGGCACACCGGCCACCAGCACCTCAAAGTGCAGGTGCGCTCCGGTGGAACGGCCGGTGTTGCCCACATTGGCGATCTTCTGGCCGCGCCGCACGAGGTCGCCTTGCTTGGCGTGCAATTGGGACGCGTGGGCGTAGCGTGTGACCAGATCGTTGCCGTGATCCACCTCGACCATGTGACCATACGCCGCATGCCAACCGGCAAACACCACCACACCGCCGGCAGCCGCCACGATGGGCGTGCCCGTGTCGGCTGGAAAATCCAGGCCGCTGTGCAGGGCCGACTGGCCGGTGATCGGATCGACGCGCCAGCCGAATCCGGAGCCCGTGTCCACGCCTTCTACGGGGTGCTGGGTGGGCAGCCGACTGCTTCTGACCTTTTGCTCGAACAGACGCGACTCGGTCACGGTGAGCCAGTCCATCTGTCCCAGGGCGGCGGCATCGAAGCGTTCCAGCGAATGGCTCAGTTCCTCGGCGGTCATGGCACGCGGCGCGATCAAGGCACCACCTGCCGCACCGCGCAGTTTGGGGTCGGCAGCAGGAACACCCGCCAGCCCGGCCACGCGCTCGCCCAGGGATTCGAGCTGCACCAGCCGCGCCTGCATCTGACCCAGGCGTTTGGCCATGGCGTCCAGGTTGTCGCGCATGACCGCGTCCTGCGACTCGATCTCGCTCTTGAGCAGCAGCTTCACCATGGGACCGACCACTGGCCAGCCCTGGCGCGCGCCCTCCAGAAACACCCAGTGGTACAGCCCAAGCGAGGTCAGCACCAACACCGCCGACAGGCTCAGCCCGGCCAGCACCAACTGCACCCCGGTGAGGTGCAGGGCGCGGCTCTTGGCCACCCAGGCGTCGGTGATAATCAGATGCATACGTTCTCAGTTGCGGGCCCCACATGAATGCTCAGACCCGTACCCACCAGATGATGAGCCTGCAACAGGCCATCCATGCCGCACCGACCCTCGCTCACTTGAGCGACTTGGTGGCGCAATCCCAGAAAAGATTGGCCGTTATTTTGCCATTGCTGCCGGCGGGCATGCGAAAAGCGGTGCGCTCTGGTCCGCTGGACGGCAGCGACTGGTGTCTGCTGGTGGACAACACCGCGGCGGCGGCCAAGCTGCGGCAGATGCTGCCCGCCATGAAGCTCGCACTGGAACACAAGGGTTTGGCGGTGGGCCAGTTGCGCATCAAGGTCCAGCAAGGCAGCTGGCGCTGAGTGCGTGAAAAAATGGTGCGCTTGTCGGAGCCACATTCACGCTCTAGCACATTGTTTTTAAACGATTTTCATCGTTCTAAAACCGATTTGTTCCCCGATTTGTTCCCCGGTGATGGCCTTGATACCCCGGTTTGCTCCGTCTGGTTGTGCCCCGCTTAACACTTCCGAAAACTTCCGCCACGGTGTCGCGCACAGCCTACAGCACAGGCAAAAAAAACCCGACACAAGGCCGGGTGGGAATCCGCAGTGAAGCGGACCGGCTCAGGGAGGTGAAGCCGGGAGCGTTGCCGCTCACCCTCAAATGTAAACCGTTTTTGACAATTACAACGGTTCAGGATGCGCTAATCGTTGTCGCAGGGCCGCCAAAGGCAGCCACAGCCCGACACAATAAAAACTACAACCTTAGGGGCACCGAAAAACTGTCGATCTTCGCGCCTCTGCGCTCCCGTAGGGCAAACCCCGTCGGAGTACCTTTTGCGCTGCCGCCATGAGCATGTGAGTGTCCGGCCATCGTGAACTGTCAGAGAATGACAGGCACCATGAAGCCATCGCCCGCCGATCAACAACAGCTTGAGGATGCTCTTGACGAAGTGTTGCGCCTACAGGCCGCCGTCGATGCCGCGCCTCAGTGCGCCGATACGATGATGGCGCTAATTGTTGGCATGGCCCGTGTGTCCGACCTCATGGAAGGCATAGCCATCAACGCCATGATGCCGCCGCCCGCAGTGCATTGATTTGCCCGCCATTTGAATTTGCTGAAAAAGGGGATTTTTTCTCCGCGTGAGAAACCAGTCGGTCTAGGTCGTTCGACCTTCCAGACTTTCAACCCGCCCCCGGCCCTGTCTACACCTTACGGCCTCACTGGTCGGCATCGCTCAGGCTTTGCCGTTGCTCCCGAAGTAGCCCGTTCAACTCCACGATCATCCGCCGCAGCTTGACGGTATGCCCGCCCTTGTAGGCGTTGCGTGCCGACGCCGCCTTACCTGCCGCGCTTCTTGGGCCGGTGGCTTTTTGCCAGGGTTTCCACCGCTGGATTGCCTCGCGCTGCCGTTGCCGTCGCTCTGGCGTCCATGTGCGTACTGGTGTGCGTACCTCTGACATGCGTAGTTCCCTCCAATAGTTCGTTTTGCTCAGTCTGGTTTTCCAGCGCGCGCGTGGCCCCCTCTGGCCTGCTGACGTTTTGCTGTGTTTCGCTGGATACCTGTTGGATACCGTTGTTCACCTGTTGCGGTCCGTGGGCAATATTGGCCTGCTTTACGAACGTGGCCTGCCGGGGAAACTTCAGGTCGATAACTGCCTGAATGGTCGCTCGGCTCTGCGCCTGGGCTTTCAGGGCAAGCCCTAAAAACGCCTCAAGGTGCCGTTGATACTGTTGATGGTGCGCCCGCTTGGCAAGGCTCACGAAGATGGTTTGCAGCGCCGTTGCTTGACCTATCAGCATCGCCT
>NZ_JBHTBZ010000067.1:0-1615 GCF_042665235.1 Hydrogenophaga defluvii | reverse complement strand
AAGATGGGCGCCTCGGGGTCCTTGTTGATCGCCACGATCACCTTGGAGTCCTTCATGCCCGCCAGGTGCTGGATGGCGCCCGAGATGCCGGCGGCGATGTAGAGCTGCGGTGCGACGATCTTGCCGGTCTGGCCCACCTGCAAGTCGTTGGCCGCGTAGCCCGCGTCCACCGCCGCACGGCTGGCACCAATGGCCGCGCCCAGCTTGTCGGCCAGCGGCGTCATGACTTCATTGAACTTCTCGCTGGAGCCCAGCGCCCGACCACCCGAGACAATGATCTTGGCGGCGGTCAGTTCGGGCCGCTCGCTTTTGGCGATCTCGTTGCCCACAAACGTGCTCTTGCCGCTGGCGGTTTGAGCGGGTGCGGTTTCCACAGCGGCTGCGCCGCCCGTTGCAGCAGCGGCGTCAAAGCCGGTGGTGCGCACGGTGACGACTTTGGTCGTATCCGTGCTCTGCACCGTGGCAATGGCGTTGCCCGCGTAGATCGGGCGCTCGAAGGTGTCGGCAGCAATCACCTTGGTGATGTCGCTGACCTGGGCCACGTCCAGCTTGGCGGCCACGCGCGGGGCCACGTTCTTGCCACTGGCGGTGGCGGGGAACAGGAGGTGGCTGTAGCCTGAGGCGATGGCCAGGACTTGGGCAGCGACGTTCTCGGCCAGGCCATGGGCCAAGCCAGCGTCGTCGGCGTGGATGACTTTGCTCACACCGGCGATCTGTGCGGCCTGTGCGGCAGCGGCAGCGGCGTTGTGCCCGGCCACCAGCACGTGCACATCACCCCCGCAGGCCAGGGCGGCGGTCACGGTGTTGAGGGTGGCGCCTTTGATGCTGGCGTTGTCGTGTTCGGCAATAACAAGTGCTGTCATGGTCAGATCACCTTGGCTTCGTTTTTCAGTTTGTCGACGAGGGCAGCGACATCGGCCACCTTGATGCCGGCCTTGCGCCCGGCGGGCTCGGCCACCTTGATCGTTTTGAGGCGCGGCTTCACATCCACGCCCAGGTCTTCGGGTTTGACCACGTCGAGCTGCTTCTTCTTGGCCTTCATGATGTTGGGCAGCGTCACGTAACGCGGCTCGTTCAGGCGCAGGTCGGTGGTGATGACCGCGGGGAGCGAGAGGGACACGGTTTCCAGACCACCATCCACTTCGCGGGTCACATTCACCTTGTCGCCAGCGACTTCAACCTTGGAGGCGAAGGTGCCTTGGGGCAGGTCGGCCAAAGCGGCCAACATCTGGCCGGTCTGGTTGGCGTCGTCGTCGATGGCCTGTTTGCCCAGGATGACCAGGCCGGGTTGTTCCTTGTCCACCAGGGCTTTCAGGAGCTTGGCCACGGCCAGCGGCTGGAGTTCTTCGGTGGTTTCGATCAGGATGGCGCGGTCGGCGCCGATGGCCATGGCGGTGCGCAGGGTTTCCTGGCACTGGGCCACGCCGCAGGAGACGGCGATGACTTCGGTGACCACACCTTTTTCTTTCAGGCGCACCGCTTCTTCGACGGCAATCTCGTCAAACGGGTTCATGCTCATCTTCACGTTGGCAATGTCCACACCCGTGCCGTCCGACTTCACCCGGACCTTCACGTTGTAGTCCACCACGCGTTTGACGGGGACCAAGACTTTCAT
>NZ_JBHTBZ010000066.1:0-2769 GCF_042665235.1 Hydrogenophaga defluvii | reverse complement strand
CGCTGTACCGGCAGGAGGCGATCTTCGGCCGCGCTGGCCTGGCCATCCCTCGCTCGACCCTGGCGCAGTGGGTGGGCACCTGCGGGGTGCGGCTGCAGTCGCTGGTCGATGCCCTGAAGACCGAGATCCTCAGCCACCGGGTGCTGCACGCCGATGAGACGCCGGTGGCCATGCTCAAGCCCGGCGATGGCAAGACGCACCGCGCCTACCTCTGGGCCTATGCGCCGGGGTCCTTCGAGAGCATCAAGGCTGTGGTCTACGACTTCTGCGAATCCCGCTCGGGCGAACACGCCCGGCGCTTCCTGGGCCAGGGCACCGACAAGGCCTGGAAGGGCTGCCTGACCTGCGACGACTTCAGCGGCTACAAGGCCCTGATCGCCAGCGGCGTGACCGAGGTGGGCTGTCTGGCCCATGCCCGGCGCAAGTTCTTCGACCTGCACGCGGCCAACAAGAGCCAGATCGCCGAGTTCGCCCTGCAGCAGTTCGCCCGGGTCTATGAGATCGAGCGTGACGTCAAAGAGCTGGACACCGAGCAACGGCAAGCCGTTCGGCAGCAGCAGACCCGGCCGATCCTGGACGCTCTGCACGAGTGGATGACGCTGCAACGGCGCCAGGTGCCCGACGGATCAGCAACCGCCAAGGCGCTGAACTACAGCCTGCGGCGCTGGGATGCGCTGATCCGATTCGTGGATGACGGACAACTGCCGGTGGACAACAATTGGATCGAGAACCAGATCCGGCCCATTGCAATGGCTTGTTCATAGTGCCCCTCTTCGTTAAGTGCTTGAAAACATTGACATCTGGTTCTCGCCGACCGCCTGACACGGGCCGAGTGTCCGCGCGGCCGCCTCGATCACGCGAGGATCGAGCAGATCGGATGCCCGAATCTGATACGGCGCTCGCGGCACAACCTGCTCTGCGTACAGGATTCCTTGCTTGATCAAGCGCCGAATACGGTGGTTGTTCACGCCGAGCTTTGCGGCGGCTTCCGACATGGTGAGCCACTGTCCGTCCTTGTGCGCTGACCGGTACGCACGAATGTCGTTCACCATCCGCACAGAACTTACGCGATGCGCGGTCCAAGTCTTGCCCTGCCCGGTGGGCAGGGCCATGCGATTGAGCGTCGCGGCAATATGCTCGTCGGACCACTTGCCCGCCATGCTGCGCATGACGGCCAAGGCTTCATCGGATGTACGACAGCCATGCTCGCCAGACCTTGGCTTCGCGACCCTGACTTCCGAATGCTGACCTCCACGCCAATGAATCGTCAGAACGATCTCTCGCGTCTTCTCATCGAGATCGGCAATGATCTCCTGGACCAAGGTGTGAAGCAACTGCTGGCGTGTGCGCATCGTCACGCCGGGCGCATCCCATGCGGCGGCGAGATCTTGGGCGAGCCCACCGAGGTCGGGTGTTGCCATGGCCGACAGCGTTTGTTCGACTGCGTCGACGCGCCGTTGGGATGCCTGCACACGCTGCAACGCTGACTCCCAGCTCCGTTCGAGTTGTGCGGCGATCAAACGGTTGTCAGGGTCACAGGCCGCGTAGCGTCGCTCTGCCAGCGTCGCCTCGTAGCGTGCTTGCTGTAGTTCCAAATTCACGATTCGCCGTTGGTCCGCTTGGACTTCCATGTGCCTCCGTTCAGCAAGCGACGCCGCTTCGACGGCCAGAGGCTCGACCGCTCGCAGCAACTCTCTTGCCATGGCCTCGTCGGCTCGCCGGCCTCCAAAAGTAAAACACCGCGGCTGCGCCAGCTGCACGTGCGGACGGTCGCACCGATACACCGGTTGACGTGCACCGCGGCCGGTATACGCGACCGTCAGACGGCGGCCGCAACGCGCGCAGCACAGCATACCCGCGAGCAACGCACGCCCGCCGCGACCCGACTTCACACCATCCACTCTACCGTAGGCATTGACGGCAAGTTGCTTCTGATTGCGCTCGAATTCGGACCAGTCGATGTAGGCTTCATGGTGGCCCTGGAGCATCACCTCCCAATGCTCGACCGGCTTGCTATGGCCATAGCTCTTGCGCAGTCGCCCATCGACGAGGGCCGTGCGCTTCTCGCTCTTGCCGTAGGCATAGGTGCCAGCGTAAAAAGGATTCTTAAGCACCGCGATCACGTTGCGATAACGGATTGGAGTCCAGTCGAACGTCACCATCTTCTTGCCATCAGATGGGCGCGGGAAGTGAACCTGTTCAGCAGCAAGCGACAGAAAGGCTTGGCGGGCGCTGCCCAGCTTGCGAAACCGCGCGAAGATCAATCGGATTGCCTCCTGCAGCCGTATGTCGGGATCGAAGCCCAAACCGACCTCGCGGTGCCAGACGTAGCCGATAGGCACGCTGATGCGCAGCTCGCCGCGCTGGGCCTTGGCGCGGGCTGCCTCGAACATGCGCGCCCTGAGCACGCCGAGCTCGAATTCGCTGATGCTGCCCTTCATGCCCAGCAGCAGTCGATCATTAGGGCGACATGGGTCGTAGACCCCATCCAGGTCGATGACCCGGGCCTCGACCAAGCCGCACAGCTCCAGAAGGTGGTGCCAGTCGCGGCCATTGCGTGCCAGCCGCGAGGCGTCGAAGCACAGCACGGCCCCGACCTCGCCGGCGCAGAGCCAAGCGACAAGCCGGTCGAAACCTGGTCGGGCCACCATGCCACTGGCGGAACGGCCGAGGTCGTCATCGATGACCTCGACCTGCGCAAAGCCACGGCGGCGTGCTTCCTCGACCAGGTCGTACTGACGGCGCTGGCTCTCCAAGTTATTCTGAACC
>NZ_JBHTBZ010000065.1:0-20607 GCF_042665235.1 Hydrogenophaga defluvii | reverse complement strand
CGGCACTGACTCCACAGTTAGGGCTGCTTGGTTCCCCACCTGACCCGGTTGGCCGCTTTGCCATGCGGGAAGGCCCGTCACCGCGTATTGTAGGCGACGCCGGGCCCCGTTTTGCCCAACGCGCCACCATAGAATCGACGCCCTATGTCCTACATCGTCCTGGCCCGCAAGTACCGCCCCAAGAATTTCGCCGAAATGGTGGGGCAGGGCCACGTGGTGCAGGCTTTGGGCAATGCGCTCACCACACAGCGGCTACACCACGCCTACCTGTTCACAGGCACGCGCGGTGTGGGCAAGACCACGGTCTCGCGCATCCTGGCCAAGTCGCTCAACTGCGTGGGACCGGATGGCAACGGCGGCATCACCGCCACGCCCTGTGGGGTGTGCCAGGCCTGCACCGACATCGACAGCGGCCGCTTTGTGGACTACACCGAGCTGGACGCGGCATCAAACCGGGGCGTGGACGAGGTGCAGGCCCTGTTGGAGCAGGCGGTGTACAAGCCGGTACAGGGACGCTTCAAGGTCTTCATGATCGACGAAGTGCACATGCTCACCAACACCGCCTTCAACGCGATGTTGAAGACGTTGGAAGAGCCGCCCGAGTACCTCAAGTTCGTGCTGGCCACGACCGACCCACAAAAGGTGCCGGTGACCGTGCTCAGCCGATGCCTGCAGTTCAACCTGCGGCCCATGGCGCCCGAGACCGTGCTGGAGCACCTGACGCAGGTGCTGGCACAGGAAAACGTGGCCGCCGAACCCCAGGCCCTGCGTTTGCTGGCGCGCGCCGCGCGTGGCTCCATGCGCGACGCGCTGTCGCTGACCGACCAGGCCATTGCCTTTGGCGGCGGCCAGTTGCAGGAGGCCACCGTGCGCCAGATGCTGGGTGCGGTGGACCGCAGCCACGTGTTCGCCCTCATCGATGCGCTGGCCCACAGCGATGGCGCTCAGGTGGTGCAAACCGTGGACACCTTGCGCTTCAACGGGTTCAGCGCCGCGTCCACGTTGGAGGAAATGACGGGTGTGCTGCAGCGCATGGCGGTGGCGCAGAACGTGCCCGCGCTCGCCGCAGCCGACAGCACCGACCCGGAGGCGCAGGAGGTGGCCCGCCTGGCCCAAATCCTGCCGGCCGACGAGACCCAGTTGCTCTACAGCCTGTGCCTGCACGGGCGCGGCGAACTGGGCCTGGCGCCCGACGAGTACGCTGCCCTGACCATGGTGTTGTTGCGCCTGCTGGCCTTCAAGCCGGGGCGGGTCGCGCCAGCGCAGCCGGTGGGCGACGCGGTGGAAAAAAAAAGCCTGAAACCGGCGCCTGAACCCGCGCGTTCAGCCCCGCCACAACCCGCACCGGTGGCGGCAATGGCATCTCGAGCAGCCGAGCCTTCTGCCCCAACGCCCGCACCCGAGCCAGCCCGTCCGCCCGAACCCATGCTGGCACCGGTGGCCGGCGAGCCGCAGCCATCGCCGGAGTTGCCAGTGGTGTCAGCGCTGCCAGCGGTCGTCAACGCGCCCGCAGCGGCACTCCCGGCCGTGGTGAGCGCAGAGGAAGCCGACTTCTGGTTTGACACCGTCATGGACCTGGTGCGGCGTGAGCTGGTGGCGGCACTGGTGCGCGAGCTGGCTTTGCAGTCGCAGTTGCTCGCGCGCGAGGGCAACACCTGGCGCCTGGTGGTGGACCGCGATACCCTCAACCAGCCGGGCACCCGTGACCGCCTGCAAACCGCGCTGGCGGCCGCGGGCCATGCCGTCACGCTGGTGGTGAACACCGGGCCGGTGGCCGATTCGCCCGCCCGCCGCCTGGCCGCACAGGCCGCCGCTCGCCAGAACGAAGCCGAAGCTGCCATGGCGGGCGACCCATTCGTGTTGCAGCTCATGCGCGAATTTGGCGGCAAAATCGTGCCCGGCAGCGTGCGCCCCCTCTGATGCTTTGATCTGGCGCACGCCAGACACCTTTTTCGGTCTTTTTCGTATCAACCAAGGAATTTCATGTTCAACAAAGGACAACTCGCCGGCCTCATGAAGCAGGCCCAGGCCATGCAGGACAACCTCAAGAAGGCGCAGGAGGAACTGGCCCTGATCGAAGTGACCGGCGAGTCTGGCGCTGGTCTGGTCAAGGTGCTGATGACCTGCAAACACGACGTCAAGCGCGTCACCATCGACCCCAGCCTGCTGGCCGATGACAAGGACATGCTGGAAGACCTGGTGGCCGCCGCCTTCAACGCCGCTGTGCGCAAGGCTGAGGAAACTTCGGCTGAAAAAATGGGCAAGCTGACGGCGGGCCTTCCCCCGGGCATGAAGCTGCCGTTCTGATGCGCGCACGTTTGCCGCTGTGAGCGCGCTCGACGCCCTGACCAGCGCCTTGCGTTGCCTGCCTGGCGTGGGTGTCAAGTCGGCACAGCGCATGGCCTACCACCTCATGCAGCACGACCGCAATGGCGCGCTGCAACTGGCCCAGGCCTTGCAAGTGGCCACACAGCAGGTGCGGCACTGCACGTTGTGCCACACCTTCACCGAAGACGAGGTGTGTGCCACCTGCGCCGACCCCCAGCGCAACCGCAGCCAGCTCTGCGTGGTGGAAACGCCGGCCGACCAAGCCGCGCTGGAGCGCACCGGCGCCTACAAGGGGCGCTATTTTGTGCTGATGGGCAAGCTCAGCCCTTTGGACGGCATCGGTCCCAAAGACATCGGGTTACAAAAGCTGTTCGACCGCATCGCCGTGGACGGCGAGGACGCGGTGAGCGAGCTGATTCTGGCCACCAACTTCACCGCAGAAGGTGAGGCCACGGCCCATGTGATTGCCCAGGCGCTCAAGGGGCGCGGGGTGCACGTCACGCGGCTGGCGCGGGGTGTGCCGGTGGGCAGCGAACTCGAATACGTTGATCTGGGCACCATCGCCCACGCGCTGGTCGACAGGCGCTGAAACAGCCGTTCTGGCGCTCGGTGTAAACCCGCTTGGGACAGAACCCGATGCCCAAGGCATCGGTCGTTCATTAGCATTTGGGTCAGTTTGACAATTTGCCACCACCCGGGTGTTCATGACCGAGCTAAACCGCCGACAACTGCTGCAGTTGGCTTGCCTGAGTGCCTTGGGTGGTCACCTGTTGCCTGCGACGGCGCAAGACAAGCCAGAGCGCGCCAGGTTGACTTTGGCGGTGGGCGGCAAGGCGGGTTTTTATTACCTGCCCTTGACCATCGCGGAGCAGCTGGGTTTTTTTAAAGCCGAAGGTTTGTCGCTGGAGATCCGCGATTTTGACGGCGGGTCACAGGCCCTCAAGGCGGCCTTGGCGGGCGCAGCCGATGTGGTGTCAGGCGCCTATGAGCACACCATTGGTCTGCAGGCGCGGGGTTTGTCCTACCAGGCGTTTGTGTTGCAGGGGCGGGCGCCACAGATCGCCATGGGCGTGTCGCTCAAGACCCTGCCGCACTACCGCCACCTGACGGACCTTCGAGGGCGGCGCATTGGTGTGTCCGCGCCCGGCTCGTCCACCAATCTGGTGGCCAACCTGGTGTTGGCACGTGCTGGCATCCGCCCGCACGAGGTGCAGTTTGTGGGCGTGGGCACCTCGGCAGGCGCTTTGCGCGCCTTTCGCACCGGCGAGATCGATGCGTTGAGCAACATCGACCCGGTCTTGACCGTGCTGGAAAAAGCCGGCGAGATCCGCATCGTCTCCGACACCCGCACGCTCAAGGGCACCAAAGACGTGTTTGGTGGCCCCATGCCGGCAGCCTGCCTCTACGCGCCGCAGGCCTTCATTGAACGCCATCCCGCCACCTGCCAGGCACTGGCCAATGGGGTGGTGCACGCCCTCAAGTGGTTACAAACGGCCGGGCCTTCCGACATCATCAAGGCCGTGCCCGAGGCCTACATGATGGGTGACCGAGGCCTGTACCTGGCGGCGTTCAACAAGGTGCGTGATGCCCTGGCCATCGATGGTTTGATGCCAGAGGCCGGCCCCGCCACGGCCCTGCGCTCGATGGCGCTGGTGGACGAGTTGGTGCGTGCCGACCGCATTGACCTGGCGCGCACCTACACCAACACGTTTGCCCAGCGCGCCAAGCTGAAGTTCCGCGCCTGAATCCAGCGCTCAGCGCGCGGCCACCTTGTTGCGTGTAGCGGTGGGTTTGGCCTTCTGTTTGGTTGTGGTGCGCTTGGCCACTTTGGTGCCGGCTTTGCCCGCGGGTTTGGTGGTGGCGCGGGCCACGTGTTTGGCCTTGCGCGGGGGCAACATCAGGGCCAATGACTGGCCTGCCTTGAGTGGCGAATTGATGCTGATGTTGTTCCACTCGGCCACGCTGCTGGCACTCACACCATAACGGCGGGCCAGGGTCATCACGTTTTCGCCCTTGCGCGCCCGCACCGTGGTGCGCTTGAGGATGACTTCGGGCTGCAGCAGCAGCTGAGCGTTGTCGGCCACGTGTTCGGGCACATCGGCGTTGTTGCGGCCGTTGCGGTGCACCAGCAGGGTGGCGCCCTTACGCACCAGCATGCGGGGCGGAATGTTGTTCACATGGCGCAATTCGGCCTCACTCATGTCCAGGCGGGCCGCTGCTGCGGCCGGGCTCATGGTCGATGGTGCGGTCCAGGCGGTCCAGCTCGCCAGCGGTCCGGTGTGGGTGGCGAGCCGTTGCTGGAACACCGCTGCGTTGTCCCAGGGAAGCAGAATGTGGGGGGTGCCAGCGGACATGATGACCGGCTTGTTCAGCGAGGGGTTGAGGGCGCGAAAGTCCCGTTCATCCACGTCAGACAAGCGGGCCACCACCGCCACGTCGATGTCGCGCTCGATGGGCACCGAATCGAAGAAGGGGTGGTTGCCGATCAGGGGCAATGCGGTGTTGAAGCGCTGGGGCGTGGCCACGATGTTTTTCACCGCCTGCAACTTGGGTACGTAGTAACGTGTCTCGGTCGGCATGTTGAGGTCGAGGTAGGTGGTGGCCTTGCCTTCGCGCTGGTTGCGGGTGATGGCCCGGTTCACGTTGCCCTGCCCCCAGTTGTAAGCAGCCAGTGCCAGGTGCCAGTCGCCAAAACGTTTGTGCAACTGCTGCAGGTAGTCCAGCGCGGCGCGGGTGGACGCCAGCACATCACGGCGGTCGTCGCGGAACATGTTCTGCTTGAGGTCGAACGATTCACCCGTGGCAGGCATGAACTGCCACATGCCGGCCGCGCGCGCGCTGGACACCGCGTTGGGGTTGAAAGCGCTTTCGATGTAGGGCAGCAGGGCCAGCTCGGAGGGCATGTTGCGCCGCTCCAGTTCCTCGACGATGTGGAACAGGTATTTGCTGGAGCGCTCGGTCATGCGCTGGATGTAATCGGGTCGGCTGGCGTACCACTGTTCGCGGTCACGCACCAGGTCGGTGTCGAGGTCGGGCATGGCGAAGCCACGCCGAATGCGCTCCCACAGATCGGTCGGGGCGGCCAGGGTGGCCACATCCGGGCCGCCCGAGGGGGTTGCGACAGCCAGTTCGGTCAAGGGGCCAGAGGGCATCACCGCAGCGCGAGGGCCGGTGGGCTTGTGCCCGCTGGACGTGATGGGCGCCGTGGCGCTGCCGGTCTGCGGCGCGGCCGTGGGGGTGCCGGCACAGCCGGCGAGGGCGGCGCTCAGAATGAGGGCCAGCCAGGGTAAGGTTCGTGACATCAGAATACGTTTTTCCATTCACGCAGGGCGGCGAAGACGGCAATGTCGTCCGGCGCGGTGTGGCCGGTGTGCTGTTGCACCGCCTGGGCCACCGTTGGCAGCCGGCTGCGCAAGAAGGGGTTGATGGTCAATTCCAGCCCCATGGAGCTGGGCAGGGTGGGAAGGTTCCGCGCGCGCAGGCCTTCACATTGCGACGCGTAGGTGGCGAGCGCCTGGTTCTCGGGCTCAACCGCGCGTGCAAAGCGCAGGTTGCTCAGCGTGTATTCGTGGGTACAGCACACCCGGGTGTGGGGGGGCAGCGCCGCCAAGCGGTCCAGCGAATCCAGCATCTGGGCCGGTGTGCCTTCAAACAGCCGGCCACAACCGCCCGAGAACAAGGTGTCGCCACAGAACAGCAGGGGCGCACCGTCCACGTCGTCACAGTGGTAGGCAATGTGACCGGCGGTGTGGCCGGGCACGTGCATCACCTGGAAACGCAGGCCCAGCACATCGATGTGCTCGCCTTCGTCCAGGCGGGTCAGTGGCTCGGGCATGGGTTCTGCGACGGGCCCATACACCTGGGCCCCGGTGGCTGCTCGCAGTTCGGCCACACCGCCGGTGTGGTCGGCGTGGTGGTGGGTGAGGAGGATGGCGCTCAGCGTCAAGGCCTTTTCACTCAGGTAGCGCAACACGCCCGACGCTTCGCCGGGATCCACCACCAACGCCTGATCGCCTTGATGCAGCGCCCAGATGTAGTTGTCGGAAAAGGCCGGGATCGGGAACAGGGAATGGCTCATGCGTGAAAAATTCAGGGCCACGGAAAGGCGGCGCAAGTCGAACTGTACCCCGGGCGGCGTGCGGCGCTGGCAACGTTTACCATCGGTCACCCTATTTTTGGCCGCCCGTGCACCGCAGGCCTGACCCTTGAACACCACCGATTTACCTTCCGCCAGCGCTGCTGGCATTGCCGACTGGTTGCAGACGCCACCCGGTCGCTACCTGCTGGCATGGGAGCAGGCACAGTTTGCGTCGGCGGTGGCCGACGTGTTTGGCTTTCACGCGGTGCAACTGGGCCTGCCCGAACTGGACGCCCTGGCCGCCAACCGCATGCCACACCGCTGGCTGGGCCTGCCCGAAACCGAATTGCCTCTGGTGCAAAACACAGCGCCCGATCAGGCCGAGCCCTGGCCGGGGTTGCAGCGCTGGGCGTTTGTGGCCCACGCAGCGGCCCTGCCATTTCCGGCGGCCAGCCTCGATCTGGTGGTGTTGCCCCACACCCTGGAACTCAGCGCCGACCCCCATGCCGTTTTGCGAGAGGTCGAACGGGTGCTGGTGCCAGAGGGGCGGGTGGTCATCTCAGGCCTCAACCCGGCCAGTCTGTGGGGGCTGCGCCAGGCGCGGGCCCATTTGTGCGCGCGCCTGGGCCTGTCGGCTTTTGGGGCCTCACACCTGTACCTGCCCGAAGCTGGCGAGTTCATCGGCCATTGGCGCCTGCGTGACTGGCTGCGGCTGCTCAGTTTTGAGGTGGACAGCTGCCGGTTTGGCGCCTACCGCCCGGCGGTGCGCACCGACAAATGGCTTCAGCGCTGGTCGTGGGTCGAACCGGTGGGCGCACGTTGGTGGCCCATTCTTGGCGCGGTGTACTTCATCACCGCCGTCAAGCGCGTGCGCGGCATGCACCTGCTGGGCCCCGCCTGGAAGCCACGCCGCGCGGCCGCTGCAGCGCCTGTGACAGCAGCGCGGCACACCCACCACACCTCTCACTTCACACCCAGGAATACCGATTGAGCACGCCGACAAACATGAACACCGTGACGATTTACACCGATGGTGCCTGCAAAGGCAACCCAGGTCCGGGTGGCTGGGGCGTGTTGCTGAGTGCCGGTGCCACCGAGAAAGAGCTGTTTGGCGGCGAACGCGAAACCACCAACAACCGCATGGAGCTGACCGCCGTGATCGAGGGGCTGGCCGCCCTCAAGCGCCCGTGTGTGGTGCATCTCTATCTGGACAGCGAGTACGTGCGCAAGGGCATCACCGAGTGGATTCATGGCTGGAAAGCCAAGGGCTGGAAGACCGCTGCCAAACAACCGGTGAAAAACGCCGACCTCTGGCAAAAGCTCGATGCCCTGGTGCACCAGGGCGTGCACCAGATCCATTGGCATTGGGTCAAAGGCCACGCCGGCGACCCCGGCAACGAGCGCGCCGACGCCTTGGCCAACCGGGGTGTGCCTGGGCGCTGAACAGGTCCAAACCGGCGTAAACATCGTGTAAAGCCGGGGGACATTGGCCGCCTTGCTGCACTGCGAAATGCGCCGCTGCTACATTGACAGTTGGTAACAGACTGGGTGAAAAACGCATGGCGAACAAAGTGATGGTGTGGGTGCTGGCCGGCGCGGGTCTGGCGTTGGCCTCAGGTGGCGCCTGGTGGCTGCAGCAACCGAGCAAAGGCACAACCACAGAGAAGCCCGCCGGGCAGGGGGCTGGCATGGGTGCGGGTGCCGGTGCGGCGCGCCCGGCTGGCCCAGGTGGCCCGGGGGGCGGTGGCGCGCCCGGTGTCGAGGTGGCCAAGGTCAAAACCATGCCATTGCAGGACGACGCCCAGGCCGTGGGCAGCCTCAAGTCACGTCAGAGTGTCATTCTGCGGCCCGAGGTGGCAGGCCGTGTGGCCGAGCTGGCATTTGCCGACGGTGCCCGTGTGCGCAAGGGCCAGCTGCTGCTGCGGCTGGACGACACCTTGCAGAAAGCCGAACTGAGCCAGGCCGAAGCCCAGCTGTCGATTGCCCGCGCCAACCTCAAACGCAACCAGGAGCTGGTGGCCGAGAACTTTGTGGCCCAGCGGGTGCTGGACGAAAGCCGTGCCAGCCTGCAGGTGGCCGAGGCGCAGGTCGCGCTGGCCCAGGCGCGCCTGGGCCGCATGCGCATCGTGGCGCCGTTTGACGGCACCGTGGGCATCCGCACCGTGAACCTGGGCGACTACGTCAAGGACGGTGCCGACCTCGTCAACCTCGAAGACACCTCCACGCTGTACGTGGATTTCCGCATGCCTGAACGCTACCAGGGCCAACTGGCCGTGGGTCAGTCGGTGAAGGTGCAGATCGACGCTTTGCCTGGGCGCGATTTCACGGCCAAAGTGCAGGCCCTTGACCCGCTGGTGGATGCCAACGGCCGCTCGGTGTTGGTGCGCGCGGCGGTGGTGCCCGCGGCCGACGCGACCTTGCGCCCCGGCATGTTTGCGCGTGTGACCACGGTCTTTTCCGTCAACGAGGCCGCCCTGGTGGTGCCCGAAGAGGCCTTGGTGCCACAAGGCAACCGGCAACTGGTCTTCAAGCTGGCCTCCGAAGGCGAAGGCGAGGCAGCCAAAACCGTGGTCCGGCGCACCGAAGTGCAACTGGGCGTGCGGCGTGGCTCGCAGGTGCAAATCCTCAGCGGTCTGAGCGAGGGGGACACCGTGGTCGTGGCCGGCCAGCAGCGGCTGCAGCGCGATGGCATGGCGGTCCGCGTGGTGGACATGAGCAAGCCCGGCGGCGCCGCACCCAAGACCGAAGCGGCCCCCGCGCGCTGACACCGACCACAGAGGCCAGCCATGCAACTGCCAGAAATCTCCATCCGCCGCCCGGTGTTCGCGTCGGTGTTGTCCCTGCTGATCCTGCTGGTGGGCTGGGTGTCGTTCAGCAACCTCACGGTGCGCGAGTACCCCAAAATCGACGAACCCACCGTCACGGTCAGCACCCGCTTTGGCGGTGCGTCCAGCGAAGTCATCGAGTCGCAGGTCACCAAGGTGCTGGAGGATTCGTTGGCCGGCATCGAAGGTGTGGACATCATCACCTCCATCAGCCGTCAGGAGCAGAGCCAGATCACGGTGCGCTTCAAGCTGGAGCGCGACCCCGACTCTGCCGCCGCCGACGTGCGCGACAAGGTCAGCCGCGTGCGCCAACGCCTGCCGCAGGGCATCGACGAGCCGGTGATTGCCAAGGTGGAGGCCGATGCGTTTCCGGTGGTGTGGCTGGCCTTGAGCTCGGACACCTTCAGCCCGCTGCAGCTCAGCGAGATGGCCAACCGCATCGTCAAACCGGTGCTGCAGACGGCGCCTGGTGCTGCCGATGTGCGCGTGTACGGCGAGCGCAAGTACTCCATGCGCGTGTGGCTGGACCCGGACCGCCTGGCCGCCTACCGCCTGACCGTGCAGGATGTGGAGGACGCCATCCGCCGCGCCAACCTGGAGGTGCCCGCCGGCCGCATCGAAAGCTCGCAGCGCGAGTTCAACGTCACCGCCGCCACCGATTTGCAGCGGCCCGAGGAATTTGCGTCCGTCACCATACGCAACGTCAATGGCCTGCCGATTCGCATTGGCGACGTGGCGCGTGTGGTCCAAGGCCCGCAGGACGAGCGCACCTCGGTGCGCCTGAACGGGCGCGATTCGATCTCGGTGGGCGTGATCCGCCAGGCCACGGCCAACCCGCTGGAGCTGTCGGCCGGGGTGCGCGCCTTGCTGGACAAGGTCAAGACCGATTTGCCCCCGGGCATCAACGTGGACATCGCCAACGACAACTCGGTCTTCATCGACCGTTCCATCAAGGCGGTGTACACCACCATCGCCGAGGCGGTGGTGCTGGTGGCGCTGGTGATCTTCGTTTTCCTGCGCACCTTGCGGGCGTCCATCATCCCCTTGGTCACCATACCGGTCAGCCTGATTGGCACGTTTGCCCTGCTGTCGCTGTTCGGGTTCTCCATCAACACGCTCACCTTGCTGGCGCTGGTGCTGGCCATCGGGCTGGTGGTGGACGATGCCATCGTGGTGTTGGAGAACATCTTCCGCCACATCGAAGAGGGCATGAAACCGTTCGACGCCGCCATCAAGGGCGCGCGGGAGATTGGTTTTGCGGTGGTGGCCATGACGCTCACGCTGGTGGCCGTGTACGCGCCGCTGGCCTTCACCCCAGGCCGCACCGGCCGGCTGTTTGCCGAGTTCGCGCTGGCCCTGGCCGGCGCGGTGCTGGTGTCGGGTTTTGTGGCGCTGACGCTGTCGCCGATGTTGTGTTCCAAGCTGCTCAAACACAACCCGAAACCCAACCGCTTCGACCGAGGCATGGAGCGCGTGCTGGTGGCGCTGACCAACGGCTACAGCCGGGTTTTGGTCGCATCCCTGAAGGTGCGCTGGCTGGTGGTGGCGGTGATGGTGGGCAGTGCGGTGGGCAGCTGGGCGCTGCTCAAGACCACCAAACAGGAGCTGGCGCCCATCGAAGACCGTGGCGTGATCCTGACCGTGATCAACGGCCCGGACGGCGCCACGCTGGACTACACCCGCCGCTACGCCGAGGCCATCGAGCGCATCGGCCAGAACTACCCCGAGTTTGACCGCATCTTTGCCAACATCGGCAACCCCACCGTGGCGCAAGGCAACGTTTTTCTGCGCGCCACCCCGTGGGAAGAGCGCACGCGCTCGACCCAGGAGATCGCGCGCGAAATTGCGCCCAAGCTGGCCGGTCTGCCCGGGGTGAGCGCCTTTGCCATCACGCCGCCATCACTGGGACAGGGTTTCCGCGAGCGCCCCATCAACTACGTGATCGTCACCTCCGACAGCTACGAAAACTTGTCCAAGGTGGTGCGGCAGTTTCAGGACGCGCTGGCCAAGAACCCCGGCTTCGTGCAGGTGGACACCGACCTGCGCCTGAACAAGCCCGAGATCCGCATGGACGTGGACCGCGAACGTGCCGCCGACATGGGCGTGAGCGTGGATGCCATTGCCCGCACGGTCGAAACCATGTTGGGTGGGCGCATCGTCACCCGCTACAAACGCGGCGGTGAACAGTACGACGTGGTGGTGCAGACCGAAGGCACCCAGCGCAGCACGCCCGACGACATCGACCGGCTGTTTGTGCGTGGACGCAACGACGCCATGATCCCGTTGGCATCGCTGGTCAAGACGCGCGAGGTGGTGGTGCCGCGTGAACTCAACCACTTCGGCCAGCGCCGCAGCGCCAGCATCACCGCCAACCTGGCACCTGAATTGGCGCTGGGCGATGCACTGAACTTCATGGACCAGACAGCGCGCGAAATCCTGCCCGCCGGCTACACCACCGACCTCAACGGCCAGAGCCGCGAATTCCGCAGCTCGTCGGGTTCGCTGGCCCTGGTGTTCGTCCTGGCCCTGGTGTTCATCTACCTGGTGCTGGCGGCGCAGTTCGAGAGTTTTGTCGATCCGCTGATCATCATGCTCAGCGTGCCGCTGTCCATGCTGGGCGCCTTGCTGGCGCTCAAGTTCACGGGTGGCACGCTCAACGTGTTCAGTCAGATCGGTTTGATCACGCTCGTGGGCCTCATCACCAAACACGGCATCCTGATCGTTGAGTTTGCCAACCAGCTGCGCGAGCAAGGCATGGCCATGCGGGATGCGGTGCAGGAATCTGCCGCGCTGCGGCTGCGGCCCATCCTCATGACCACCGGCGCCATGGTTCTGGGCGCCATTCCCCTGGCCTTGGCCAGCGGTGCCGGTGCCGAAAGCCGCCAACAAATCGGCTGGGTCATCGTGGGTGGCATGAGCCTGGGCACCTTGCTCACCATTTTTGTGGTGCCCACCATGTACACCCTGTTCGCACGCAAAAAGGTGCCCGGTGGCAACAAAGCCAATGTGAGCGAGGGTCCCTTGACCGAGGTCTCACACCACGAGGTGATTCCGGCCAAGTGAGCCTGGTCGCGAGAGCCGGTCTCCGGATCGGCTCAAGCCACCGCAGAGGGCAAGGGGGATGTGTCCGCGCCTTCGCTCAAAGCCATCAACAGCGCCTCACAAAGGCGAGCACGATCGACTGATTCGCTACCCCAGCGGTTGTGTTGCTCCAGCGGGTCCTTCTGCAGATCGTAGAGTTCACACAGATCGGAGATGTTGCTCGTCGTCAGCCGCCAATGCTCGGTGACCAGGCTGCGCAGCCGGTAGCGGCGTGTGCGGCCGTGCGGCAGCACCACAGGTTCGCTTTCGACCAGCACGCCGGGACGAGGCATCGGCGCTGATGTGGTGTCATGCAACCAGGGCAGCAGGTTGACCCCCTGGATACCGTTGTAGGGTGCGAGCCCACAGCGCGCCAGCACCGTTTGCGCGATGTCCAAGGTGCCACACGGCAAGTCCAGCGTCTGGCCTTGCCGTTGGAGCGACAAAGAAGGATCACACCAAACAAAGGGCACCCGCGTCAGGCCATCAAAATGCATTGCACCCTTGAGGACCATGCCATGGTCGCCCATCATGTCGCCGTGGTCACTGGTGAATATGACCACCGTGTTCTTGTCCAGCTCAAGTTCACGCAGCGTGGCAGTCAGGCGGCCCACCTGATCGTCGATGAGCGAAATCATGCCGAAGGTCAACGCCAGGATTTCCTGGCACTCGCGCGGGTTCACACCAAAGGCCCCGTAGCCTTCCCGCGAGCCACCGCCCTGGGTGTAGCGCTGCACATCACGCACAAACTGCGAATCGCCCGGCATGCCGTAGCTGGCCGGCAGCGCCACCTGGGCCGGGTCGTACATGTCCCAGTAGCGGCCTGGTGGCGTGAAGGGGTGGTGAGGATCGGGGAAGGAGACCTTCAGAAAAAAGGGCTGTGCCGGTTTGTCGTGCGCATGGCTACGCAGCCACTGCTCACTTTGCTCGCCTATCCATGTGGAGGGATGTAGTGCTTCTGGCATCGCGGTGCGCCAAGCTTGTGGGGCGCTGTAGCGTGAGTCAGGCAGGGCGTTCTCGCGCCCGCGCAGCCGATCCGTATCGGGATGCTGCTGGGTCAACCAACGGGCGTAGTCCCCCTGCACCTGATCGCCATGCAGCGTTGCAAGCTTCACTTGCTGAAAGCCGTAATAGGGGGTGTCCACCGATCGGCGTTGACCGCTGCGCCAGTCCGGTGTCCACTCATTGCCATAGCCGGTGCCTTCCCGTCCGCGTTTGCGGGCATCTTGCAGGTGGGCGGGTGGCTCATTGCCACCGTTGCTGTTGCGCCACCGCCGGCGCAGAGGGCCGTCGTAGCCAAAAGACTGTAGGTGCGACTTGCCGATCAAGGCGGTGGCGTAACCGGCCGCCTCCAGCAATTCGACAAAGGTGGTGTGATCGCGCGAAAGGTTGATGCCGTTGTGCACCACTCCGTGTTGAGAGGGCATGCGCCCTGTCATCAGGGTGGCCCGGTTGCTCATGCACGTGGTGCTGGCGGCATGAAACCGTTTGGCTCGCACACCACGAGTGGCCAGTTCGTCGATGTGAGGGGTGCGCAACAGCGGGTGTCCGGCACAACCCAAGTGGTCTGCGCGGTGCTGATCGGTGACGATCAACAAAACGTTGGGGCGGGTCGCTTGCATCTCAGTCGGCCATGATTCTGAATTGCTTGATCAGTGCGCCGTACCGATGGTAGTCGGCACGCGTTTTCTCGACGAAGAAGGCCCGTGTCTCGGGTTGCATGACCTGTCCCATGCCTTTGAGCTGTGTGGCCACCTGTGGCATCTGCACCACCTCGTTGAGGGTTTGGTGGAGGTTGTCCGCCAAGCCAGCCGGCAAGCCCTTGGGGCCATAGACGCCGAACCAAATGTCGGTTTCCACCCCTGCAAACCCCTGTTCCGCCATCGTTGGCACGTCCGGCAACAGGCTGCTGCGCACTTTGTCCACGGTGGCCAGTGGTAGCAGTTTGCCGCTGTCGATCAAGGGTTTGGCCACCGGCAGGCCCAGGTAGACCAACTTCACATGGCCGCCGAGCACATCGCTGATGGCTGGGCTTGTGCCGCGGTAGGCCACATGGTCAATCTGCACACCGGCCACATGATTGAACAACTCGCCCGCAATGTGCATGGGGGTGCCATTGCCAGGGCTGGCGTAGGTCATGCCGGGGGTGACTTTGGCGCGCCGGGCCAGTTCTCGCGCGTCTTTCACTCCCAGGCTGGGATGGGCCAGCAACAACATGGCGCTCGAGGACACAAGCGCGATCGGTGTGAAGTCGTTGACTACGTGCGCAGGCGGCTTGGCGCCAGGCGCGAGCACGTGTGGTGCCATGGTGAAGGTGTTGGGCGTCACCAACAGGGTGTGCCCGTCGGCTTCTGCGCGAGCCACCGAGTCGTTTCCCAGGTGGCCAGCCGCGCCCGGCCGGTTTTGAACCACCACTGGGGTGGCCCAACGTTGTTGCAGCTGCTGCGCCAACAAGCGCGCGATCTGGTCGGGCGCTCCCCCAGCCGGGAATGAAACCACCAGGGTCACGGGTTTGCCTGGCGCAGTGGGCATGGTCTGGGCATGGGTAGACCCGGCTTGCAAGGCGAGGCAGGCGAACAACTGCAGCAGGAAGGGGCGTGTCATGGTCAACTTTCGGAGGACGATGAACGCACTTTACGGCGCCGCCCATCTCGCTCATAGTGACCGGACACTTGAAACTCATACAACGGGAATTTGTTAATTTATGGACCGACTCCGTCTCATCTCAACCTTCTTGGTTGTTGCGCAGGCCGAGAACTTCAGCCGCGCTGCGCTGCAGCTAGAGGTTTCCCCACAAGCCGTCAGCGCGCAGATGGCCCAGCTTGAAGCTTGGCTCGGTGTTCGGCTGTTTCAGCGCACCACGCGCCGCGTGGCCCTCACGGACGAAGGGCGGTTGTACTTTGAACGTTGCCAGGGCGGCTTGCAGCTCATCGAACAGGGCGAGCTGGAGTTGCGCGAGCGGCGCGATGAAGCGCAGGGCGGTGTGCGTGTGGTGGCCAGCCCCAGCCTCGGGCAGGTGTTGGTGGCGCCCCTGGTGGCGAAATTCAATGTGCACCATCCGGGCATCAGGGTCGAGTTGGTCACGCAACATCAATTTCCTGACGTGGTGGACCAGGGGCTGGATGTGGGGGTGATTGGTGGGCACCTGCCCGTGAGCACACTGGTGGCGCGCCGTGCCGGGCGTTTCACCCACTTGTTGTGTGCCTCGCCTGACTACCTGAATCAGCACGGCACGCCCGCCACGCCGAACGACCTCAGGCTGCACCGTTGCATTGGGCTGCGTCATCCGCGGACTGGCCGCATCTGGCCATGGACATTCCAACAAGGCAGCCGGCTTGTCACTGTGGAGCCTGCGTTGGTCACCGTGACGCAAGATCCCGCAGTACAGCGTCAACTCGCCCTGAACGGGGCGGGCATGGCGCAGGTGGCCGACTACTTTGCGAGACCCCACATCGCGCGAGGCGAATTGGTCAATGTGGGTCTCGGCTATAGCGGGCAACGCATCGACGTGCACGTCTTCGTGCCCCGGCGCGAGCACCTGCCCAAACGGGTGCGGCTGGTCAGCGATTGGCTGTTTGAGGGCTTGCGTGACAGCCTCAGATGACGCCGCTGAACACCATCACGTCGACCTCGTCGCCCACGGCCACGTTGCCCTGGCCATGGTGCAACACGATCAGGCCGTTGCCTTGCACCATGGAGCTGAGCACGCCTGAGCCCTGGTTGCCGGTGGTGCATACCTGAAGCGTGCCATCAGGTGCGGTGCTGACGGTGCCGCGCTGGTACTCGGTGCGGCCGGGTTTTTTGCGCATGGGTTCCAGCGATTTCGCTTTGAGCAGCGGGGGCGTGTGGGCCGCCACGTCTGCAACGCCCATGAGTTTGAGCAGGGCGGGGCGCACGAATGCGAGGAAGGTGACCATTACCGCCACCGGATTGCCCGGCAAACCAAACATGATGGCGCCGCTTTCCAGCCTGCCCACAGCCATGGGTCTTCCCGGCCGCATGGCGATGCGCCAGAAGGCCACGTCGCCCAGCTTCTTCATCATGGCCTTGGTGTGGTCGGCTTCGCCCACACTCACACCGCCGCTGGTGATGATGGCGTCGGCCTGCGCGGCGGCGGCACGGAAGGCGACCTCCAACGTGGTGGGCTCATCGCGCACCACACCCATGTCGATCACCTCGACCCCCAGGCGGGTGAGCAGGCCAAACACGGTGTAGCGGTTGCTGTCGTACACGGCGCCTTCGCGCGGTGCCTCGCCCAGGCTCAGGATTTCGTCGCCTGTGGAGAAGTAGGCCACTTTGAGGCGGCGGAACACCTTGACCGCGGGCAGTCCCAGGCTGGCGATGAGGCCCAGCGCCGCCGGGCCGAGTTTGGCGCCGGCGCGCAGAGCAGGGCGCCCAACCATCAGGTCTTCGCCGAGCAGGCGGCGGTTGTCGCCACGTTGCAGCGCGCCCGCCGGAATGGTGATGCGCCCTTCGCCCGCCTGCGTCATTTCCTGCGGCACCACGGTGTCCAGGCCGGCGGGCATGATGGCGCCGGTCATGATCTTGACGCACTCGCCCGCCGCCACGTTGCCCGACCAGGCCTTGCCGGCGAAGGCCGTGCCGTCCAGCACGCGCAGCGTGAGCGGCTGGTCTGGCCGCAATTGCGCGCCGTCCAACGCATAGCCATCCATGGCCGAGTTGTCGTGTGGCGGCACGCTGATGGGGGAGACCACGTCTTCGGCCAGCACGCGGCCCAGCGCATCGAACACACCGACGGTTTCGACGTCCGTCACCGGGCTCACCAGCTCGGCCAGAAAGGTGTTGACGGCGGCGGCACTCAGCGCCTGCGGGTCGTAGCCTTGCAGCGCCGCCGCGATCTGGTCCAGTGTCTTCATTCAGCGGTTTTCCAGGGCCTGGAGTTCGGCCAGCGTGTTGGCATTGAAAAAAGCCTTGGGGTCGTCGCCCGGTTGGTTGAAGGGCACCAGAACGGTTTGGTGCTGCCCCGTCCAGGCGTCGATCTTGCGACCACCGCCTTGCACAAACACGGCCAGGCTGGCCAGCAGATCGGTGTGTATGAGGCTGAACACCGGCTGGGCACGCAGCTGGTCATCGTCTTCTGGGGCTGCGGCCATGGCAATCTCGGCACCTTCGCGCACCAGGGCGGATGCCAGGCGCTCGGCCAAATCCAACGGAAACAGGGGGCTGTCGCAAGGGGTGGTCAACAAATAGGGTGTTTCGCAACGCTCCAGCGCGGTCAAAAAACCAGCCAACGGGCCTGGAAAATCGCCCACGGTGTCGGGCCACACCGGCACCCCAAAGGCCTCGTAGGCGGCCAGGTTGCGGTTGGCGTTCACCATCACCTCGCCCACCAGTCCACCGCTTTGCATTTGCAGGCGCAGCAAGGTGTGCAGGGCCAGCGGTGTGCCGTTGAAGTTCTGCAGGCCTTTGTCCACGCCGCCCATGCGCGAACCGCGTCCGCCTGCCAGCACCACGGCCGTGATTTGTCCAGGTTCAATGGGTGTCATCGTCATCCGCCGATATAGCTCATCTCGACACGCCGCCCACCGCTTGAGGCATCGGGCGGCAAGCTGGCGCGCAACTCCGAATAGCGGTCGTCTCGTTTTTGCCAGATGTGGGCAACGGCCGAAGCCAGTTGTTCGTCGCTCGCCTGGCCGCGTACCAGGGCGCGCAGGTCGTGGCCTTGGCTGGCAAACAGGCACAGGTAGAGCTTGCCTTCGGTGGACAGCCTCGCCCGGTTGCAGTCGCGGCAAAAAGCCTGGGTCACGCTGCTGATGACACCGATCTCGCCGCTCCCATCGGCGTAGCCCCAGCGTTCGGCTGTTTCACCAGGTGCGCTCGGGTCCAGCTGCACCAGCGGCAGTTCGGCGTGGATGCGCTGCACCACCTCGGCGCTGGGCAGCACCTCGTCCATGCGCCAGCCGTTGGTGGCGCCCACGTCCATGTACTCGATGAAGCGCAACGTCACGCCCGTGCCCTTGAAGTGGCGCGCCATGGGCAAAATCTGGTCTTCGTTGGTGCCGCGCTTGACCACCATGTTGACCTTGATCGAGCCCAAACCGGCTTCCCGCGCGGCCGCGATGCCGCCGAGCACGTCGGCCACCGGGAAGTCCACGTCGTTCATGGCACGGAACACCGTGTCGTCCAGGCCGTCCAGGCTCACCGTTACGCGGTTCAGGCCGGCGGCCTTGAGGGCAGCGGCCTTCTTGCGCAGCAGGCTGCCGTTGGTGGTCAGGGTGATGTCCAGTGGCTTGCCCTCGGCGGTGCGCAGGCTGGAGAGTTGCTCGATCAGGATTTCCAGGTGTTTGCGCAGCAGCGGTTCGCCGCCGGTCAACCTGATCTTCTGCACGCCATGCGCGACAAATTGGCGCGCGATACGCGTGATCTCTTCAAAGCTCAGCAACTCGCTGTGCGGCAGGTACTGGTAGTCCTTGTCGAAAATCGACTTGGGCATGCAGTAGTTGCAACGGAAGTTGCAACGGTCGGTGACGCTGATGCGCAGGTCGCGCAGCGGCCGGCCCAGCGTGTCGCCAAGCAGGCCGTTGGCGGCAATGGCCTGCTCAGGCACGCGGGCCACCAGGCCGCGCAGGCGCTGGTCAACGAGGGGAATGACGCGGTCGGACATAGCCCCGATTGTGCCCAATATGCCCATCACCCGTGGCGTATGGCCACGGTCTTCAAGGTGGTGAAGCCCAGCAAGGCCTCAAAGCCCTTCTCGCGCCCGTAGCCCGACGACTTGACGCCGCCAAAAGGCAGCTCCACGCCGCCGCCCGCGCCGTAGTTGTTGACGAAAATCTGGCCGGCTTTCACACGTTTGGCCATGCGGAACTGGCGGCCGCCATCGCGTGTCCAGACGCCGGCCACCAAGCCGAAGTGGGTGGCGTTGGCCATGGCCACGGCCTGATCTTCATCGTCAAAACACATGGCGGCCAGCACCGGGCCAAACACCTCTTCCTGCGCCAGGCGGTGGTTGACCGGCACGTCCCGCAGCAGCGTGGGGGCGGCGTAAAAGCCGCTGGCGGGCGCTTCGCTCACCACCTGGCCTTGCGCCACGATGGCGATGCCGTCGGCACGCGCCTGTTCCAGAAAGCCTCGCACGCGTTGCTGCTGCGTTGCGCGGATCAGCGGACCGAGGTCCAGGTCCATCTTGGGCGGGCCGGCACGCAGCGCGCTGAAGGCTTTGCCGAGCCTGTCCAGCAGCGGTTCATACAGCCCACGTTGCACCAACAACCGCGAGCCGGCGCTGCAGGTCTGGCCGCTGTTCTGCACGATGGCGCTGATGAGAAAGGGCAAGGCGGCGTCCACGTCGGCGTCGTCGAACACGATCTGCGGGCCTTTACCGCCCAACTCCAAGGTGACTGGGCAGTGCCGTTCGGCCGCCACCTGCTGGATGATGGTGCCCACGCTGGGGCTGCCGGTGAAGCTGATGTGGTCGATGCCGGGGTGGCGCGCCAGCGCGTCGCCCACCTCGTGGCCGTAGCCGGTGACGATGTTGATGGCACCGGCCGGAAAGCCTACCTCGGCCGCCAGCTCGGCCACACGGATCAGCGACAGGCAGGCGTCTTCCGATGGCTTGACCACACACACGTTGCCGGCTGCCAGGGCACCGCCCACACTGCGGCCAAAAATCTGCATGGGGTAGTTCCACGGGATCACGTGGCCGGTCACGCCGTGGGGCTCGCGCCAGGTCAGCACGCTGTAGCCATCCAGATAAGGGATGGTGTCGCCGTGCAGCTTGTCGCCGGCGCCGGCATAGAACTCGAAGTAGCGCACCAGGGCCAGCGCGTCGGCCTTGGCCTGTTTGGTGGGCTTGCCGCAGTCGCGCTGCTCGATGGCGGCCAGCTCGTCGGCGTGTTCGGCCACCTTGGCGCTGAGTTTCATCAGCAGCCGGCCGCGTTCGGCGGCGCTCAGGCGCGCCCACGGGCCTTCGAAACACTGGCGCGCGGCTTGCACGGCAGTGTCCACATCGGCGGCGTTGCTGCGTTCGATCGTGTCGTAGGTCTGGCCATCGGCGGGGTCGATCACCGGCAGCGTTTGACCGGAGGCCGAACGCACGGCGGTGTTGGCAATGAAGTTCAAGGGCATGGGTGATCCTTTATTGGGGGCCAATGGCCGGCGCCGGCCCAATGGGGGCCACAACCGGTGCTTTGTTGAACACCGCATCACGCAACGTGAGCGAGATGGCGGGGATGTAGGTGATGAGGGCCAGGCAACCCATGATGACCAGCACAAACGGCAGCAGGTGGCCCACGATGCGGTCCAGCGAAATCTTGGCCACCGTGCACGCGGCAAACA
>NZ_JBHTBZ010000064.1:0-2550 GCF_042665235.1 Hydrogenophaga defluvii | reverse complement strand
TTGCTCATGGTGTCGTTGCTCCGAAGCCTGGGCACCGCTGCAACGTCAGCACCAGCGCGCCGGGTAGGTGGGCATCCTTCAATTGATTGGCCACCTCTGCCCGGTGCCAGTTGCCGCAGCGCCAGCGGCCAGCGCCGTGAAGGTGGGCACATTCAAGGCACAACCGCCGGTTGTCGTTCTCACGATCCCGGATCGCCAGCCGGTCGGCCTCGCGCTCTGCATCGGTCAGGGTCAGCCCCTTGTCCGTGAAGCGAGACAGCCGCGCCGTGAAGGTGTCGATTTCCTGCCCGTTCATGGCCTCGCTGTGCGGCCAGCACCAGCGGTCAGGGTCAGTTGTCGGTGTGGTGTCGGTGGCGTCGTTTGCCGCCGCTGTGCTGGCCTCGATTTTCTGAAAAGGTGCCGGGGGGTACGCTACAAAACCTACGAAACCTGCAGCCTGTTTCGATTCCTGGGGTTTTGTAGGTTTCGTAGCGTGGGGGTCGGGGGCTTTTGGTGTTTTCAGCCGGTCCAGCCACTTCATGCGCCACCCCCATTCAACAGCCTGGGATGGATCAGATAACGATCGGTCGGTCGGCCACCAGCGGCCCCGGTGGGGATTGCCTCGCGCGCCAGCCACCCGTAGTCGGCCAGCAAGTCCGCCGCCTTGCGTACCGCCTCAGGTGTGCCCAATCCCGCCCAATGCTTGACGGCCACCAGCCGGGGGGTGAAGGCGTCCAGAATCACGCCGTCGCTGTCGCACAGCTTGCCCGCCTTGATCTTGTCCAACAGTTGTTTGGCCCCGGCGGTTTCCGGGATCACTGCCGCCGCATAAATGCGCTCGGCATGGCTTCGCAGGTAGTCACCCCATGCCAGCGCCCGGATCAGTTCACGCTCATGGATCACGCCGCCGCTTTCGGAGGTGTCCACCAGGGCAAAGATCAGCGCCAGGGCGGGAATCAGCTTGCGGTACTTGCTCAGGTGTGACACAAGCGCCGGGTGCAGATCGTCGCCGCGTATCTCAGTCTCAAACGGTTCCAGCCACTCCACAAAAAGGGCTTGCGCCTCGGTTGAAAACCGCCATTCCTGGGGGTCGGTATCGCTGGCCGGTTGCAGTGTGTTCAGTCGTTCGAAAACTGCCCATGCCGCTTGTCTGGCGGGTGTGTCGGGCCACCTGTCCACATAGGCAAACTCTCGGCTCACATCGGGCCACACGGCCAGCCCGAAGCGTTGCAACAATCCATCGTCACCCGCGCCACCGGCCACCGCCTCGCGCACATAGCTTTGCAGCTTGCCGGGTTGTATGCCGCCCAGCATGGCCAGGCACACACGCGGCACATACGATTCACCGCGCCCAATGCGGTCAACCGCGTGGCCTTGATTGCCGTCGTAGCCGGTCAGGTAGAAGCCCCGCGCGCCTTCCTGCCCTTGGCGGTCCATGCTGCACAGCAAGCCGTGGATTTCATCGCGGTACACCAGCAAGCCCCATTTGTTCACCGTCAGCAAGTCGGCCAGCTTCTCCACCGTCGCATCGTTCACCACATAGCGCCGCGCCATGGGTTCGGCTGGTGTGTCCATCGGCTCCAACAGCGCGCGCGCCTTCGCTGGGTCTTTGTCGGCAAACCCTCGGGCCTGTTTCTCTTTCGCCTCGCTGGCCATGGTCGCCACCTTGCAATCAAGCTCCCATGCTTCGTGCGCTATCTGCCACTGTTCGCGCTCGGTTGCTTCAAGCCGGTGCAGGGGCTTCAACACCTCAGACAAAGCCGGGGATTTCATCACCCCCGGCCTGCCCACAATTGCGCCCCACAGGACAGGCACCACACGCCAATCGTCGCGCGCCTTGGGTGCCACCACAGCGCGCGCACCGATCAGACTGGACAGCGCCACCAGGGCACCCACCGCCGTGAAGTCCGGGGGGCATTGCATCCGGTGGGCAATGTCGGCCACCCAGCCGCGCATAGCCTCGGGCAACAGTTCGGGGTCAAACGCTTGCACCGCCGGTAGGGCATCGGGCAGGGGCACGGGGTCAGGCCATGCCGTGTCGGCCTGGGGCACATCGGCGGAATCCGGCAAGGATTCCACCAGCTCCGCCGCCTTGATGCAAGCGCGCACCGCATCGGCCCCGATGATCTGGTGCAGGTCGTTGAAGTCGGTTAGGGCGTTCATGCGCGCACCTCACCGAAGTTAGGTTTTGTCAGGTAGCCACCCACCGCGCGCGCCGCCTCGGTCGCTTTTGTTAGCCCCGGATTGCCTGGGGTCGCCGCATCATCATCAGCGGCCAGGATCAGCCGCAGCGCCGGGTATTTGGCGCGCAGGGCTTCAGCCACCGCCCGCAGGTTGCCCGCGTTGAAAGCCACGGCCACAGCGTGCCCGGTCGCCTCATGGATGCTTGCGCCGGTCGCGTAGCCCTCGCACACGATCAGTACGCCGTCAGGCTTGCCAATGGCGTGATAACAGCCCCTCACCCGCCCGCCGGGTTGAAACCGCTTACAGCCGTCTGGTGCGATGGTTTGCAGGCTGTGCAGCTTGCCCGCTGTGTCGCGCATCGGAATCAGCAGGTGGTGCCCGTCGCAC
>NZ_JBHTBZ010000063.1:0-15637 GCF_042665235.1 Hydrogenophaga defluvii | reverse complement strand
CCAGCCGAAGAACCCGCCGGTGGCTGCCACCGGGGCAGCGGCCACGGGGCGCGCTGCCGGTGTGGCAACGGGGGCCTCTTTGGCCTTGGCGTGTTCGGCCGGTGCGGCTTCTGCGCGAGCGGCCACCGGGGCCGGGCCGTCAGGCAACACGCCCTTGATGACCGGCTCCTGCTTGTTGGTGCGCTCCTGGCTGCGGCGGGTGACCGAAGTCACGTCCTCCACTTCCTCGGCCATCTTGTAGCTGGCGTCGAGGTTGTCCAGGCGCGGGTCGTCGTGCTTGATGCGCTCCAGCTTGTAGTGCGGCGTGTCCAGCGACTTGTTGGGCACCAGCAGCACGTTGATGCGCTGCTTGAGTTCGATCTTGGTGATCTCGGTGCGCTTCTCATTCAGCAGGAAGCTGGCGACTTCAACCGGCACCTGCACGAACACGGCGGCCGTGCTGTCCTTGAGCGACTCTTCCTGGATGATGCGCAGGATCTGCAGTGCCGACGATTCGGTGTCGCGGATGTGGCCCGAGCCGCCGCAGCGCGGGCAGGGGATGGACGCACCTTCGCTGAGCATGGGCTTCAGGCGCTGGCGGCTCATTTCCAGCAGGCCGAACTTGCTGATGGCGCCGAACTGCACGCGGGCACGGTCCTGGCGCAGGGCATCGCGCAGGCGGTTTTCCACCTCGCGGCGGTTCTTGCTCTCCTCCATGTCGATGAAGTCGATCACGATCAGGCCGCCGAGGTCGCGCAAACGGGCCTGGCGTGCCACTTCGTCGGCAGCTTCCAGGTTGGTTCGGGTGGCGGTTTCCTCGATGTCGCCGCCCTTGATGGCGCGTGCCGAGTTCACGTCCACCGCCACCAAGGCTTCGGTCTGGTCGATCACGATGGCGCCGCCGCTGGGCAGCTGGACGGTGCGGCTGTAGGCGGTTTCGATCTGGTGCTCGATCTGGAAGCGGCTGAACAGCGGCGCGTCGTCGCGGTAGCGCTTCACGCGGTGCCCGTGTTCGGGCATCACGTGGCTCATGAACTGATGAGCCTGCTCATAGATGTCATCGGTGTCGATCAGGATCTCGCCGATATTGCTGTTGAAGTAGTCGCGGATGGCGCGGATCACCAGGCTGGATTCCTGGTAGATCAGGAAGGCGCCCTTGCCGGCTTTGGACGCGCCGTCGATGGCCGTCCACAGTTTGAGCAGGTAGTTCAAGTCCCACTGCAGCTCGGGCGCCTCGCGGCCAATGCCGGCGGTGCGCGCGATGATGCTCATGCCATTGGGGTATTCGAGCTGATCCAGGGCCTGCTTCAGCTCCTGGCGCTCTTCGCCCTCGATGCGCCGGCTCACGCCACCGCCGCGCGGGTTGTTGGGCATCAGCACCACGTAGCGGCCGGCCAGACTCACAAAGGTGGTCAGGGCAGCGCCCTTGTTCCCGCGCTCTTCCTTTTCGACCTGGACCAGCAGTTCCTGGCCTTCCTTGATCACATCATTGATGCGGGCCTGCGAGGGCGAGGTGTTGCCCTGGAAGTACTGGCGCGAGATTTCCTTGAACGGCAGGAAACCGTGGCGCTCTTCGCCGTAGTCGACAAAACAGGCTTCGAGCGAGGGCTCGACACGGGTGACCACCGCCTTGTAGATGTTGCCCTTGCGCTGCTCGCGCCCCTCGATTTCGATTTCGTAGTCCAGCAGTTTCTGGCCGTCCACGATGGCCAGGCGGCGCTCTTCGGCCTGCGTGGCGTTGATCAACATACGCTTCATGTGCGTTTTCCTCGTTGCAAACAATGCACAACGTGCACGACCACCCAAGCTCTTGAGGCGCGGGCGGTCGCTCACTCCGTGGCCTGGTCTTCAGGCCAGTGCCGTGAGCCGAGCGCGTGCTGCGAACGAGGAGGGAATTGCCGGAGAGCGCGGAGCGGTCAGGCGCTGGTGGCACACAGGTGCCGCGACACTGACCCGGACCGGGCGTAGGCGCGTGGAGGTGGGCGAAACATCAAAGAAGGCAGCCATCGGCGGTGACGCGGACTCGTCTGCGTTGTCTCTGGGTTCACTTGGGTCCTCGACCAGCCCGCTCTTGCGGTCTGGTCGATTGGGGTATTCCGTTTTCGGGTTCGCAATTCAACACTGGGCTCATCCGCCGGCCTGGCGCCCGGGAGCCGGACAGACTCGTCTGTTGCTCGGGGGTGCGCCGGTGGATGTCGGCACGCTCCGGCCGGGCCATGTGGGCTTGACTGCCTTAAACTGGCGGCAAATCAAACACTTATACACGCGCGACGGGAACGGACCATTATAGGGCCGACCTCGCGCCTTGCAGCGATTGTGGTTCATTCATGGCGTCAGCCGAAGTTCGTCACCTGCGTGTCGATGAAGAGTCCGCCGGTCAGCGGCTGGACAATTTCCTGATCCGGGAACTCAAGGGGGCGCCCAAAACCCTGGTTTATCGGATCATTCGCTCCGGCGAAGTCCGGGTCAACAAAGGGCGGGCCAGCGCAGAAACGCGTATTCAGGCGGGTGACGATATCCGTGTACCGCCTTTGCGGCTGTCAGAGAAACCGCTGGAAAAAGCCGAACAAACGGTGCCAGGCCGTGAATTTCCCGTCCTGTTCGAGGATGGATGGTTTCTGGCAATTGACAAACCGGCCGGTGTGGCCGTGCACGGGGGCAGCGGCGTGTCGTTCGGCGTGATCGAGCAGTTGCGCCGCGCCAGACCGCAGGCACCTTTGCTGGAATTGGTGCACCGGCTGGACCGTGAAACCAGTGGCGTGTTGCTGGTGGCGAAGAAAAAAAGTGCGCTGAAGTCTCTGCAAAATCAATTCCGTGAACGCGAAACCGCCAAAACCTACCTGGCGCTGGTCAAAGGCGCGTGGCCACAACGGTTGAAAGTGATTGATCTGCCCTTGCACAAGTACCTGCTCGCCGATGGCGAACGTCGGGTCAAGGTGGTGCCGGCCGATCACCCTGACGGCCAGCGTTCGTTGACACTGGTGAAGGTGAGGGCTTCGGGTGTGCTGCCGGGACTGGCGGGCACGCCCGATGCCACCACGGTGTTCAGTCTGTTGGAGGTCACCATCAAGACCGGGCGCACCCACCAGATCCGCGTTCACCTGTCCCATTCTGGCCACACGATTGTGGGCGATGACAAATACGGCGATTTCGATCTGAACCGCAGAATGCAGCGGGCCGGCCTCAAGCGCATGTTCCTGCATGCGTGGCGCCTCGGATTGGTGCATCCGACCACGTTGGAAATGCTGGAGCTGAAATCTGAGTTGCCTTCCGAATTGTCCGCGTGGTCTGAATTCACTTGATTTTTACAATGATTTTGAAGTGATGCCTGAAATCACCCACCATTCTGTGTAAACTGTTCTGCGTTCATTTATTCTTTTTGAGGAAATTCGATGTCCAGTTATTCCGAACTCATGAACCAGGCGCAGGCATTGATGGCCCAGGCCGAACAGGTGCGCAAGCAGGAGCTGGCGGCAGTGATTGCCGACATCAAGGCAAAAATGAAGGAATACGGCATCACCGTGGCCGATTTGGGTGGCGCGGCCGCTGCGGTGCGCAAGTCGCCCAAATCCAAGGTGGCCCGCGAGGCCAAATACCGTGGTCCCAATGGTGAAACCTGGGCTGGTGGCCTGGGCCGCAAGCCCGAGTGGGTGCGGGCGATTCTGGCCGCAGGCAAGAACATCGAAGATTTCCGCATCTGACGCCCCGTTCCCGGGCCTGTCACACCAGGGGCGCACAATGCGCCCCTTGTCTTTTCCGTCCCCCGCCATGTCCACACGCCGTTTTGACCTGATCGCTTTCGACTGGGATGGCACCCTGTTCGATTCCACCGCCATCATCACCCAGTCCATCCAGGCGGCCGTGCGCGACGTGGGGGGACGTGAGCCCAGCCGGGAGCAGGCCAGCTATGTGATTGGCATGGGGCTGATGCAGGCGCTGGCCCATGCCGCGCCCGATGTGCCGCCCGAAAAATACCCCGAACTGGGCGCACGTTACCGGCACCACTACGCCAGCCGGGCCGACGAGCTGAACCTGTTTGAAGGCGTGCTGCCCCTGCTGGCCGACCTCAAAGCGCGCCAGCATTGGTTGGCGGTGGCCACAGGCAAAAGCCGGCGTGGCCTCGATGATTGCCTGCGCAGCGTTCCGCTGCAGGGTGTGTTTGACGACTCGCGCACCGCCGATGAGACGGCGGGCAAGCCCCATCCGCTCATGCTGCAGGAGTTGATGGCGGTGTGGGGCGTGCCGCCCGAGCGCACGCTGATGATCGGCGACACCACCCACGACCTTTTGATGGCACAAAACGCGGGTTGCCCCAGCGTCGGGGTGGCCTACGGTGCCCACCACCACGCCGGTTTCGAGGCCCATGGCCCGCTGTTTGTGGCGCACACGGTGCGCGAGCTGCACGACTGGTTGCTCGCCAACGGCTGACGTTTCAGCGGGCGTGGGTCACACCGCCGTCCACCACCAGGGTTTCGCCCACCACATAGTCGCCCGCGCGCGACGCAAGGTAAATGGCCGCTGCCGCCAGGTCTTCGGGTTGCCCCACCCGCCCAGCCGGAATGCGTTGGCGGGTGGTTTCTTCCTCGTCGCGCGCGGCGCGGTTCATGTCGGTCGGGAAGGCGCCGGGGGCAATGGCGCTGACCACGATCTGTTCGCGAACCAACTGCAGCGCCATGCGTTTGGTCAGGTGGATCAGCCCGGCCTTGCTGGCCGCGTAAGGGTAGGTTTCCAGCATGTTCACCGACAGCCCGTCGATGGACGCGATGTGAATGACCTTGGCTGGGCGCCCGCTGGCGGCCACCGAGGCGCGCAGGGCCGGGGCCAGGGCCTGCGTGAGGAAAAACGGTGTTTTCAGGTTGAGGTCCACGACCTTGTCCCAGCCGGCTTCAGGAAATGCGTCGAACGGCGCTGCCCAGGCGGCGCCGGCGTTGTTCACCAGGATGTCCAGCGTGGGCTCGTGTGCCAAATAGGCTTGTTTGAGCGCCGCGATACCGGCCGGGTGGGACACGTCGGCCGGCAACGAGATGCAATGCCCCAGCGCTGAAAGGTCTTGCGCCGTCGCGTCGCAGGCATCTGCCTTGCGTGCGCTGATGTAGACACGGGCGCCTTGGGCCAGAAAACCTTCGGCAATCATGCGGCCGATGCCGCGAGAGCCGCCGGTGATCAGCGCGGTGCGCCCTTTCAGGGAAAACAGGTCGGTGGTGTTCATGGGGCCGGGTGCCTTCTCATTGAAAAACGCCAGCCTACGTGGGATCGCCTTTGGCGCCGGTCACCTGGGTGGCACCGCTGCGCTGAGCCAGCCGCCGGCGCCGGGTCCAACGGGTTTTCAGTACCCACAGCAGGCTGGCCAAAAAATAGACCAACACGCCGCAGACAGAGGCCACGATGGCCAGGCCCACCACCAAGGGCTTGCCCACCGTGCTCAGGTAGGTCCACCAGTGCGCCAGTTGCGCCCGCAGACCCTGGGCCTGCGACGGCTCGGCCTGCGATGTCTCAAGCGCCTGGGCAGCCGCAGTTTCAGTGAGTTGCGGTTCGTGCAACACCCAGCGGCCCAGGCGGTAGGCGCCGTAGTACACCGGGCCGAAGGTGACCGGGTTGGTGACCAGGGTGCTCGCCACCGCCACCGGCAGGTTGGCGCGCAACAGCACCGCCAGCGTGGCCGAGGCGGGGATTTGCGCCACCGGTATCAGCAAACCGAAGAAGATGCCCAGCGCCAGGCCCAGCGCCAGCCCCTTGCGGCTCATGTGCCACAGGCGCGGGTGGTGCAGTGCTGGCCCCATCCAGCGCAGCCAGCGGTTGGTATGCAGGGACTCCCGGGTGGGCAGCCAGCGGGCAAAGCGGTGGTTCATGGGGCAACGGCGATCGAACGGTTGGCGCCAGGGGGTTGTTTGGCAAGGCTTGGAGTATGCTCGCCCCCTCTCAGTTCAGCCGCCTTCGCCCCACACCATGCTGCCGTTGCAGGAAATTCTGTTCTCCCAGGGATTTGGCACCCGCCGCGTCTGTTGTGGGCTGGTGCAACAGGGCCTGGTGCAGGTGGGCGCCGAGCGCACTCCCTGCACCGATCCATGGGCCGAGTTTGACACCCACGGCCTGTTGTTCACCGTCCAGGGTCAGGACTGGGCCTTCCACGAACGTGCCTATCTGATGCTGCACAAGCCGGCGGGCCACGAGTGCTCGCAAAAACCCAGCAACCACCCCAGCATCTATTCGCTCCTGCCCGCCCCTTTGCGCGCGCGCGGTGGTGGCGCCGCTGCCGGTGTGCAGGCGGTGGGGCGGCTGGACCAGGACACCACAGGCCTGTTGCTGATGTCGGACGACGGCGCTTTCATCCACCGCCTGACATCGCCCCGCCACCACGTGCCCAAGGTGTACGAGGTGGGGGTGAAACACCCCCTGGACGAGCCGCAGGTGCGGCGCTTGCTCGACGGTGTGGTGCTCGACGACGACCCCAAGCCGGTGCGCGCGGCCGCCTGCGAGGCGGTGGCCCCCCATCACCTGCGTCTGACCTTGACGGAAGGCAAGTACCACCAGGTCAAACGCATGGTGGCGGCGGTGGGCAACCGGGTGGAAACGCTGCACCGTTCGCGCATCGGTGACCTGGTGTTGCCGCCCGATCTGGCGCCCGGCGCATGGCGCTGGCTCAGCGCCGACGAGGTGGCCGGTTTGTACAAAAAACCCGCCAACGCATCCGCCTGAACGGCCCCTCGTGGGCGGTCATGCCTTGCGTGTATTCTTTGACCATGGGTTTGATCTTCGATTCGTTCTGGCGCGCGGTGGCCTACTGTCTGCACCCGCGGGTGATTGCCTTGTCGGTGTTGCCGCTCATCCTGATGGTGGCGCTGTCGTTTGCGCTCGGCTATTTTTTCTGGGAACCGGCGGTGGCGGCGGTGGCGGCTTGGCTGCAGAACTACGAGCTGGTCGGCGCGTTTCTCAACTGGCTGGACCAGGTCGGCGCGGGTGCTTTTCGCACCGTGTTCGCGCCTTTGCTGGTGTTGGTCGTGGCCACGCCGGCCATCGTGTTTCTCACGCTCTTGTTGGTGGCCGTGACCATGACGCCACAAATGGTGGCGCTGGTGGCGCAGCGGCGCTTTGCCGCGCTGGAGCGCAAACGCGGCGGCAGTTTGCTGGCCAGCGTTTTCTGGTCGTTGGGCTCGACCTTGCTGGCCCTGGTGGTGATGGTGTTGACCATGCCGCTGTGGCTGATTCCGCCTTTGGTGCTGTTGTTGCCGCCCCTGATCTGGGGTTGGCTCACCTACCGCGTGTTCGCGTTTGACGCACTGGCCGACCACGCCAGCAAAGAGGAGCGCACCGGTCTGATCCAGACGCACCGCGCGCCGCTGCTGGTGATGGGGGTGGTGACCGGTTTCCTGGGCGCGGCGCCCAGCCTGATCTGGGCTTCGGGCGCCATGTTCATCGTGGCCGCGCCCTTGCTGGTGCCACTGGCCATCTGGATCTACACCCTGGTGTTCGCCTTTGCCTCGTTGTGGTTTGCCCATTACCTGTTGGCGGCGTTGGAGCGCACGCGGGCTGCTGCTGCGCCGGTCAGACCGGTGTCAGACGCAGCGCCGACCATGGCATCTCAATTGCAGGACGTGGAAGACGTGTTGCCCAAGCCACTGCCAGGCACGACACCCACACTGCCCGGACCCAACCCACCCACCACGCCATGAGCTCGCCCCTGTCCGACAACGTGTCACCCGTGCCCGACATTGGCCTCATCATCGTGGGCGATGAAATCCTGTCGGGCAAACGGGCGGACAAACACCTGAGCAAAACGATAGAGCTGCTGGGCGAGCGGGGTTTGACCCTGAGCTGGGCGCGCTACGTCGGCGACGACCGGCGGCAGATCACGGCCGCGTTGCGCGATGCGTTTGCTCAGCCTGGCATCGTGTTTTCGTGTGGCGGCATAGGCGCCACCCCCGACGACCACACGCGCCAGTGTGCGGCGGCTGCGCTGGAGCGGCCCCTGGTGCTGCACCCGCAGGCGCGCGAGCGGATTCTGGAGCGCATGCGCGATGTGGCGGCCGAGCAGAACCTGCCCTACGAGCCTGAACGTGCCGACAACGTGCACCGGCTGAACATGGGGGTGTTTCCCGAAGGCGCGGACATCGTGCCCAACCCCTACAACAAAATCCCCGGTTTCGACTGCACCGGCACCGGTGGTGGCCGGGTGTTTTTCCTGCCCGGCTTCCCGGTCATGGCCTGGCCCATGATGGCTTGGGCGCTCGACACCCATTGCCACACTTGGTTCCACCGCCAAACCTGGGTGGAGCGTTCCGTGATCGTTTTTGGTGCGATGGAGGCCAGCCTCACGCCGCTGATGGAGCGCATCGAGGCCGAGCACGTGGGGGTCAAGGTTTTCAGCCTGCCCAGCGTGGACCACCCCGAATATGGGCGCCACATCGAACTTGGCGTCAAAGGTGAAGAGGGTGCCACCCAACCGGCTTTTGACGCACTCAAACAAGGTTTGTTGGCTTTTGGTGCACCAATTGGCCCTGAAATGGTGCGTTGATTGTCAATCCGCTCCATTTGTGCACCTGTTGTGTGCATTCATTCCGGGTGCACAATATTGAGCTGAACACTGCGTCGGTTGTGCCACACCTCGGTGCGTGCTGGCACAAAAGCTGCTTTATCGTTTTCCGTCACCCTTTTTACCCAACCCGTACCAGGAGAGTTTCTGATGGCCAAAAGCGTCGCCGACGTCATGAGCATGGTCAAGGACAACGACGTCAAGTTCGTTGACTTCCGTTTTACCGACACCCGTGGCAAGTGGCAACACATCACCATTCCCGTGTCCCAGTTCGAAGAAGACAAGTTCGAACAAGGCCAGGCTTTCGACGGTTCGTCCATCGCTGGCTGGAAGGGCATTGAAGCTTCGGACATGCTGCTGATGCCCGACGCCGCCACCGCCTTCATCGACCCCTTTGTCGAAGAAGTCACTCTGGTGCTGGTGTGCGACGTGATCGAGCCCACCGACGGCAAAGCCTACGAACGCGACCCGCGTTCCATCGCCAAGCGCGCCGAAGCCTACCTGAAAGCCTCCGGCCTGGGCGACACCGCCTTCTTCGGTCCGGAACCCGAGTTCTTCCTGTTCGACGAGGTGCGTTGGAGCAACGAACCCGGTCACAGCTTCTACCAGATCGAAGAGTACGAAGCGCCCTGGAACAGCGGCGCCAAGCTCGAAGGCGGCAACCGTGGCCACCGTCCGCGCGTCAAGGGCGGTTATTTCCCGGTGCCCCCGGTGGACAGCACCATGGACATGCGCAACGAGATGTGCGAAATCCTGGAAGCCGTTGGCATTCCCGTTGAAGTGCACCACCACGAAGTGGCCGGTGCTGGCCAGTGCGAAATCGGCACCAAGTTCTCGACCCTGGTCGAGCGCGCCGACTGGACCCTGCTGCAGAAGTACGTGATCCAGAACGTGGCCAACGCCTATGGCAAGACCGCCACCTTCATGCCAAAGCCCTACCACGGCGACAACGGCTCGGGCATGCACGTGCACCAGTCGGTCTGGAAGGACGGCAAGAACCTGTTTGCTGGCAGCGGCTACGCCGGTCTGTCCGAGTTCGCGCTGTACTACATCGGCGGCGTGATCAAGCACGCTCGCGCGCTGAACGCCATCACCAACCCCGGCACCAACAGCTACAAGCGCCTGGTGCCGCACTTCGAAGCCCCGGTGAAGCTGGCTTATTCGGCCAAGAACCGCTCGGCGTCGATCCGCATCCCCAACGTCGCCTCCGACAAGGCGCGTCGCGTGGAAGCCCGCTTCCCCGATCCGCTGTGCAACCCTTACCTGGGCTTTGCCGCGCTGCTGATGGCGGGTCTGGATGGTGTCGAGAACAAAATCCACCCGGGCGAGGCCGCCTCCAAGGATCTGTACCACCTGCCTCCCGAAGAGGACAAGCTGGTGCCTACCGTGTGCGCCAGTCTGGACGAAGCCTTGGCCCACCTGGACAAGGACCGTGCCTTCCTGACCAAGGGTGGCGTGTTCACCGATGCCTGGATTGACGCCTACATCGAGCTGAAAATGACCGAAGTCACGCGTTCGCGCGTGGAAGTGTCGCCCGTCGAGTACGACATGTACTACAGCCTGTAATACAGGTTAACGACGTGCAAAGGGACGGCCATGGCCGTCCCTTTTTGCTTTTGGGCACCGGGCAGCGGGGCACTTTTGGGCGATACTGGAAATCACAGGCCCATGCCGATCTGGAGGCCACGCCTCTTGCCTGGAGTGCCGACATGTTCGATGCCGCAATGAAATCCTTTGTTTCTGTTCCCGTAGCCCATCTGGTGTGTCTGTTGATGCTGGGTGCCGCAGCCGTGCCTGCCGTGGCGCAGGACCGCATTTACCGCTGCGGCAACGAATACACCAACGACCCCGGCGACGCAAAAGCGCGTGGCTGCCGCGTGATTGAAGGTGGCAACGTGACGGTGATCCAGGGAATCAAGCCGGCACCTTCATCAACGGCTGGCGCGCCCGCGCGCACCCCTGCGCCTGCGGCCAGCTCGGGTAGCCCGCGCAATGGCAACGACCGGGTGGACGCTGCCGCCCAGCGCGCCCGCGATGCTGACGCGCGCACCATTTTGGAGGCCGAACTGCGCAAGGCGGAAAGCCGCCTGAATGGCCTGAGCCAGGAGTACAACAACGGCGAACCGGAGAAACGCGGACCTGAGTTCCGCAACCACCAGATGTACCTGGACCGAGTGGCCGAACTCAAGGCCGGCGTGGCCCGCGCGCAGAGCGATGTGGACGGCATCAAACGCGAACTTGCCCGCCTGGGGCCGGCGTCGGCGGCCCAGCGCTGAAAAGCCCATGATTGGGTTGAAAAAACGAAAGGTGTCACCTGCCCAGCGGTTTCAGTCGCTGGACCTGCTGGCCACCCTGGTCGCGGTGGTGGATGCCCAGGGCCAGGTGCTGTTTGCCAACGCGGCGTTGGAAGACGCGCTGGGCATGTCCCGGCGCAGCATCACCGGCACCCACTTTCCCGACTGTTTCACCGAGCCGCATCTGTTGAACAATGCACTGGCCGGCGCGCGTGGCAACGAGTTTGCCGCCTTGCGTTATGACGCCCGCCTCAAACGACTGGCACATGAGGTGCTGCCTGTGCACGTGGTGGTGGCGCAGACCGACGTGGCCGGCGAGGTGGTGGTGGAACTGCTGCCGCAGGAGCAACAGGCGCGGCAGGAGCGCGAGGAGCGCCTGATCGACCAGGCGCAGGCCAACAAGGAACTGATCCGCAACCTGGCGCACGAGATCAAGAACCCGCTGGGGGGCATCCGTGGCGCGGCCCAGTTGCTGCAGATGGACCTGGAGTCCAAGGACCTGATCGAGTACACACAGGTCATCATCCACGAGGCCGATCGCCTGCAATCGCTGGTGGACCGCCTGCTGGCGCCGCACCGACGCCCGCATGTGGTGGGCGACGTCAACATCCACGAGGTGTGTGAGCGCGTGCGCTCGCTCATCCTGGCTGAGTTTCCCAAGGGCCTGCGCGTGGTGCGTGACTACGACACGTCCATTCCCGAGTTTCGGGGCGACCGCGAGCAGCTGATTCAAGCCGTGCTCAACATCGCACACAACGCGGCGCAGGCCTTGGCCACGCGCATCGCGGCCGGTGACGCACAGATTGTTTTCAAGACCCGCGTGGGCCGCCAAGTGACCTTTGGCAAGCAGCGCTATCGCCTGGCACTGGAATTGCATGTGATTGACAACGGGCCCGGCGTGCCGGACTCGATCAAGGACCGCATCTTTTTTCCCCTGGTGTCAGGGCGGGATGGCGGCTCCGGCCTGGGGCTGACGCTGGCACAAACCTTTGTGCAGCAACACCACGGTCTGATCGAGTGCGACAGCGTTCCAGGCCAGACCGACTTCAAGCTGCTCATCCCATTGCCTTGAAGCCGGTGTTGATCAACACAATGAGGCGACTCGAAAGGCAGGGCACACGCGCATGAAACCCATCTGGATCGTGGATGACGACCAATCCATCCGGTTTGTGCTGGAGAAGGCGCTGGCGCGCGAAGAACTGCCCACCCGCAGCTTCACCCATCCGCAGGAGGTGATTGCCGCCCTCGATGACGCCAGCGACAGCGAAGGGCCACAAATCCTGGTGAGCGACATCCGCATGCCCGGTGGTTCTGGTCTCGACCTGCTGGAGCAGGTGAAAAAGCGCCAGCCCGGTTTGCCGGTCATCATCATGACCGCCTTCTCTGACCTGGACAGCGCGGTGTCGGCGTTTCAGGGCGGCGCCTTCGAGTACCTGCCCAAGCCCTTCGATTTGCCCAAAGCGGTGGAGCTGATCCGCCGCGCCGTGGACGAAAGCCAGCGCGAGGAAGTGGCCGAAGAGCGCCTGGGCGCCGTGCCCGAGATGCTGGGCCAGGCGCCCGCCATGCAGGACGTGTTCCGCGCCATTGGCCGCTTGTCGCAAAGCAACGTCACGGTGCTCATCACCGGTGAATCCGGCGCCGGCAAGGAGCTGGTGGCGCACGCGCTGCACAAACATTCCCCGCGCTCGGGGGGGCCTTTTGTGGCCATCAACACGGCGGCCATACCCAAAGACTTGCTGGAAAGCGAACTCTTCGGCCACGAGCGCGGCGCGTTCACCGGCGCGCAGACCATGCGCCGAGGCCGCTTCGAGCAGGCCGAGGGCGGCACGCTGTTTCTCGACGAGATCGGCGACATGCCCTTCGACCTTCAGACGCGCCTGCTGCGCGTGTTGTCCGACGGAAACTTCTACCGCGTGGGTGGCCACAGTGCCGTCAAAGCCCACGTGCGCGTGATCGCCGCCACCCACCAGAACCTGGAGCAGCGCGTCAAGGAAGGCAGCTTCCGCGAGGATTTGTTCCACCGCCTCAACGTCATCCGCCTGCGCCTGCCCGCGTTGCGCGAACGGCGCGAGGACGTGCCCATGCTCACGCGCTACTTCCTGCAGCAAAGTGCCACCCAGTTGGGCGTCGAGCCCAAGCGCATTTCAGACGCCGCGTTGCAGGTGCTGAGCGGCTTTGACTACCCCGGCAACGTGCGCCAGTTGCAGAACATCTGCCACTGGTTGACCGTGATGGCACCGGCACAGGTGGTGGATGTGAAAGACCTGCCGCCCGAGGTGATGGGCGGTGTGCCCGCGCCCACCGTCGGGGCCGCCGTGCCGGCCGCAGCACCATTGGCCATGCCGGTGGACATGCCACATGCGCCTGCACCAGTCGCCACGGTGCCGGCGGTGTCAGACGGCGCGGGCGATTGGGAGCAGGACTTGCAGGCCGAGGCCCAACGCCTGCTGGCCCAAGGCCGCACCGATGTGTGGGACGTGTTGACGCGACGCTTTGAAACCCGCCTGATTCAGACCGCACTGGCCAGCACACGGGGCCGCCGCATCGAGGCCGCCCACAAACTCGGCATCGGCCGCAACACCATCACCCGCAAAATTCAAGAACTCCATTTGGAGGAGTGATCGCCCCGATCAGCCCAGCGTCATCACCACCGGTGCGTGGTCGCTGGGCCGCTCGTTCTTGCGTGGGATTTTGTCGATCTCGCAAGCGGTGACGCGGGCCTTCACCGCGTCGCTGACCAGGATGTGGTCGATGCGCAGCCCACGGTTGCGGCGGAAGGCGAAGTCGCGGTAGTCCCACCACGAGTAACTCTTGGGCGGTTGGGGGAACAGGCGCAGGCCATCGTGCAGCCCGAGCGCGATCAACGCGCGCAGGTGGTAGCGCTCTTCCTCGGTGCAGTGGATGGTGTCGCGCAGGCCTTCGGGGTCCCACACGTCGTCGTCGTCGAAGGTGATGTTGTAGTCGCCCATCAGCACCAGCTGCGGGTGTTGCGCCAGTTCGTCACGCACCCAGGCACGCAGCGCTTCGAGCCAGTGCATCTTGTAGTCGAACTTCTCGCTGCCTGGCTCCTGGCCGTTGGGGAAGTAGGCACCGATCACCCGCACACCGTCCACCGTGGCGCACAACACACGCGACTGGTCATCGTCAAAGCCCGGGATGTTGCGGACCACATCCTGCGCCGGCGCCTTGGTCAGCAGTGCCACACCGTTGTAGGTCTTCTGCCCGAACACCTGGGCTTGGTAGCCCACGGCTGAAAACGCTTCGTGCGGGAACTTGTCGTCGGTGAGCTTGAGTTCCTGCAGTGCCAGCACATCCACCGGGTGGGCTTGCAGCCAGTCCAGCACCTGAGGCAGGCGCACGTTGAGGGAGTTGACGTTCCAGGTGGCAAGTTGCATGGTGGGGCGATGGGGCTGAACTTTGTGGTGGATTCGATCACCGCGTACCGCCTAGGCGTCCGCTTTCACTGAATGGTTGCTTGCGTCAGTGGGCTGGTGCACCCGCCTGAAGTCGCGTTTGCGCCCATTCCAACCGCTTTGACGCGGTGTGGAGGAAGCGCAAAAGGAGCTTGTTGGCCAGTCGTGGAAAGGTCAAAAGCAAATCTTTGTAGGCGCTGCGCGTGATCAGCAAGAAGTCTACCGGCTCGGTGGTGACACAGGTGGCCGAGACCGGTTCGCCGTTGAGGAGCGCGAGTTCGCCCCAGCTGTCGCCTGGCGCCAGCGACAGGCGCGAGCACACGGAACCATCGTTGTTGGTCTGCACGGCTTCGGCCGAGCCGGTCAACACAATCAGCAGGTGGTTGGTGAGCTCGCCTTGCTGCATCAGCCTGGTGTGCCGTCCGGCCGAATACACCGCCATGTAGCGGCACAACGCGGTGGTCTCCGCCAGGTCCAGGCGGTCGAGCACCGGCGTGTTGCCGAAAATCTCATGAATTTCTGCAGCGTGGTCTTGCGCGCCGCCAAGAAGTTCAAAGTGTGTCGAGTTCACACAGTCCCCGATGTTTATTTGCAAAAGAATGCAAACGATGCTAACCGCGCCGCGCCATGTTGGGATGGTGTCGGGCGCAAGTTTGGCTACAAGCGACTAAGCACTCCTCCAATTGGCTGTGGGGCTCAAGGTGCATCCCAAAAACACGGCTTCGGAATGGGTGCGTTCGGACCATGGCAGGCCACAGATTCCGGGCCATTCTGATCAGGGGGAGCCTCAGATAATCCGCCCCACTGTCAAAACCCATGCAAGTCCACCGTTTTTTTTCCTCTGCCAGGGGCAGGGATGGCTGCCCGTGTTGTCGTCTTGTTGAGCGAGGCCCGCGTGCGGGTGCTTGGCAAGGTTTGGTTCGGGATTGCACATGCTGCATTTGAATGGCCAGCGCTCGGTGCTCCAGCGCCGCAGCAACATCAGCAACGCCTTGCAGGCCTTGCTGGATGGCACGGCGGTGTTGGGCATCGCCTATTGGCTGATTGATCGCCATCTGGGGTTTGTCAGCGCACCCTATACCTTCATGGTGGTGCTGTTGCTGGGCATGCTGGGACTGCTTTACGACCAGTTGGCGCTTTACCGCAGCAACGCCAACTTCACCACCAAGGCGTTGAAGATTTTCCAGGCCTGGACCCTGGCGTTTGCGATGCTGCTGGCACTGGGTTTTTTGACCAAGCAGACCGAGACCTTCTCGCGCCTTCTGGTCGGGCAGCTCTATGTGCTGGGTTTCTTCGCTCAGCTGCTGCTGCACCTGTTGTTGCGTGTCTTGCAGCGGCAGTTGTTGATTTCCATCCAGAACTGACCCACCTTCACGGGTAATTTCCATCCAAATCTGACCCACGTAAGAACCCTAACCTGC
>NZ_JBHTBZ010000062.1:0-43397 GCF_042665235.1 Hydrogenophaga defluvii | reverse complement strand
CCGCGCACGGTGTCCGCCATCGCATGGAACGCTGTCCGCGATGGGAATGGAATCACTGTCCGCCATCAGTGGAATGCGCACCTGCGAATTCACAGCGCCTGATCGGATAGCATCCCCGGCCATGAACAGCATCATCGACAACATGCCCGCACAGGGCCAAGCCGCCCTCGAACTCCTGCGTGTCTCTCTGGCAAGCGACGGGATTGAGGTGGCCACTTTGCCCGGTCTCAAGGGTGAGTTTCCGTGGGCCCAAGTGCTCATGGGCATCACCGCCGCGATTCAGGAGCAAGGGGGCACAGAAGCCGCGATGAAAGCCCTCTCCGCAGCCGCATCAGTCCTCAACACCGATGAGGCGCCACGCTTCCTGAACTGATCCCCATCAAAGCCTCAGAAAAGCCCCCCGCTCTCTGGCGAAGTTTGTCGCCACGACAAGGAACGAATGCCCATCACCACAATCTTTTTTCGCGCTGTCACCCTGACCGCGCTCGCCGCGCCCCTCTTGAGCATTGCCCAGCAGGCCAAGCCGACCCAAGCCAAACCCGATTGCGCAGCTCTGATCGTCAGCACCCCGCTGCTGAAAGAGACGGACTTCATGGGCAAGCTGCCCAGGCCTTTTTCCGAGCCCTCTCGCGACATGCAATACGAGTCGGCGAAAGCGTTTGCCGCTCGCGTGAAGACGGCCAAGAAGGCGCACCAGGAAAAGACCGCTGAACAGATGGCAGGCCAGAACCTGGTGTTCAAAATGATGACCGGTGGGCCATGGATTTCTTACGACCCCGACCGTGGGGGTTTTGAGGCAAAGTTTGGGGTATCGGCCGCTTCGTCACGAAAAGACGGCAAACAAGTGCCATTCCCTGCTGTGTCGGAGGCAGAACCTGATGGCACTACAAGTCGAGATATCGGCTTGGGCGCCAAGTCAGTTTCGAGCAGGCACTACGGGCTGGCCTTTGTGAAATCGGCGGTCAAACACCCCTTCATCAACGGCAAGCAGAGCAAATTTTTCTTCAAATACCCAGTAGAAAAGGCAAGGGCGGTAGGGTCGGGTGCTCGCCTGGCCTTTATCGGCGTTGTTCAGGAGCCCTGGACTTTTGAGTCCTACTCTTCATGGACGGATTTTGATGCCATGAAAGACCAGTCCTTGTCCACCTACTACGCGGCAGTGAACCTCATCTGCGCCGCTGTAGTGGACGGGAGCGGCAACAGAATCCTGCACGAGTTCAAGTAGGCTCTCTGCCCCCTGCTGCGCCAGCGGGGGTGCGTCACTGACAAGAAGGGCCTATTCGGCGCACGGCACGTGGACGCGTGACCGTCAAAAGCGACTTTGAACGCGCGTCGCTACTTTGTCTTGTCCCAGCGGCGGATACGTTTCGCGAGGCGCTCGCGCTCTTCCTCATCCAGGGTCGTCATGGCTGGCACCAGCTCCAAAGCATCGGGGGCATTGATGTAGCGATGGCGCAGCATGGCCTGACAAAACTCCCTGTCCTTATCACGGCCTGCAGCGGCCTTGGACAGAAAGAGGTCCACAAGGCTGAGACACCAGCCAATTTTGCTGTCAGTGTTGGCGTTCTGGATCTTGCACAGGCGCTCTTCCCAGCCCTGAGGAACAGTGAATGTACTGGGGTCCACCTCTTGAGCGTAGTAGCCATGGGTCTTGTGAAACTCAGACGCCTCGCCTATCGCACCCTCGATCTTGGTGGCCTTCTCAGGCGCGTACCGGGGGTACATGTCGGCCTCCATAGACCTCTTGAACTCTTGTGCCGGATACGGAATAGCACCCAGAATGGACTGACTGCCCACGATCAAAAGATCGTATTCCTGGGCAATCTCCGCAGAGACCCGAATCAGGTGCTCAAGATCGTCACGGTTCATGGGTGGCGCCGCTCGTGTCGATCAACACCAACCCAGCCTTAAGGCGCGAAACGCCCTCCAGGGCCTTTTCCCTGGTCCCCTTGGGGAGCAGGACGGTCAAGGGGGAAGACTGGCGCAACTCTTGTGCATTCCGAGTTCGTCCCAGCACCTTGGACCACTGCTTGTTGCTCAGAATGGTCACCCACTTGTCGAGCAGTGGCCTGGAATGGGGGCTTGCCGTCTCCATCCAGCGCTCAAGCACCTGCTGAGCCTCTTTGACACGTTCGGGGTCTTTTTTGACCAGATCCACGGCAAGTTCGTGCAAGACAAGGCTTTGCAGATCCTGCGCCTGGTGCCGCTTGTTGTCCGCGCTGACCATGATGCTCACTTGGGGCTTGGGGCGGCGCGAGCGGCCAGCGGCAGAGTCGGCCGGGGGCGCGCGAAGAAGGTCGCCCGCCACAAGCGCCAGGTCTGAGGCCACGCCTAGGGTCGCCATCACCCTCAGGTAGTTGCCCATGGAGGGGCTTGGATCGCCGGCCTCGACCGCGTAGAGCGTCGTTCGCGAGACCCCGGCGCGCTTGGCCAACTCGACCGAGCTGACCTTGGCATCTTTACGCAGACGTCGCAACCTATCCCCAAGCTGCAGCAGCAATTGGCGGTGCAGAACAAAGTCGTCATCGTCCGGTTTCATGTGTTCAGTATTCTACGCATTTCACATTGTTTTGCCTAATATTATGGACAGTTGAAGCGGAACGACGCGCCCGCAAAACGCAAGAAACAGGGGCGGGACCACCCTCACCCAGATCACTGCTCCCGCTGGGCTTCCAAGTTGTGCTTGTGCTGGCGGTAGAGACGCTCGACGATGGGGCGCGCGGCATCGAGCATGGGTTGCCGGCCGAACCTGTTTTGCAGGGTATCCAGGCTGGCCATCATGTAGGGGGACAGGACGAGCGCGCTGTGGTCAAGCGATGGGCTCGAATCCTTGAGGACAGAGAGGAACTGCGTGCTGGGGCCTGGCGTGGAATCCAGCAGGGCATGAAAAAGACGCTTTGGAATCCCGATGTGAGCAGCGACTTTGTTGCCGTAGCGCCTGCCTTTGAAGAGCCCCGTCCTGAAGACGATGAAGAGGATGAAGAGGACCCAGAGGGCGCCAACGATGGTGGTGAACATGGTTCAGCGGAATGTTTTTGATTGAGTGGCGGGTTGTTTTAATGTGTCAGGCTGCAAGGTTGTGTTCATATCGCATTCATAGTCTTTCGCGACAGCAATGCGTTCCAGTCGCGTGCTACTTCGTATAAATCTGGCATCCAATTTTCGATGTTGGAGAATGCAATCACGATCCTATCGCTGTCGCGGTGCCATGAAATCCGCTGACCACCCCAGCCAACGGCCCAAGACGTGTTGTGCGCTATCTCGTTATCGGTCCATGTGAGATAGCCATATCCGCCAAACAGCTTGCCCATCTTGCGTGTGCTCGGGCTGCTCCCATTGGGAATTTGTGTGGTAATGGCCTTGCGCACAAAATCACCGAAGCAGCTTTGCTCTTTGCTGCTTCGTTTAACCCAAACAGCAAACCGCATCCAGTCCTCTAACCTCATACGCAAGCCACCGTCAGAAAGTCCATTTTGCTGGCGATCTTGCACGTATAGGCCCGAATGCGCAGCCCCCATTGGATTCAGAATTGTCTCCTGTATCCATTGATTCCAAACGATGCCTGTGGCTCTGCTGACCATTAGCCCCAGCAAAATCGGATCGGTGCCCTTATATGAAAACAACTCACCTGGCTTGTAATTTGAGAACACGCCGCGCTGTGCCTTGGCCACGCGTTCTTCTGTGATAAGGTCAACGAGATTCAAGTTGCCGCGCCCCCACTCCTTAAACTGCTCTGGTGTGAAGATGGTGCTATCGGGATTGGGTTCAGCAGAACCTGATGCCATGCGCAGTAAATCATGGACAGTCGCAGAGCCTAATGCTTTTCCTGCTAATTCAGGCATCACTTCACTGGCTTTGGTGTCCAGTTTCAGCTTGCCCAGACATATGGCCTGACCGACAGCCATGGCTGTGACTGTTTTACCTACAGAAAATCCATGGAACACAGATTCCATATCTGCAGGAGCTTTGGTTTCCGAGTACACCACTACATCACCATCAAGTAGCGCAAACGCTTTGGCGGGTCTGTTGGCAACCAGAGAACGTGCTCGTTCAATCACCTGTTGCTCTGCTGCTGTAGGTGTGCGCTGACGCAAAGCCACTGGAGTTGGGCTGGCTTTTGTGGTGTACCACCACGGATTGCCCTTTTTCACGAGCAGCCAACTATCAGGGACTGCTGCGGCACCGTCTGCGTAGGACATATTGCTTTGGGCCAATGCGATGGAAACACAACCTGCCAGCAGAGTGGTTGCTGTAAATGCCAGCCTAATCTTTGAGTATTTCATTGGTTGCCTCATAACTTTTCGGCTAGTCAAGCTAAATTAGTGTGCCATAACGCTTTCAACAAACAAAGTATGCGCAACAAAGACCTGTTTGCCCCCAGGCTGGTTGCACATCACCTTTTTTGTTTCGGGCACCTCTACAACCGCCAAAAGGCGCGTTGTTCGGCCAGGTTGCCCATGCTCGCTTTCAGGATTCAATCCACTCATGGTTGGGTGTTGGACTTGATCGCTCTTGAGCACGATCATCCCTGAATTGCCCAAGGGCTGTGCAAAGTTCACACAGACGTTTTCACGAGGCGTCGCAGGGTTACGATGCCCGAGCACTGTGCACAGTTCGCCCGATACCCCTCATCCCTGCTTCAAAGCCCCGTGATGCGATTCAATCCCCCTGACAACAGCGACCCCCGATGGGACGAAACAACCCGCCAAGCCATCGAGCGCAAGGTGGATGAGGCCATGGCCTTGGCGCCCAGGTTGGAGATCGACAGCACTGCTGGCCCTCTCAGCCACGAAGAGCGCAGGGTCGTACTGCGTGCCTCGTTCAATGAGTTCGTCAAGGGCGCCAGCCTAGACCACCTCATGACGGCCCCGCCCGCCCTGCTGGAGCAATTCAGCGTGATGGCGTTGGTGAAGGACCACAACATCAAGGGCGAGCTGGTCCAGCTCATCCGGGTGTTCATGATGGCCTATGCAGATCCCGAACTGAACGAAGCCGCAAGGCAGGCGCTGGCCAGCTTGGAGGCAAGCGTGACGGCTCAGATCCTAAAAAAAGGCCCCCCGTCATGGGGCAAGTTCTTAGCCATGCCTGGCTCCCCCAGCGCGCGGCCGGTTGGCCCGACACGCTGAACACCGCGCAGGCCATCTTCTCAAACAGAGAAGGGGGCCGAAGCCCCCTCCTTTTTTGTCACCGCCAAAGTGCGCGTCACACCTTCCAAGTCGTTGAACACTTGGCGCAGTGATGTTGAATTGAAGCAACCATCGTGGTGCTTTCGGTGTTCGTCTTCAATATCCCACCGACAGTGCCGGTTGACGTGACAGCTTCGACAATGCTCTTGGCATGCACCAAACCTTTGGTCTGACAATGAGGGCAGACCAAATGCTCATTGCGCGGCCCAAACAAGTAGGTAAGCCGATCATCGGGCGACATAGCGTTGATCTTGGCAACTTCGTCATCCTGACGGACCTTCACACCCCAGATGATCAATCCGACAACAACAAAGCAAAGAAAAAAGAAAAATCCTGCCGACATATAGAAACCTTATAAATCGTCAATGTCAAACTCAGTCTCTTGGGCATCTTAACTGGACATGGAGGCTGACCCACAAGCATCCGATGGCCATTAAGAACGCGCGCCTGCGGGCCTGTCGTCCAGTTGCAATAGCTCAAGCACCATTGACTGCCTCCACGAGGCTCTGATGAAGCGAAGGTTGCTGGGAATATGGTTCACTGGCTGTGCCCAGTACCCCATCCACCGCCTCAATGAGGGTGGGCAGCGTGCGCCAGCACATGGCCTTGGGATCATCATCCAGGCGGAACCAAAAGACGGGCACCACGGCGCTCTGGGACTGATGAATGAGACAGAGCCGCAGGGACACGCCGCCGTCGCCATAAACGCTGGGTGCCTCGGTGGCGGGACTCAAAAGGATCTCCATCGAGTACCCACGCTGGCGGCTGTAGACCCACTCGTGTGCGGGGTAATCCACGGGGCTTGCGGGAACGATGCCAGACCCCAGTACGCGCGTGCCAGCGCTCTCGATCTGCTTGCGCAGGAAAGCCAAAACGTCTGTCGAGTAGTTCATCGGTCCTCAGATTCAGTGTGTTTCGAGGTACGTCCACAGAGGCCGCTGCTCTGGGCCATACACCCCCAGAGCGTCATGCCATGGTGTGAAAACAGTTGCCGCCCCCAAACTGTCCGTCAAGTCGTTGCCTGTCCTGACCTGGTAGACGCCCAGCACATGCGGCAGGAAAGACATTTGCTCCTGCCACCCTGAGTTGTGCAATGCCACCAGCGAGGCAATCACTCGATCCCGCCCCTCGGGGGCCAAGGTCTCCAGCAGTCGCGGCAGCGCGAGCGTGAAAAACGCACACGCCTTGCCGGTCTCGTTGGCGGCGCGGTAGGACTTCAGCAGACGTGCTTCGTCAGCATCCAAATCAGACGGGTAGGCCGGTGCGGGTTGTGGGGCTCGGCCTAAGAGCAGTGCATCGGCCGACATGCCCAGGTGCTTGGCGGTCGCAGCCACCATCTTCGCCGTCAATGGGGTCAACCCCGCCAACACTCTCCCGGCGACATGCTCCGATATTCCTGCAGCCTCGCTGAACCGCTGCTCAAGGCTTCTTGCATCTACGCAATTGGCGCTGGCCTCGGCAAAACGCTGGGTGAACAACTCCAAGCTGAATCCCGTGGGTTCTTCGGCGGTCGGGTGCCGTGAAAGGAATCCCACATAGAGGTCAACTTGCGATGCACTTGCCGATGAAGAGGGCGGCGCTGGCACCTGGTTGGCACTCGCTCGGCGCACGGGCCTGCCCCGCTTCTTGGGTACTGCGACCGTCTCAGGCTGCATGCTCTGCATCCTCCCCAGCGGCTCGTAAGAGCGCGCGATGCGACGCATGCCTCGGCGTGTCCACCACAGCCACAACCCGTGCGACACCCAGGCACAAGGCAGAGAGTTGCTGGGTCGAAGCTTCCAGCAATCCGGCTTGGAGTATTGCGATGACGACAGTTCTATCCAGCCCAGGCGCTACAGCCAGAGCGGCGTCAACCATGCTGTCCGAAATCTTCATGTTGTCCTCTAATAAAGTTGGCGGATTCCATCGTGGGCGAACACTGCCAAATACGCACCGCCACTGACAACAGCCTCATAGCTCTGTTGCCTCGATTTGGCTCAGGAAGGACAGGCCGTGCCAAACACCAGCCTCTCCCGCCTTGAAGGGAGCAACCGCTGCAAGCTGATCGTCTTGGAGCAACACAGCATGGATTGCGTACGGCGTCGCGGACTGCAGACGTGCTCGCACGCGGCGACCGCAGCCAAGCCCCGTTTCACGCCCTCTGGAGCCCCGCAGCAGCGTGACCACTTGCCCAGCACTAAGACGCACCGTGGCACCCCGCCAGGAGGGATATTCACCCACTTGGCGCCAGTGTGCCCACCCCTCTGAGATCAGCCACCGTTGGCCGTCCCAATATTGCATAGAGGCCTCCACCGGGATGGTCTCGGAGTCCGTGAAAAACCGTTCATACCACCCCACATGGAACGGGGCCACGCTGCCGGGGAACCAGTCGGTCAACCCTGGTGTGCTCGGGCGCTGTCGCCGTGCAACGGCAAGCCATTCTTGGGGGTCAATTTTCGGCATGTGCTTCTCCGTGGTTCAGTTTTCGGCTGGCAGGCCCGTTACGGTTGCCGCCAAGCATGAGCAACTGCCGCACGCGCGCCAGCTCTTCGGGACCATGGGGCGTGCCCCCTTCGTTCAAGTGCAAGTAGAAGTTGAGCAAGTCCGCGCGGTTGTGGAACTCGTACACCGCCATCTGCAGGCGGTAGCGCCCCAGGTCGAACGGAGAGCCCTTCAAATCCTGCGCCCCAAGCCCCCCAAAGACACCGAACTCACCAGCCATGAACTTGCGCACGGCGGTCAGCCGCTGCAGGCCGTCAACGCACTGGAAGGTGTGCTCGGCAATGTCCCCACCTGCACCCGCTGAGGCCGTCGAGCGCGACCACCCAGGGCAGTTGAACAGGATGCGGTTGGGCGCCGTCTTGCGCAGCAGCGACTCAATGAAGGCCACGCGCTGTTGCTCCGTCCACACGTGGCCACGCTGAAAATCCGGCTCCAGCTCGAAGGTGCCTCCCGCTTGGCGCTGTTCCTCGGCCATGCGCTCCAAGGTCGTCTCCAGCATCGAGATCCTCCAATCGGCGGTGTAGGCCGCAGTCGGCATGGGGCGCACGAGGTCATACAGCGCCCGGTGCTGGGCACTCAGGCTGTCCCAGTACGGGTCGGAGAGGTCGAAGGGTTTCTTCATGGTCGTCATTGTTTGAGGTCACGCCTTGCACGCATCACTTGCGAGCATTACTTGCGAGCATCACTGGCCACGAGCTGGGCAATGGCATGCAGTCCCCAGTACAGGGCAGAGTTTCGACGGACCTTGCCCGCCATGATCGCATTGCGCAGCGCTTGGCTGTGCGTCTGGGCCTGCTCGCCTGTTTCGCTCTGCCAGCGCAGGCAGCGACCCGCCTGCAGATCGATTTCAAGCCGCACGGGCCCGTAGGCATCACGCAAGTCGAGCCCACCCGGCGTACAAGCCCCGATGAAGAGGTTTTTGCCGTTCACCCACTTCTGAGTCGTGCCGCGCAGCTCCAGCGTCACGCTGTAGCCCAAGGACTGCACCTGAGCGAGCAAGGCTTGGGCGCTGGGGGACTGCGGTTGGGATGCGGATGGGTTGGCCATGCCTGCATTATAGTTGCTTTTGTTTATACCGTGGTTGCATTGTTGTCGGGATGTTTTACCGTGTTTTTCGGCACTGGTGCCATAATAGGTGTAAACGTATGTGCCGAACTGACACCATGGATAGCAACGAAAACACCCAGAAGATCATCGATCTGCTCAGCGGCATCACTTCACGCCTGGACCGCCTTGAGCGCGTCATGGGCAAGGTGTTGGTAGAGGTCATGGGGCAGGCGCAAAGCCCCACGGAACCTGCGGCCGGGGGGCTATCTCAGGACGGAGAAATCCTGCTGATCAAGCTGGGCCAGCTCACCCTGAAGCGCCACGCCGCACTCACCGCCACACTGGGGGGCTTGGGCTACGCCGAAATTGCCCAGATCATGGGGTGCGATGTGACCACGGCCAAGATGCATCTGCGCAATGCCCTGCAGATCCTTGGCATCCCCTCCCGGTCCGTTCTGCTGGCCAACCACCGCGACATGCTCGAAGGGGTGGACGACGCCCAGTACAAGGTCAGGTTCGGGCTGACCAAACGCTGGTGGGCTGACAAAGACCCCTCGGTGATCGCCAGCGTCCAAGTCACCCGGCGCTCGGCCAATCAGCACACGCGCGCCAAGCCCACTGTCGTCTGACCCTTTTGGTCACCTCCCAAGTTATCCACCGTCTCTGGGGAGTAGTCTGTGGACAACACAGTGATGAGGCGCCACACGCCCCTTGATCGGGACTCGCAATCACAGTGCCCACTTTTTGAGCACGAGACCGAAAGACCGGGCCCAAGAGACCGCCCAAGAGACCAAACGGATAGCTATACGCAACTCAAACGTCCACTGATCAGCAAATTGACGCGTGATTGTGCATGTTGGTTCATGTTTACGCACCTTGTGGTGTAGCATTGCTATACATACACACGCAGGATGGATTCCAAATGGACATGGGCGACTGGATCAAGGATGCACGCAGCAGCAAGGGCTGGTCTCAAGATGGGTTGGGCAAAGTGATCGGCTGCAGCAAAGCGAACGTGAGTCACTGGGAGACCGGCAAACACACGCCAAGCCTCCAGCAGCTTCATGACATTTCGGTGGCCACCGGCTTCCCGCTGCCACCCCTCGGCGCAGCGCCCACGGCCTCCCACGTCTCAAGCCTCCCCGCTCCTGGCTACGCTCCCCTCATCACGTGGGAAGAAGCCGCCGAAATGGGCGATGCCACCCACCAGCCGGGGACAGGCACAAAGCAGCTCCCTTGCCCCATCGCTCACGGCCCTCGCACCTTCTGCCTGGAGGTGCGCGGCGAATCCATGAACAACCCTGCAGGCCGTCCCTCCTACAGCAGCGGGGACGTGATTTTTGTGGACCCCGACCGCACGCCCAACTCAACTGACCGGGTGATCGTGGCCCTGGAAGGCCAGGCCGAAGCCACGTTCAAGCAACTCGTGGTGGAAGACGGCCGCAATGTCCTCGCAGCGCTCAACCCCGCGTGGTCACCGCGCTTTGTGGAGATCCCCGACACGGCCAAAATCTGTGGGGTCGTGATTGGCAAATGGGTGCCCGCGTAAAGCGCGCATCCGGTCGAGCAAGGAAACCATACGCCATGCAAGAGGACACCAAAAGATTGCTTGCGGATGCCGCCTGCGCGCTTCAGGCACTGCGCGACTGGGTTCAGGCGGTACCCGATGACGTCGCCGCGTCTCTGCCCGCAATGCCTGGCGTCGATGGTGATTGGCTCGATGAGGTGCAGGCCGGTCTCAAGGCCGCGACGGCACCCATCTGAACGAGGACTAAACAGCCATGGAAACACTCTCCGATAGCGGCTACGACATGCTGCGGGCCGCAGTCAACGCTGCGCGGCAATTCCAGTGCCAAAGCGTGAAGGCCTTGAAGGAAAGGCTCTTGATGACTTTTCCTGATCGCGAAACCGAGATCAACGAAGCCATCGCATTTTGGGCAGCAAACGTGCGCCAGCGGTACCCCAACGGTGTGCCTGCCGGGTGAACTTGCCCAAGGGAATGCAGACGCCATGCCTCTCAAGGTCATTTGTATTTGTAGCTACACATCGAAATAAGAACCTGGGAAGCCATAGGAAAATATCGATGAACATGCTCAGTAGCGCATACGCGGCGAGACTGGTCGCAGCACGGAGGGCCGCAGGCCTTACACAAGCCGATGTGGCCAAGCGAGTAGGCGTCGCTCAGTCCACCTATTCGAAATGGGAGGCTGGTGAATCAGATATGCAGGCGATCCACATTCGGCCGCTTGCAAAGGCACTCGGACTGAATCTTGAGGACGTGGTGCCGATGCCGACGCTGCACCATGAGTACGATGATCCATCAGAGCGCATCGGCCTACTGCTCATCCAACGGGTGGCCTCCGCTATCGAAAATGGCCGATTGGGTTCGCGACAGGCGCGGATACTTCTCGACCTCCTGGAAGAGATAGCCCCCGAGCGCAAGACGTGATCAATCTGAACTCAGTATGAGTTTCAGCGTGCAAGCACAAAGGCCTCCACAGACGAGACGAACCAACCTCGCTGTGCACTTGCCGTGCAAATCTCTAGCAATGAGCAATGACCACCTTCCGCGATGACACCCTTCTTCGCAAGGCCCTGAACTTCGCCTTCGAGGCCTGCGACACCCACGCCCAAGAGATCGCCGACCTCGACCCAGAGCTGGCTGAGAAGTGGCTTGCCGTGGCCGACCGGTTCGAGACCATCATGGGCAAAAAGCTAGACACCATGAGCACAGAAGAAGACGAGCTGGCTCTGGAGATCGTCCTCTTTGCAGAACAGTGGCTGCTCTCGCGCATCGGCAAAAGTCCGCATGTCGTCTCTGATGAGGGCAAGGTGTGGTCGGCCATCCTGGCGAAGTTCCGCATGCGCAGGTGGCGACATTTCAAAAGTGAGAGCCCCGCGATGAGTGGGCTTTCGGCGCCGAAACCCACACGGGAATAAGCGGACTTTCGGCGCCGAAACCCGCGCTGAATCTACTCGCCCCGTGGGCCAGAGAACCTCTGCCGGATGAGCCAGCACAAGCCTCCCGCGACCCCGCAGAGCACCATGGCGCTGTAAACCGAGTCGTGGGCCACAAGCCCCAGCAGTGGGTTGGCATCAGAAAACGGCGCCAGGGGCTTCATGTCCGCGTGCATGAGGCTGTCCAACCCCACGTGGCTCAGCGTGCCCAGAAAAGCCCCCGCGCCCAACACCCTGTAGGACAAAGCCCCCGGCACACCGAGCCAGCGCAGCCCATAGTGACCGGTCTCCGCATTCCATCGCCCCACCAGCAGGCCAGTCAACCAACGTGACCACCAGGTGGCCAGCGCCCCGATGCCCAGGGCGCCCAAGAGGGTGTGGCTCCAACCATGCAGGTGCCCATCGTTCATGAGCATGCGCACGCCGGGTTCCACGTCCATGAGCACCTGCGCCAGCCCGAAGCTGACCAGTCCCAGCCTGTTGCCTGCAGCGGCCTTGGCCGCGAGGCCCAAGCCCATGTGGAAGGGTGTGAAGGGCATTTACCAGCGGGGCTCTGTTCTCATCGCTGAGCCAGTCTATTCGGCACAGGCGTTACCCCGTCCATGCGGGCAATGAAGCGCTTGCAACCAGCCAAATCACGGAAATGAAATAGGGTCTCCGTGGTGCCGTCTTCGAATAGTGCGGTTATCACATGCCAACGCTCGACTGGATTCACTGACGCAACTTCTTCGTACTTGCGTCGATTCCCCCACGGTGATAAGGGCGTTCCAGATTCACTCAGGTCGCACTTGGAAGAGCCTCCGGCCAACAGGTAGGTTCTTTGCGATGAATCCCATTTTTCGACCATCAATTTGCGGTCTTGCAAAATTATCTCTGATCCACGCTCAAACGGAACATCCACGATGGCATCCTTATCGCAACGTTTTATGGCGAACGAATCAATGACAATATCATCTAATGATACATATTCAAACACGATGACTCCATCGCCGCGCAGAAAAAGCGCGGGACCCTGATCTGCAGGCCATTGGCGGCATCCCTCCAACGCTTTGGCTCGAAGCTCTTTCTTCATGGTCTCAAGGACTACACCCGGAGTTTTACCTTGCCGGATGAGCCAATCAAATTCAGCATGAGTCCACTTCACCTCGATTGGGAAAATAAGAGCAGGCCCAAATTCACGGGCGGGCAAAACCAACATCCCATTTGGCGCCCTCAAAAGGGTGGGGCTTGACTGTGACTCTTTTGCGAGACGTGAGGCCCAAGCACATACCTTGTCACGGGGAAATGCACACACCTTCTTCATTCTTTTTTCATTTTCAGCCTGGCTCTGTGCATAGGCCGTCGAACCAAAAACACAAACCAGGGCTGCGATCAGTGCAGCAAGAGACAACTTCAATTTCTTCACTTTTTCATTCCCAAGATTAAATACAACGGCATTTATCCGGCGATGCGGCCAGACCGCTCTTGCTCTCTCAAATACTGGACAGCGATGCCCTGCGCCCGCTCCATCGCCTCATTGATGCGCTCCAGTGGCGTCTTGCCGACCTTGCCCACATAGGTGCGCTTCGGGGCTTCCCCGTCGATGGGGTGGTCCACCAACACGTAGAACACCTCATCCCCTCGTCCGTCCTTGAGTATGACCAGGTGAACCCCACTGGCATGGCTCAAAACCGTGCTCTCAGACGCTTTCATGCGGCCCCTTCCCGGCATTCAAGATGAACTGCTCGAACGCCTCCACCTCCATTGGCCTGGCGAACAAGTAGCCCTGGAACACCCTGCACCCCTCGCGCAACAGCAAGGCCCGCTGCTGGGCTGTCTCCACGCCCTCTGCGACCACCGTGAGGCCCAGTGTCTGGCCCAGCGCAATCAGCGTCCTGGCAATCGCAGCGGAGTGCTTGTCGCCTGCAATGTCACGCACAAACGACTGATCGATTTTCAGTTGCCGCAAAGGCAAGCGCTTGATGTAGGCCAGTGACGAATATCCGGTACCAAAGTCATCCAGCGCAATGCCAACACCCAGGTCCGCCAGGGAGTTCATGGTCGTGATCAGGTCTTCCATGTCCTGCACAAGCATGCTCTCGGTCAGTTCGAGTTTGAGCTTCTTGGCGGGGGCTCCAGAGAGGGCCAATACGGTCCTGACCAAATCCACAAAGTCGGGTTGCCGGATCTGCTGGGCGCTCACGTTGACCGAAAGGGTCAGGTGCGCGAGGTGCTCGCTGTGCTGCCACTTGGCCAGACGATTGCACGCGTCCATCAACCCCCATCCACCCAACGACAAGATGAAGCCTGTCTGCTCTGCCAGGGGGATGAACTCTGCGGGGCTGACCATCCCAACTCCGGGCCTATCCCAGCGCATCAACGCCTCAGCGCCCACCACATGCCCTGTCTCGTCCACCTGAGGCTGGTAGAACAGCCGGAACTGCCGCGCCGCCAGTGCATCCCGCATCGCCGAGTGCAAGCCACCGCGCAAAGAGGGGTCGGTGTTCATCAGGTACAGCGTGAGGTACATGACAAGCATGGCCCCTGCAGCATTGATCCATGTTCCCACCACGCGCGTGCTGTCGGGCATGGCGTACTCGGTGCGAAATCCAAAATGGGTGCTCGCGAAGACGTAGAAGGCCGCGAAATAGATTGACGCCACGCTGTAGCGCAACCATGGCTTTTCTTCGTAGAGCACGTAGTAGGCGCAAAGCCCCACCGTCAGCAGCCACAGATGGCTTGTGCGCGGCGCGGCCACGGTGGGCACATCCAGGATCAGCGAGAAGACGCATATCACCAGGAAGACGGTGCTGAAAAGCAGGCATGAGGCAAATCGGCTGTGCCCCGCCTTCTGGAGCCGGTAGATCGCCAGGCCAACGAGCGCCAGCGCCCCTTCAAGTGCGGCCACATACCAGTTCTGCGCACTCAGAAAAAACAACGCCCAGCCAAGGCCATTGCCCATGACCAGCATGCCACCCACGAGGACCATGATGCGGGTTCGCTCACGCGCTGAGAGAACGTCGCGTGGGTTAAAAAAGGACACGAGCGATGGTTCCATCACATCCTTCATCAGGCCTTTTTGAGTGCAATCTCCAGTGCGTTGGCCAACTCATGGTTGCCGCGCTCAATGGCCTTAGGGGTTATTGAAACCCGCTTTTGCAACGAAGCAATGGCAGGCGTTCTCTCGAAGTGCTGCAACAGCCTTGCCTTTTGTTCTTCGAGCAGGCCTGATGCGCGGATGAGATCCGGCCAGGCGTCGTAGGCCTTGCGCACGGTGTTCTTGATGAGTGCGTTCACCTGGGGCTCCAGAAGGCCAGGCACCGCGTTGCACAGCAGCCGAACAATGTTTGGGGAGATCCGCGCGTGCTTGGGCGAGTCGGGCGTGAACCTCAAAGCGTGCCCTCTGCCAGAGAGGTACGCCGCATAGGCCACCACGTCATAGGCCGGGGACAGATCGGGGGTGATGCCGTCGCGGTACAGGAGCCCGTAGTTTTTGAGGTGCCCATCGAAGTTGCCCAGCAAGTCGTTGACCACAATCCTGCGCAGCATTTCGTGCACCGCTGCCACACCAAGCCCCGGCATTTGCATCAGGACGTTGAGGATGTTCGCGTAGCTGGCGCGCTCGTGGGTGTACTTCTCATCCGGTGGGACACCCAGAATTTGGGCGAAGTCCTCGCAGTGGATGTGACGCTTGCCATCCCGGTCAAACCGGCGCACGGCCAGGAACTGTTTGCCGTCCCCAAGCGTGTAGGGCTGGTCGGCCTCGATTTTCTCAATCGGCGCGAGCGCGACCTCGCACACGTTCACCCCTGCGGCTTCGGCCAGCCGCATGGACAGTTCCTCCACCTGGGGCAGCAGTGGGTATTCCACGGTTGGGAGCTTGGCGATGATGTGCACACCCTTGGCATCCTTCGTTCGGGCCACGTAGCGCCCTCCTGGGGCCTGCACGAGGGAAAGCTTGGGCTGCACGCCTGAGAGCGATGTGGCCTCGGGCAGCGGCATGGGCGACACAGAAGCCTCCAGTGCGTCGTGCTCCTGTGTCACCACCCTTGCGACACTCAGGCTGTCCAGCGGGGCTTGTTCGACATAGACCGCACCAGGCAAGTCCGTTCCGCACACACTCAGCAGGCCAAAGTCATCACCCTTCTCCAGGTCCGAGATCTGCTCCAGATGACGGCGCAGTGGCCCCTCGGGCAGCAGATTCCAGAAAAAGGCGGGCAGCGTTTCCCCCGCGCCGTTGAAGAAAGGCTGCGCCACGTACTCGGCCAAGAACACGGCGCGCGCCTGCGCATCCTGCACGCGGGCATTGAGTGAGAACACCGGGGCTTGGTCGTCGCTCCAGAACCCCTGATCGGGCACCAGACGCGTGATGGCCGCAGCACCCATGCCGTACTGGAACAGCACACCCACGAAGCGCTTTCGGGGGCCAAGGTAGACATTGAGGGCGCGGTATCGCATCGTGGGCGCCCCTTCATGACTCCACGTTGTGGTTGGGGGTATCGGGGGTCTTGTACGTGGCGAAGCGAAGCGTGTTCTTCAAATCCTCATGCGTGAGCCCCATGTTTGCCATGGCCTCCAGTTCATCCACTGAGAGCACCAACATGCAATCGGCCAGCCCGCCTTGGAGCTTCTCTTCACTCAAAAAGCGCGGGTCACGAAATGGCGTCATCCAAACACCAACGCACAGGATCGCCGCGACCACGATGATCATGTGAATTTCATTGATCCCATCCGTGAAGGCCAGCAGCTCCGGGCGAACAATGCCCAGAATCAACAGGCCAGCAATGGCCCCTCCAAGAATGCACACCACGTTCATTCGCTGGGCCTGCAGCAGGGTGTGGCGATGCAACGCACGCGCGGCGCGCGCGGTGACAAGGGCTGGGCGATCAGAGTTGGGCATTGAAGCAATTTCCGTTGTGTTGGTGGAGTGTGGAGGGAAAGAACAGTCGCGGGTCCGTCACGGCCTCAAGGTAGCCGTTCTGCAGGCAGTCCACGTAGTCCTCGACCAGGGAAAGCACTTCCTGGCCTGATTCTGGGCTCGGCCGCCCTTCAAACGGGTCATCGTCCTGCAGATCGGGGCAGAAGACCTCGTACCAGCCACCCCCCTCCACTGTCTCGATGACGATGCCGTGCTTGCGCGCGAGGGCTTTTGCCTTGGCCAGGGCCTGGGCGTTGCGCCGGGTCTCTGCGCCACGGTATCGACGGGGGCCTGCTGCGGCAGCTCGTCCACCACAAAACACGCCTCCACCACTTCATGAGGGTGCGGCAGATCTTCGAGGGGGACCACGCGCTGGCTCAGAGAACACTGGTACCTGTCGCCCAGCAGCGTGCCGTAGTGCCGACCAAACACAATGATGACGTGCCTGTCGGCGAACAGATCGGCATGGCGCCGCATCCACTGCGCAGCACTCACAAGCCCCTGCCCCTCGACCCTGAAGTCACGGTACCTCAGGCCGCACCCAGCGCGTTTGAAGGCGTCCAACAGGTGCCGTTCGCTGACACCCTTGATACTGCGATGGCCGCTGAAGACACGGATGATCCGCGCAGCATGGTCCGTGCTGATGCCCAGCACCGTCGCCATGGCCGTTGGGCCGCAATAGGCGTTCTTGCCGGTGATGGGGTGAAGTCGTGGCGTCATGCGTCGTTCGGCGCCCAGCCCGTCTTGCCACCGAGGACCATGCGCTCCACATCGGAGACCACGGTCCGCTGCGCCTGTGGGGGCGCTGCCAGCGACTGGGCGGCGTCCTTGGGCAGCAGCACAAGCTCAAGCCCCAACTCGGAGGCAAGCGCCATCGCGTTGGTGAGCCTGGGCGCACTTTCCCCAGACAGGATCTGGCGAACCGCCTGAGAGGTAAGCCCCGTGCGCTGCGCCAACGCGTTGGCGGTCAGCTTGCGGGTTTTCTTGGCATCGTTCAGAGCAGAGGCGAACTCAGCAAGGGAGCGCATGGTAAGTAAACTGGTGTTTCCCGAAGAAAAGAATCTTTGTCATTGTAGTTGTCCAGCCAACAAGAGCAATAGTTTTCCTTTGTTTTTCGATAAAACGCCACCAAACCAAAGCAAGGGAAGGCTTTCACATATACTAGAGTTGAAACATTGGCATACCTGACCGAAAGGCAGGGACGCAAAGCCACAGACCCTCAGACAAGCGCACGCGCTTGACCGGGTAGCTGGGTTGCCTGACCTCCACCGGTCAGATTGGAGTCGTTGCGTCTCTCCCCGTGTCATGTGCCAGTGGGTCATCCCACCTTGTGCACCACACTCACGGACCGATTCCATGACAAAAGCGCTCCACATCGGCGTCTCCACCCTTCTCCTGGCAGTCTGCGCCACCCTGGCTGGTTGCAACCTCCAACAGGCTGCGCAGGCCGCTGCAGCGCCAGCGCAACCCACCATCGACCAAACCAACCTCTGCGAGGTCAAGGCCTGGCAGCATGACGTGGTGGCGCAGGCCTGCAAACCGGGTGAAAAAGTGGTCTTCCTGCCCGACTCTTGGGGGAACGAGCAACTGCCGGTGATTTTTGCGGCCGTCAACTGCGACATGCGTTTCGCGGTCACGATCACCAAAGGGGCTGTGACCTGCATCTACACCCCGATCACACCGAAGAAGGCGCCATGAGTCGCTCCATGCGTGGGGCACTGCGGGTGCTGCGCTACGCACTCTGGCCTGCCCTGCTGATCCTGCCCTTCCTGCTGTTTGCGCGGGGGGTGGACCTTGCCAAGGCAGCGGGCTGCACCCTTGGCGAAACCTGCATGTCAAGCGCTGACCTGGTGGCGTACATGTATGTCGCCGCTGCTGTGCTCATGTGGCTGGGTCTGGCGCTCTTCCTGACGGTGTACGTCACATGGAAGGCATGGCAGGTGGTGTGCGGGCGAACTCCCAACAAACCTCATGGTGAATAGCGCTGAGACCAACCGCATCAGAAAACCGCTCACATCAACATTCACGTGTCTATGAAAAGAATCATCTACATCGCCCTGTACCTGTTCTGCCTCGCCCTGGGCCCAGTTATTTCCATTTTTGGTCTGCTGACGCAGATGCACGCCTTCACAGCTTTCGGCGTGGTTTGGTTTGTGGTGCTGATTGGAATGTTGATTTCCAGCTTTTCCAGGGCCAAGGAATTCCAGGCGACCATGGCCAAGTACAAGCAAATGAGCTACGACTGGTACAAGGCAACTCACCCGACTCACGTGCACGGCAACGGGGTTTCATGCCACTCCTGTGGCGGTCGGCGCATCAACGTGCGTTCCTTGCGGGAGCACACGTATACACGCGCGCACTTCTGCACCCAGTGCGGAACCACCCTCTACTACTCCCCTGAAACCTGATGCCGACCCCGCCCCGGCGCGAACCGCTGGGGCTTTCTCAGCGCGTAGCCGCGCCATCCTGACATGACCGCCTTCACGATCAAAGACGTTGTTGCCTCCGCCAAGAACATTGAAACGATTCTTGGCGCAAGATTTGGTGCGACAGGGCGCGGCCTCTATGAGAAAACCGCGAGCGTCACCCCTGCCCTTCCTGATCGACTGGTCAAGCGCATCCGCTATGTCGCGACATTGCGCAACAAAGCGATGCACGAGGACGGCTTCGAGATAAACGACCTCGCCGCGTATGTTGCCGACTGCCAGGCCATCGCCGCCGAGCTGGAACAGATCCACACAAGCAGACAACACATGGGCCAGAGGGCCCCTGCTGCAGCCCCCACCGCCTCCGTTGGAAACACGCTTCGCCGTGGTGCACTCATGGCCTGCGCCGTGTGTGGGCTCATCGCAATGATCGGCCTCAGTGCCGCGACGCTCATGGCCTACCTTGAGACGTCCAACGCCACACGCTCTACACAAGGGAGCGCCAAGCAATGAAATTCCGCAAGTTCTTTCCCGCCTCAGAGGCGCCCTGGTCAGAATCCCGACTGGTCAGGATGTGGGGCAAGATTTTGATTGCCGGTCTGGTCTGCAAAGTTTTGTCGGCACTCATCCCCAGTGAGTCATGGCGACTGGCTGTCTTTTATGGCGGTACGGCCGTGTTGGCAGTGGGAATGGTGCTGGCGCTGGTTGGCGCAATTTCCTTCCTTCGCCTCGTGATTGCGGCCAGCGCCCTCCACTCGGTCATCTGCATGGGCCTGGGCGCCTCGATCTGGTATTTCGCATTGAGTTGGCACAGCCTCTGGTTCACCGTGCCTGGCGCGTTGTTACTGGGGCTTGGGATTCTCGAAACGTGGAATCGCGCTTTCGATAGTGAAAGCCCCTTTCTGCAGCCCTTCTGAGCCGGGGCTCGTTCAAGATGATTCTGAAATTGACGCCTGCCGGTGAGCAGGCCATTTGGTCCTGGGTGTGTTCGATTGCCAAAAACGCTGAGGCGCTGAACCGCCAGGTGTGGCTGGCCACCGCCCGCAAACAGGTCAACCTGACCGGCAAAGGCTTGGACGGGAAGCACCGCATCTGGCTCAGCGGTGCCGAATCCGAGAGCGGGCACCTGCATGCACTGATCCTGCAGCCTGGGTGGTTCCACGTCCTGCCCAAGCCGGTGCACACTGCGCTGAACAATTCAGGTCTGCTGGTCTTTTGATGTGAACTGAGGCAGCAACAAAATGCTAATCGATCAGACGAACAACGCCCTGCCAATCTGGGTGGTTTACGACAACCCGGTGGATTTTCCAGGGCGGTTTGTTGCGCGCAAGTGGCTCAACGACACCCCGACAGCGGAAACACTTCAAAGCTCGACCCTCGAAGAGCTTCGCAGCCGACTCCCACCAGGCCTGTACCGTTTGGAGCGCGCTGATTCGGATGACGCCAAGATTGTGGAGACGTGGATCTGAACAGCAAAGCCCCGCGCCGACGCGTCGCCACATTGTGAAAATACGGGTAAACCCGTACAATTGAAGGGCTCACCTGCGCGAAAGCCAGGGCCGCAAAGCCTCCGACCTACCTCCATGCACTTGCAGCACGGGACATGGCAGCGGGGTTGCCAGTCCTCCCTTGCGCGGACTGCTTCGCGCGAATCGATCTGCATTCGCGCTTTGTGGCACTGCCCCTTTTTCTCTTTGGGCCCGCCCCTGCCGTCCAGTGCGAATACCGCACCTGACACATGCGCCCCCAGGGGCTTCTTCTGTTGCAAACCCAGCATTGGCATGGCTGAACCGGAAACGGGTCGGCCTGGCGTGGCGCCGTGCGCTCCTGTGAGATTGAACCTCGTGATTTTCAACCGACTCTCTATCGGCGGCAAACTTTGGGCGGCGGTGGCCACCATCATCCTGTCCCTCGTTGCTGTGCTCGCTGGCACCAGCATCAACACGTCGCGCATCAATGCGGCTGCTTCCTCAGCACTGGGGCAAGCCAACACCAAGAGCGAACTGGTGCACGCCTGGGCGTCGATGACCACGCTCAACGTCAACCGGCTGCAGGCCTCCATGCTCAGCTCGGACCCCACCGTGGATGCCTATTTCAAGGACAAGGTGTCGGGGACCATCAAGCAAATCACAGAGGTGCAAAAGCAGATTGAGGCCATGGAGCTGACCGACAGCGAGAAGGCTCAGATGGCGAAGATCGCATCCCTGCGCAAGACCGTGCTCGATGAGCTGGCTGCAGCTCGCAAGTTGAAAGACGCGGGGGACCAGGTGGGCGCGGCTGGCCACGTGCAGGGCCCGTTCAATGCCGCCATCACGCCCTACCTGGGCGCGCTGGATGAATTCGCCGGTAGCCAGACCAAGGCCGTGGCGGATGTGCAGGCTCAGAGCGTCGCCGACCGCAACGCCAACACCCGCAACGCGACCATCGTGGTGGTGCTCCTGATGCTGGCCATCGCTGCCGGTGCAGTCGCGCTGGTGCGTGGTATTCGCAAGCCCCTGCAGCAGGCCCTGGACTTCGCCCAGCAAATCGCCAAGGGAGATCTGACGGTGCGCTTGAACATGCAGAGCAATGACGAGATTGGGGCTTTGGCCAAGGCGCTTGATGACATGCGCGATCAACTGGTGAGTGTGGTGGCCGATGTGCGCCGTGGGACCGACAACATCACGGTGGCCTCTGAGGAAATCGCCACCGGCAACCACGACCTGAGCGCGCGTACCGAGCAGACGGCATCCAACCTGGAAGAGACCGCAGCCAGCATGGAGCAAATGTCGGGCGCCATCAAACAATCGGCCGACTCCGCACGTGTGGCGACCCAACTTGCTGACGTGGCCGGTGTGAGCGCGCAAAAGGGCGGCGAGGTGGTGGGCGAGGTGGTAACCACCATGCAGCAAATCAATGAGGCCTCGCGCAAGATCAACGACATTATTTCGGTGATCGATGGCATTGCCTTCCAGACCAACATCCTGGCCTTGAACGCTGCCGTCGAAGCGGCCCGTGCGGGTGAGCAGGGCCGGGGCTTTGCGGTGGTGGCCGGTGAAGTGCGCACGCTGGCCCAGCGCAGCGCCCAAGCCGCCAAGGAAATCAAGGAACTGATCGGCAACACCGTGACCCGCGTGGACGCCGGCACCAACCTGGTGACTCAGGCGGGCGAGACGATGAAGGAAATCGTTGAGAACGTGGTGCGGGTGCGCGACATTATTGGGGAGATCGCCTCATCCGCATCCGAGCAGTCCGAAGGGGTGAACCAGATCAACGCGGCCGTGGCCAACCTGGATCAGATGACCCAGCAGAACGCAGCCCTGGTGGAGGAAAGCGCCGCTGCCGCCTCCAGCATGAGCGAGCAAGCCGCCCAGCTCTCCAAGGTGGTTCAGACCTTCCGCCTGAGTGAAGCGGATCTGCGCAACAGCCACATTCAGGTGCTGCAGGCCCACACCATGCCCACGGCCAAGGCCCCGGTTCGTCAGAAGCCCACCAAAAGCCCCGTGGTGCCCGCGAAAGGCCCTAGGCACCCAGCCGCCCAATTGAACGCGCCCAAGGCCGCTGCAGCCCCGGCATCCGCCCGCCTGGGTGCACCGGTCCACCGCGCCAAGCCTGCAACAAGCCCTGCAGCGGACGGCGGCGACTGGGAGTCCTTCTGATGACCGCTGCGATTGAGCTGTACCGGACCTCTAGCGCAACGACCTCTCTGCGGTCGCTAAGACGCGCTCGGGGGGGGCGCGATGACTTCCTCCGTTGCCTGAAGGTACTGGTCAAAAAGGTAGCGTGCTCGACTGGCATCGTCATGCCCCCCCTTGTAGCCGTAAGCGGAATCGACAGCTTTGTCTAGCACGGCGTGTGCAGCGACCAGCTCGGCAGGCATTGAGGACAGGTTGTAGAGCTGCGCCAGGGAGCTGTCTGGATACCGTGCACGCGCATCAAGAACGGCTTGAGCAGCCGTCTCGATGGCCAGTCGTTGCTTCGCGGTGGGTTGGGCAGGCCATGGGAAGTTGTTGTAGACGATCTTGACCGAGTAGCGGTAGTCGCTCTTCATCCGGCCCGCAACCGTGCGCATCCAGGCGTTATGCGCGCTGCTGCAGAGCACGCCGAAGTGGTAGAGCGTCGCATCGGGAACAGTCTTGAGCAGGTTGCTGGCCAGGATGGTGGAGTCCAAAAAGCCAATGGGGATGTACCGGCGCTTCTCCGAGGACACTTCAGGGACCACCAGGTAGTTGCCTTGCGGGAAGAACTCGACGTGAAAACTGCGTGGTGTGGCGCCCAACGCCTTAGTGGGCCTGCTGTCACTTTTTTCACGGAACTTACGAACCGCATCAATCCGCTTTCGGCATTCCGGCAAGTGGGCAAGCTCATTCGGGCTCACGTCCTTGAGCAACAGGCACCACCGTTCAATGCCGTTGAGGAATTCCTCTGACCCAAGCCAGCGACGGAAAAAAGGCGCGCTTGCTGGCTCAGCCGCAATGAACTCCGCCTTCTGTTCGGGCGTGAAAAGGTAGTTCCCATCGTCAATGGGTTTATTGCCAATCCCCATTTCTGGCACGCTGCTCAAGGGGCTAGAGCGGCGCAGCAGGACCACATCTGGGCCGTCCACCAGGTACGGGTTGATGCGCTTGACGAACTGCAACTGGGCCTCTGGGGCTTTTATGTTCGATCCGTATTCGAAGAGTCGCGGTTGCTCTGCTGGCTGCAGTCCGAAACCGACAATGATGCAGTGGACAGCCGCCACACCGCGCCCCTCGTTGCTCCACTGAAACGTTCGGTGCGCGAAGTGGATCTGAATCCCTTGTTCCAGCAGATGCGACCAGAGCACCCCGACCTGTTCGCCTTGGCAGATGCTGTTAGTGGACACCAGTGATGCGCGGATCAGAGGGTTCTGGCGCATGTAGCGCGCGGCAAGGACATGCCAGCAGGCAACGAAATCCAAAAGACCGAAGCTCGGTATACCCTCCATGACATGTGCAACATCCGCGCGCTGTGCTGGCTTGAGGAACTTGGCGCCCACGAACGGCGGATTGCCAACGATGAACGTGCAGTCGGCGGGGGAAAGCACCGTATTCCAATCCAGCCGCAGTGCATTGCCGTGGCGGATGTGGGGGCTGTGCACCAGAGGGACACTGGGCCTTGTGTTGCCGAAGCGGTCTGCGGCTTCCAAGTTCAACTGGTGGTCCGTGATCCACATGGCCACCTGTGCGATGTGGGCGGCGCTTTCGTCAATTTCGATGCCGAAAAACTGCTCAACACTCACCCGGATCAGGGTGCTAATGTCTAGCAGTCCCTTGGTCTGACCGCCCTTGCTGAACAGTCGGTCGATGAGGTCCATTTCCAGGCGGCGCAGCTCGCGGTAGGCGATGACCAGGAAGTTGCCGCAGCCGCAGGCTGGGTCAAAAACCCGGATGGTAGGCAGCTTGTCGTATAGCGCCTGCAGCTTGAGGCGGCTGGTGCCAGCGGACTCAAGTTCGGCCCTCAGGCTGTCCATGAAGAGTGGGTTGATGGCACGCAGGATGTTGCGCTCGGAGGTGTAGTGAGCCCCCAATTCCCGGCGCTTTGCGCCTCGTTGTTTTTTCTTTTGGCTGGCGCTCTCGCTCTCACCGCTGGCCTCATCCTGATCATCGGCATTCTGTTCAAGAACGCCCTGGAACATCGCCCCGAAGATGGCTGGCGATATTTTTGACCAGTCTAGGCGAACGCATTCCAGCAACAGCGCTCGCAAGGTGCTGTCGATGGCTGGAATTCCAGAGCGCTCGGAGAAGAGTTGCCCATTGATGTACTCAAAGGCCTTGAGATCTTCATCGAGCAGCTTGCTTCGCTTCTTGGGCTCCGTGTCCAACACCGCAAACAGCTCATTGAGCTGGGAGCCAACGTCCTTGCCGTCCTCACGCGTCCCTTCAATGAGGCGTCGAAACAGGCCGTTGTCACCGAAGATGGCTGTATCGTCCGCGAAGAGACAGAACAGCAGTCTGGTGAGGAAAATTTCCAGATCACGGCCTGTGAAGTTGCTTTTGAGAAGTGCCTCGTGCAGCGCTGCCATCTTCTCAGCGGCGCGTCTGTCGGCTTCACTTTCCTCAGTGATCTGCGGGGCCACATCGCCCACAAGGAATCGGAACCACTCGGCACGTTTGGACAAATCCGTCAACAGGCAGGTGTGGGACTTGTCCTGTGCCAGGTCGAAGAGCACGAACTGGTTGAAATCGTGCAGCAGAACATAGCGGGGCTGGTCCTGCGGGGGGCATGCCCAGCGGTACTCATCAGCCTGTGCTCTCGCCTTCTTGAGGTCTTTACCGAGGCTCTTGCCCTCAATGATCACCTTGCCGGGGATGAAGCCATCCATAAAGCCGTGACTGCCGTCGCGCATGGACAGCCTGTACTCGCGGCTGTACTGGTGGGGCTGAACACCAAAGCAGGCCAGGAACTGGGCCGTGAACAGCTTTTCGTCGGCTCGCTCGCTGCTGGCGCCGGCCCATTGGTGGGCGAATGCTGAAAGCCGTTTTCGCAATTCGTTTGTCGTGATCTTCGCCATCTGAATCCATCGTTGAGGGGGTCAGCCCACCAGACCTGACTGTGAGTTTACGCAGCAATTTACCCTTCTCTATCTCACGCCTTGTTCTAGGTTCACGCAGTACATTCCCACCATGAGCACCCAAAGCCCAGCCCTCCTGCACAAAATCGCCCAAGCTCGCGCCGAAGCACAAGCCGACCTTCCTCGGGTTCGCGCATGCGCACGGGTTGTGCACTCTCTGGGGGGCTCGCAAGAACAGATCAAAGAGGCGCTTGCTGACCTCAAGTCGGCTTTTGGCTCCAACTTGTCACTGATAACTGCCCTGCAGATTTTGTCTGGGCGCCGTGGCCAGTTCGCAGCAGAGTACGCCCCACCGCAAGAGCGGGTAGAGCTACACGCAGCGCACCTCATCGCTCAATCCATCTGCGCAGAGAAAGGCCTTGGGGCCGTGGTGGCGCCAACAGAGGCAGAGTTTGAAGCGTTCCGCGCCATGGCAGCACGCCAGTTGAACGAACGACTCCCACCCTCATCAGGCGGGTAGCTTAGGTTGCTCAGAAAGCGCTCAAACATACGCCCCGCGCTCCCCCGTCATACCGCCGAATGATACGCAGTTGCTTGCAAAGCCGAGGCACACGCGAGCCGTGAAAAAGTTGTCAGATGGCACATGAGGTCGTTGGTTGGTTGCCATAATCACGTCCGTGCATACTGCAAACTGGCGAGAAACATGAATGCAACTCACGTGATTGGCTGGAAAAGTGTATTTGTATTTCTGACCGTTTGGACTTTGATTGGGTGTGCTTCGACTGGTCGCCCAATCGACTACATCGCGAGAGCGGAGTCCGAAATTAATGATAAGAATTTTGCTGACGCATACAAGTCGTTGGAATATGCGTTTCTGCATGAAAATAGCGCGACCAGAAACAAAGCCATTCAATTGTACAAATCTCAACCCGCATTGAGAGCGGCGGCAATTGAAAGTTTTTCAGTTGAAAAACTAACAAGCGCATTCCGAACCTATGAAATTAATTTAGCTCATGCTGAATTGAAGCGAAGACTTACGCGGTTTGCGCAAGCAGCGTCTGGCGACGACCTTGCTATAGCTCATGGAAATTACGAACAGGCACATTTGAATTTCGTTAAATTCAATGAGCAAAAAGCTGCGGCAGAAGTAGAAAAGGAAAAACAAGCTCTCGCAGCAGAGGCCAGGGCCATCGACAATTTTAGAGAGGTGCGCGAAAAGTCTATATTTAGATGCCAGGACAAGCTTGAGTGTGACAAGGCATTCGCCCTGACGCAGATTTATATTTCAAAAATCTCCGACATGAAGATACAGGTTGCCAACGATACGATCATTGAAACCTATAATCCAACGGACACTTACAAGATTGGCGTAAGCGCAATGAAGACACCGAGAGGTGCGTCTTCGGCGGATATTTCAATCAGCGTCAAATGTGGAAAAAATACCATTGTTGAGGCTGACAACTACTGTCGCCGCTCGGCGACCACCATATACCAGGGGTTCCCAAGGTTCATGGCGGAAAACTTAATCAAGTGATGATCGTTTATGACAGGGATGGTGAATCCAGCAATTGAATTGATAGTGTGCCGTTGAACGCGTGATGGCGTGATTTCGCAGTGACGCACGTAAACAACTCACCGCTGCGCGCTCCCGAATGAACAGTGGTTCGGACGGCCAGTTACCGCCCCTTTTATCCACCCGACTCGAACCGCGCCTTGACATGCGCCGTCAGTGCCACCCACTCAACGGGCAACAGCTTGCGGCTCAGCAGTTCCTCAAACTGGGTGCGCACAGCCAAGACACCTTCATCCTGGTCCACATCGCCGTCGAATTCAACTGCCAAACACATGATCGCCCACAGTCGATGCCAGGTGCCCTCCAAGCCTTCGAGGTGGATGCCAAGGCGGTATCCGGTGTCCGTGACGGTCGGAACGCTTGTCAAGATGTTGCCGATCTTTGGGGGTTTGCGGCGTGCTTGCGTGGCCCGCTCCACTGCCGTTTTCTGCAGACCCGCACGAATGTCAGGCTCCATCGGTGCGCCACACGCACGCTCCCAGTGCCCGATTGCAGCCTGCACCGCTGCTCGCTGCGACTGGCCGTCATGCTGCAGTTGCGCCGCCATCGCATCCACCACCTGGTCAACAGCTTGAGCGCGGGGCTTGATGGCCTTGTTCACGGCCGACATGATGCTCAAGGATGAGGGGCTGTCAGGGTTGCTGGCCAACTCACGAGTCATCGCCTCCCAGAGACTCTCTCCAGGGCGCAACTCGATTTTCGTATTCGGGGGCTTGGGTTCAGCCATTGCATGCGCTCATAGGGCTGGGGCTTTGCAGTGTCACCGTTCGACTATGGATTGATGGGTCAGATTGCGTTGTACCACCACCAAGTCCGCTGCCGGGTCGATGTAGGCCTTGATGAAAAACCCCTGCTCCACCAGCGTGGCAAGGGCCTTCTTGAGCTTGTAGCGGAACTTGCGCATTTCCTTTTCAGGGATTTCCGAGCCTGAGAGCCGGTGCAGCGTTGCGACTGAGATTTTCAGGGGATGGCGGTGCGTGTGATAGAAGCTGTGCAGCCACTTCTCCATGGGCGCCAAGCGCATGCGCATCTTCCAGTCCAGCCGTGTGTAGCTCTGCGGGCCAAACAGGGCAATGATCTCGCGCTCCAGCAGCACCGTCCACTCGCGCAAGGGTGCATCACCGTTGGCCTCACGCCAGCGAAAGGACCGAATCAGCGAACCGGTGTAGTTCTCCACCACAGCACCACCCTCACGCGTCACGGTGACAGCCACCGCCGTGGCATTGAGCCGGTTCAGACAGTCAACCAGCCGCTGGTAGCTTCCAGAGTTGCGCGTCCAGCCCAGCTCGGTGATCATCGCGTATGCGGTGAAGCGAACCTCGGACCCGATCTCCTGCATCCGTGCCAAGTGCAGGATCTGCAGAAAGCAATCTTCGTCGTCCTGCCGAAGTTCCTCTCCGGTGTAATCGATTGAGGTGCCCTGCAAGGCCGCAACCTTGTGTCGCTTGAGGTTGGTTCGCGCACCTTTGCGGGCATTGGCCACGTTGAACAGCGCAGAGCGGGCGAACGCATTGGGCAGGCCGCGCAAATCGTTGGGCCAAATGGGTAGCTGCTCTTGAGAAACCGTCACTGTTGAACTATGGCGTGAGGACATGGGCGTCATGCATGTGAGGTTGACAGTCGAGTGTGCCGGTGCACGGCCTGCCATGTCCATAGTTCAACGGTGACGTTTCATAGTTCAACGGTGACGGCAGAGCCCCACGCCTCGTCGCCACGGGTGCCATCCATAGTTCAAGGGTGACAAGGCACCCCCAGAATCCCCACAAAAGTCGCATCACATAGTTCAACGGTGACGGCTGAGGCCTCCCACCAGGCAGAAATGGACGAATCTCGCTGCCCAACAGTGACGGATGCGCCTTTCGCACGCGCCAGCAGGCCAAAACGTAGTTCAACGGTGACAGGCGGCTCACCTAGTCCAAGGGTGACAAAATCGAGCGGGTAACAGTCCAAGGGTGACACATGCGCAGTTCAACGGTGACGGCGCCATGGTCCAAGGGTGACGGTCGTCACTCTTGAACTACCAATGAAATCAACGCCTTGGGTCAGTTGTGCACAGGGCCTAATCCTTCTCTTAATGTTTTTTAATCGGGACAAGTCCGTCACCGTTGAACTACATGCGGCCCAGTTCTGTGGACAAGTCCAGAAAAGCCCCCGCCACCATGCCGCCACCAGCCCCCCGGTTGAGCGTCACCGTTGAAAGCCACTTTGGCTACCGCCCCATCAGCTTCCCAACCCCGCCCAATTCGCAGAGGCCCCCCAAGAGGAAAGTCCCATGTGCTATTCCGCCTCCGTTGTCGCCGACCACCGCACCTTCCAGCGCATGTTCCCAACGTCCAGGTTGAGCCTTCAGGACTTCCACGAGCTGTACGGCAAGAGGAAAGAGCGCACAAAGCCCCTGCTGCGCACACCCCGCGTGATGGATGCGCTTTTCTCCAACCCTCAGTCAGACAAGGAACGAGAAATCCAAGAGCTGATCAAGGCCTTCTCAGAGGACGAGACAGCCGCGACGCAAAAGCTGGTCTTTGAGCAACGTGTCCGCCTGGCCGCTGCACAGCGCAAGCTGGCCGAGAAGCAAACCAAAGGTGCCCTTGAGGATGAACGGATTGCCACCGACAAGATCGCCGATGGCCTGGCCAAGCTCAAGGCACTGCAACGCACGGATCTGAGCGAGGGTGACGGCAGGATTTTTCCGCAGTGGTTTGCGCCCATCCTCATGTTTGAGGACGGTCAACCGGTGATACGGCCTATGCGCTACCAGTGCAGGCCTGCGGGGATGCCTGCCAAGATCGACCGCGAGTTGCCTGGTGTCTACAACGCGCGCTTTGACAGCTTGCGCAAGTTCTGGCGGGGCTTGTACGGTCGAACACACGGCGTGATGCTGGCAACCACCTTCTTCGAGAACGTCAAGCGCCACGACATGGAGCATCGTGAGTTGCTCCCCGGTGAAAAGCCAGAGAACGTGGTTCTTCGCTTTGAACCCCGCCAGCCGCACCCCATGTGGGTGGCCTGCCTTGTGTCGCATTGGACCCCGCTACCTGGCTCCAGTGAAGCGCCGCTTTGGTCCTTTTCGGCCATCACGAATGAACCGCCGCCTGAGGTGGCCAGCGCGGGACATGATCGCTGCATCGTGGAGCTGAGGCCTCAGAACGTGCAGGCCTGGCTGACCCCAGCGGGGCGATCACTCGATGAGCTGGACCAGCTCTTGCTCGACAAGGAACCGGCCTACTACGAGCACCGACTGGCCGCATAGCCAACCCCAGCCTCGAAGCGGCACGCGCACAGTGCGGCTGCTCTGAGACGCCATCGGCTTCAAGGGGCAATGGACATAGGGCTTCAATCGGCGTTCGACTCGATCTCCGCACATGGGCGGAAGCAGTGGCAGGAAATTTTGTGTCGGGCTACAATGTAGCCCACACTCCGGGAAGAATCATGACTGCCAATGCTGTTGTTCGTGCACGCATCGATGAGCACATAAAGGAAGAAGCAAGCGCCGTTCTTGCTGCAATGGGGCTGACTGTCTCCGACGCTTTCCGCATCATGCTGACCCGTGTCGCCCGCGAAAAGGCATTGCCATTCGAGCCTCTGATACCGAACGAAACCACCATTGCAGCCATGCGCGAAGCTCGCACCGGTAACCTCAAGAGCTTCGAGAGCGTTGGGGCGTTGATGGCAGACCTGCATGCGGAAGATTGACCCAACTGGTCAATTCAGGCGCGACTACAAACGAGAGGCCAAGGGCCAGCACCGGGCAACACTCGATGCCGACTTGGAGCCGGTTCTGGAGGCTCTGACAAGCGATCAGTCTCTAGAACCACGGCATCGTGACCATGCGCTTACGGGCGAGTGGAAGGATCATCGGGATTGTCACGTCAAGCCCGACCTGGTGCTGATCTATCGAAAGCCAGATGATGCGACGTTGCAACTCGTTCGCCTTGGCTCGCACAGCGAGCTAGGTCTGTAGCGCCTGTGGCGCCCTCCCCTGTCGCCTTAAAAAATGGAGCGCTGGGTCAATGTCGTGGGCATGAAGCTCACCGGCCCCGCCTGGGCATCGACGCTCAGCACGCCCTTATTGCAAGCCAGCCACAACAGCGAATCCACAGCCGCAATGCGGTCGCCGCTGGCCTGGGCGAGTCCTCTGGCCAGTGCCATACAGGCGGGGAATCGGAAACGCACCGCGCGCCGTGGCGTGTCCGGTATGCCGGTGAGGCGGCAGAACCAAATGTCGGGCTTGACTAGATCAGCCCCAAAATTCTTGGCAAGCTGGAACTGGGTGTCGTCTCCAATGAAGGGCAAAGCCCCGCACCAGTGCACCAATGCCTCGGGGCTCCCGGTGGCCAGCACCGGCTGCAGCCGCGCGAAATCCGCTTCCCGCTCATTCCAGGCACGCTCGATGGCCGCTGCCTTGGCACGGTAGCCGAAGGCCTCCACCACGGGCCTGCCAGCCTCTAACGCGTCCCAGACCTTTTTCTCGATGGTGCGTGCTGCCTGGGCCGACCGCCCGGCGCACAGGATGATCCAGATGACCTCGCTTGCCATCTTCTCGGGGCTCTCGGGTGGCAGCAACTCGTTGTTCGACCAGTCCAGCATCGCCTGTGCATCAGGGTCGTTTTCCAGCAGCCAGGTGCGCACATCGGCGTACATGCCGGCGCTGACACGGGTCTCAGGATCTGGAACCACCAGTGGGGATGTGCGTGCGGGCATGGGGGCCTCGAATCCTTCCGCTGCTCACCGCATCCTCAAGCCTACCGGGCAAAGTAGTTGCTGCTGAGATACAACATGTCCCGACCCGGCACTTTGCCCACGATGGTGGCGTAGGACCGGCCTGCCAACGGGCCATTTTTGAAACGGTAGTAAATCAGTGTGGCGGGCTCCTGCGCATTGGGGAAATAGTTCTCACCCCAAGCCTGGTAGGACTTGATTTTGAGCGACTGGTCATCGGTGTCAATCGAGTAGCCCCACTCAATATCGCCAGTGCGCTGCCCATCAATGTAGGTGCCTCCCCCCATGCCGCCGCTGCCATCGCAGGTAAACGAGCGAACGCCGTCCTCTGCAACACCTGCCATCAGAAACTTCCGGCCGCAAATCGAAACGGCGCCCCTATCGCCATCGGTCAACCTGGTGGTGACCTTGCGAGGCGTATCAACACCACCGACCGCGATCATGATCACAGCGTGGGCACGCTTACCGGGCCCAGATGACGTGGCTGCGGATGTGGGGGGCTTGGGCGCTGGCCGCTGAGTGGCCACGGGTGGGGCTTGAGGCGGTGGCGGTGCAGGAGGGGCAGGCGGTGCCGCGTAGGTCACACCTTCCGCCATTCGAGCAAGGTAGGCAGTCGCTTGAGAAGGGGACTTGCTGAAGTTGCTCACGACCTCAGGGTGCAGGCTGTTGCTCCTTGCAATATCCGATGCGATGCGCATTTTGACCTGATCAAACGACAAGGCGCCCTTTTCTGATCGGCCCCCTCTGGCGATGAATTTTTCCGCGTACGCAACAAACGTCGGGACATGGGTGGGCCTGTTGGTCAAAGTAACTGACCCACGGTAATGCGCCTGCGTCATCACCACATCAAGCGGCATGGTCGTTTCTGACGTGCGGCACGGCATGTTCACATCCGCCCCCTGTCTGAGCAATGTGTCCACGGCTGGCGCAGAAATCATGCTCTGGGCCAGCGCACAGAGTGGCGTGATCGTGTTCTGTGAATCGCCGATTAAGTTGCTGGCCCTAAGCCGCTCATTTGGGTTGAGCTGGCCCGAAAGCGCCATGTCCATCAAACGCTGGGGCTTTCCGAAAATCGCATCTTCTGCCGGGTAGCTGGCGCAACCAGCAAGCGAGGCAGCAAGGGCGCTCAATGCTGCACTCAGGACACGCGTTTGAAATTGCATGGTGGCTCCAGCCGTTGATCGGGTTATCGGTGATTGATTCTGCTATGACTCGCACGGAGTGCGATGGCCACACGTGTTGCACTTGCGACCCCGGCTCTTGCGCGCCTGGACACGACGCTGGATGACGTCAAGGTAGCGGGCAATCAACCGCTCGCAGAACACGTCATCCTTGAGATCGACACGCAGCGCCTTGTGCTCACCGGTATTGCGGTCGTTGACCACGGCAAATCCAAACGCGGCGGTCCGGTGCCCGTTTTGGCGTAGCAGCCAGGACTGCAGCGAAAGCTGGGCAATGTCGGTTTCATAGACGGCAAACCTGTCCCGGTTTTTATACTCTACGGGCACATGAAGCCCATCGCGGGTCCGGTAGACGCGATCCGGTCGGCCTGCCACCTTAAAAGGCGACTTGGCGTAGAGATCGTGCTCGACCTGGACCAGCTTGGCGCCCTCCAACTCTGCCGGGAGCCACTTGGGCACAAGCCCCTGCCAGAATCGGTACAGCCAGAAAGCCAGCGCGGCCAGTGCGGACACCATCACCAGGTTCGTCAAGAAGCTCATTTGCGCATCCCCAAGACCACAAGCGCCCTGTTGAGAACGCCGCGCGCCATCGCCGCTGCCCATGGCCTGTGCATCACGTGAGAGACCAACAAGGGGGACAAAGCGTAGTAGGTGCGCACCACGAACCGGCCCGCGAGCGTAGGGACAAGCACTCGATCACGCCATCCCCTGAGAAAGTCTGTCTCTGGGGCATCAGGGCCATACACAGCCGTCGCAATGAAACAGCGTCGGTCAATCGAAGCACGCGCCTTTCCCACGGTCTCAAAGCGCATGTGGGAGGCGGTGCCAGCAGCAGCTTTGGCGCGCACTTCACGCGGCCTTGCATCCCCCAACTCCCTGTCGAAAACGACCTTTTGCTCACAGTACGTGGCGGACACTATGTCGGTGACGCTGTGAAAATCCTTTGTCCGCTTTTTGCTCAAGCTGCCCTCACACCAATCAAACTCACCACAGGAAAAAGCCCGGTCAGGCGCGGGCATCTACAGCCACAATGGCGCCCAAGTCTTCATCGAGATCATGCCACCACCCAACATCAACGCGATCAGCATTTTGGGTTTGTGCGCCCCACGTAAACGCCAACCAATGACCACCATCTGGGCGAAAAAAAACCGCCACAGTGGCGGTTTCTCCGGGCAGTGCCCCAGTCTCAATCTGCGGCAATGATGGCTTGGCGGCGCAACTTCAAGGACGGGTTGCGTGCGGCCTGCTCAAGGCCTTCCCGCCGCTCCCTTGTGGTTGTTGGGAACTTGCCCTTCCCCATGCGGTTGACTGGGGGGCTTTTGCGGATGACTTCGCCGGCACGCTGACGCTCCAACTCTGAGAGGTGGTCCAGTAGTTTTGTGCGGATAGACATTGGCATGATGTGCGCCGGACATGCTTGGGCTGTGTCAAAACATGCGTGGGTCAAACACGAATGGCTCGCGCTCAACCACGAGCGTGATTTTGTCAAACGCTGCCACCTGTGGATTGATCAGCAGATTGAACTCACCTGGCTCGACAAATGAGGGCACCCACAGCCCCAGCGAATCACGGCTGGCCAGCCAGTCGTCGCCCATTTTTTGCGTCGCGCCCATATCGTTGCGCCAGTTTGTCGGAAGACCCAGGTCCACCGCAGTCAACAGGTGCGCCCCAGGCGGCAACTCAAGTTGCACAAGGGCCTGGTTTTTCAGAGCGTAGCCGTTGGCATGGACCCTTTTCTCCAACTGACACAGCGCCCTCGAACTGGCGCTGTAAACGATTTGAAGCGCACCCTTGGTGTGCCAACGCCCGCTGCTTAGGGTCGATCCGTACCCCAACTCCTTGAGCAAGGACGAGTCATCTGGTCGCGCGGGATTGCAATATCCGATTCGATAAACGGTGGTCACACTGCACCGCCGTACTTGAGCGCAATCAGGATCTCCTTGACGCGTTCTGCACCATAGCCAGACTTGGCCAGTTCCAGCGGGGTTTGACCATTGAGCATGGGATGGGCACTGCGCAACCATTGCGCCGCATCCTCCGGCGTTTCGAAAGTGTCTTCGGCCAAACTCGTCAATTCCAGCAACCGCAAGACTGTTTCTGCCGCGTGCATCGGCAGCGGTCGGTCCGTCGAAGCGTTCCGAAACGCGGTCGTACGGTCCACATCCACCAGCGAAGCCACTACACCCTTGCCCACCCCCAAATAATCGCTCAGGGCGGCCAGTGAGCGACTTGGAACGCCACGTTTGAGAATTTCATAGGCCGACTCTGACGACAAATGCCAAATTTCGTGGGCGGAGACCAAACCCGATCCAAAAAATGCTGTGATTGCATTCCCTTCTTCGGCTCTTTCCCTGTGCGCAGAAATCAGTATCTGTGTGAGGTCCTTATAGGCCTGCTCACGCTTTTTCTTAACGACAACTGTGTTGGAGGGGGGCGAAAAATAGGTAATCACGGCGGCGTCCTCATGGTGTTGCAATTACAACACCGTGCAGATGAAAATGCAACAGACTGGCCTCTGTGTCTACCTGCGACCCGTGCGTTCAGGTTTTGATTTGCGGGGCTGGGGCTTTCCCAGGGCATAGGCACGCCAATCGAAGTCCTCAGGCGCTGCCTCCGTCACCCGGTCCCGCACCTGCGGCTCTGCCCCCTTTTCAATGGCCTGGTCAAGGGTGAGAGGGGGCTTTTGGGGCTTCTCCAGCACGTCTTCAAGGTAACGCCCACAGAACTCGCATCGCCCCTCCCCCCAAGCCCCTCCGCTCCAGCGGTGACGCTCGCCCACGGGCTTGCCCGTCAACGGGCTACGCCCGCCGAAGACTCGACAACTGATCACGGTAGGCCTGCTCATAGGTGGGGATACGTCTGGTGAGTGCTCTTGCTGGCATCCGCCCTCTAGATGCGAGGGCGAACGTTCAGTGCGCAACTTACAGCGCTCAATAGGAGTCCCCAGAAATTCCTTCGAAGCTGGCCTTGCGCAAGTTCAGAGCAACCACGCGTTCCCACACCCTCCTGCACTCGCCGCACGTGATTTTCTGGCCTCGTTTCGTGGGAATCAGCCCTTCATGGCCTACTGCCGGGTCGTTTGCATCAATACCGCAAAGGGTGTCGTAATCGGGCCCAGAAACACCTGGTGCATGCCATGTGGCAACGCCATCAATCAAAACTCCAACTGCCTTGCTCATTGTGTGCACCTGTAAGTCATATCGGGCTCGACTGGGTTGTTTTGTAGTGGCCCCATGCCACTGCCGGTATTGACGTCCCTGCCGCCTGCAGAGCGACAAGGCGCTCCCCCTCGGTCATGGCATTCCACCAATTCATTCCGGCCAGATCATCAGGGCTGGGCTGACCCCATGATGGGACCTTGCTGTTGGAATCCACGACTTGGCTACCTCTCGACTCGCCATCCCCGGCCAAGGCCTCGCACACGCGATCTATCAAAGCCCCGGCATCCCCTTGTGTGCTCAGACCACGCGCAGCAAGCGCTACACGCAGCTTTTCCAGCCCCACTACAGGAAACGCCTCATCGGCGCCCGACAGCAGTCCGACAATGCTTTCGGCCAAAGCCTTTCGTGAAGCGTTGTCGGTGTAGCGCCAGTCGTAGTTGATGTGCACATACACGAAGTCCCCACCCAAACGGATATCGACGCCACCCATGAGGTCGTAGCCCACCTCGATGCCACGGGCAACTTCCTTGTACTCGACCACGCGCAGCAAACTGCCATCAGTATTGCGTTCAGGGACAAGCGGCAGGCTCATGCTTCACCTTGAGTGGTGGACCAAAGGACAGATGAGCCGCGACGTGTCCACGAAATGAGCCCCTTCTTGCGCAGCGCCTGCAAACGGCGGTCCACCACCCTGAACTCATCGCCAGGTTGGCTTATGAGCAGCTTGGCTTGAGCGTCCAGAGCCTTGGTCAATGCCGCTGCCGTGTTGGTGCCGTTGTCCAGCAGTTCCAGTAGCTTCTTGTCGAATTCGGTGTAATCACGTGCTGCGATGATCATGTCGTTCCTTTGCCAATAGCTACCTTAAGGTCAGCCAAAGCGGCTTCTCCTGCGCGCTTCCAGCGGCCCACGTCATCCGCTACCCAGACCTCACCCGTCTCCAAGTCCACCGACGCCCACTTGCCAGGGCAGCGGGTACTTGTCGTCAGGACCACCTCGCGATCCAACTCGGGAACGCTGCGGCCTGACTTGAGGGCACGCCCACGTGTGACGCGCATCCAGTGCAAATGGCCATGACGCTGGATCTGGCCGCTCTTTGCGGCGTCGCCGATGAGTGCTTGCGCAATCGCATCAGCGCGCTCTTGGCTGCGGGGGTTGGTCAACGGATAGAGCTGCTCGGCCACACCTGAGCGTCGAAAGGGCTCCTGACCCACCGAATCAAGAAAGTGCGAGAACACCCTCAGGTGACTGGTACTCGGTTTAACTGTCATTGGCTGCTGTCCTTTTCCTTCGTTGACTCAGGCACTTCGTCGCGGTTTCTATCCATGCCAGAGCTGGCTCCAGCACGCAAAGTCACTGCGTCTATGGGTTTGCTATACAGCCAACCCTGAACTAACTCCACCCCTTGCTGCCTGAGGTACGCGGCCTGTTCTTCTGTCTCAACACCCTCCGCGATGATCTTGAGCTTGAGGCCCTGGGCCATGGCGATGATGTGCCCGATGACGCTGCTGGTCACCGAGTTGGTGCCCACGGTCTGGACGAACACGCGGTCAATTTTCAGGGCATCAAGTTCAACACTCGCCAGGTGAGACAGACTGGAGTAGCCGGTACCAAAATCGTCAATGGAGACCTTCACACCGATCTCACGCATGCGCGCCACATTGCGCCGTGTCGTTTCGAGGTCCATGAACACGCGTTCAGTTGCCTCAACGTGGATGCGATCAGGGGCAATCCTCAGGTGCTTGACCATCGAGTCGAGCTTTTCGATCACCAGCGGGTTGGCAAAGTCCTGGGCTGAGAAGTTGATGGAAAGAAAAAACCCCTTGTGCCCATAAAAAAGCTGCGCTGCATCGCGCTCGATCAACTCCAGAACCCGCATGGTGATTTCGCAAATCTGCCCAGAATCCTCTGCGATGGGGATGAAGGTGTCAGGCCCGATCATTTCGCCGTTGTCCCTGCGCCAGCGTACCAACGCCTCTGCACCAACCCATGCTCCAGTCTTCAACTCCACGATGGGCTGGTAGACCACGAAAAATTCGTTCTTGCGCAGCCCCGCCTTGAGAAGTGAAGGCATTGAGGATTGGTTGCGCAGAAAAAGCAGCACCGCCACAGAAATGAGACCCCCGGCAATCAAGCCCACCGGAACCAGAACCAACAGCGTCTGGCGAACCATCCCCTCCACCCCGTAAGCCGACACAGAAGCGAATGCCGAGTAGTCGTACTGATCTGAGTGTTTCCAAGCCAAAACCGCTCCGTCTACTGAGACCACCCCCTGACTGGCTGAGCGTATGTGAGGTAGCCACCGGTCATCGAACACACCGGCAACGGCAATCGGAACCCCGCTGTTCAACCCGACCAGGCCATGTGTTTCACCTATCTTGTGGCTTGTGAAATCGAGCATGGTGTCCGGGTGCACCAACGTGGTGAACCCTGTCCAGGCGTCTGTGGTCATGGTGATGGGCACACCCTCGACACCTGGGTGGGAAGCATTGATGCGAATGAGGTGGCCCGATGGGCTGTGGTAACTGGGCTCTCCAACTTCAAGCGGCTCACTACCAAACGATGAACACATGAGGGCGTTATCTGAAACGTGGCCAACATCAAGCAACAAGTTCATGCCCATCACCAGGTCACGCATCTTGCGAATGCTCACCGCAGAGCATGGCCCCGCGCTGGTAAGGCTTCCCAATTGCTGGAGTGCGGACGCAATCTGGGCGCTTATTTTTGTGGACCTTTGAATCTGGAGTTCGGAGCGCTCCATCGCAAGTTCCTTCACCCGCATCTGACCATGAACACCCGCCAGCCATGCGGAAATGGCCACCGGCACAAGCATGCCGAAGGAGATTGCAACCATGAGTGCGTATCGGCTGAAGAGAAATTTCATGTTCTGAACCGTTCTCATCGACCTACCCGACGCTTCCAATTTGATGCGCCATCATTAGACTGGCCCACCCTGAACCCGCCCACCGTTTTCGTCCAGCGAATAGGCAACGCCAACCGACTCACCAGGTCGCAATTCGGACATGGCCTTGTCCACCTGTACCTGTGCCTGCGCAGTCACCATTGCGATGGTTCTTTCAAAATCGGCCGGGTCAGGATACCGCTCCCGGCACACGGAAACGAACTGTTCACGGCTCAAACCCGTCATCTGCCCAGCCAAGGTGGTCATGAACAGGTCTGCAAATTTCTCGTAGGGGTCACTCATCCGCGCACCTCTGCAACCTCAGACCAACGTGTGACGGCGCCGTCTTGACCAAGTGGCTCCAATCCTTCATCCAACGCCCCACACGCCAGCATCACAGTACGCGGCACTTTGTCTGGGCTGCGCAGGTAGCTTGCGTAGGTTGCACGGCTGACTCCAAGAGCAGCAGCACCACTGACGTAGGTGTGCCGGTGGCGCTTGTGCCAAACGGTGATGTTTCGCACGCACTGTCCGATGGATACGCCCTGGCAGGCCAGGCCGATCACGCGGGGCAGACTCGGCCGCTTGAGGTACTTCCAGAACATCGTTCTCCCCAACCCAAGAGACTCTGCCGCCTGCTCATAGGTAAAGCCATGACTCTTCTGCCAATCCGACAAAGCTTCGTTCATAACCTCTTTCATTGCACCCTTAATGCCCACCTCAAGCCCACAAAACAGGGCGATGAACATCAATAAATAAACACTCAATGCCATTGCAGTTGTACACGTATTGGGCATCAAAGATGCCCCACAACATCAGCGACGCAGGATTGCACACGCGGCGCAAAATGAACGCCCAGCTTGGCACCCAAGCGACCCATCTGTTACAACTCCACCGCATGAGCGCCGCACAAACCAGCGACCCCAGCACGCCACGAATCAACCCCTGGCCTTGGCAGCACCGCAAGAAAACCACGGTTGCACTCATGCGCTCGCCCAACCACCAATGTTGGATCAGGGTGACGCACCACACAGGGGTGCAAAAGCTTGTTCCATGGCCCGTATTCAAGGGCTGGGACACCGCTCTGCCTGAAGCCTGCGGCACACCCGACCACGCACTGCAGGGCTACTCCGTGCCTGACATGGTTCCTGCACTGGCCGCATTGCGAAAGCTTGGCTTTTCCTCGCCCCTGGTGACACGCTGGCCCGAAATCCTCAAGCTGCTGCCCCCACGGTGAAAATCGAGGCCGCATCACCGCGCCTTCTTGTGACGCGCCTGAGTGCAGCTTCATCGGGCCAGTCAGATCAATTCAACTGCCAGATCGAACGGATCGAATCCAGGCAAAGCAAACATTTCAGCCACACGGGCCCGCACTAGATCGCACTGCGCCGGGGTGAAGATGGGCGCACCTGAGTGGACGTTGATGATGGTCTCCGGGCTGTCGTCAAAGTGGAACAACAGCCCATCCGCGTACAACGCGCGGATGAACACTTCAGCACCCTCCCTGCTGACGATTGGCGCGCTCATGTACAAGGGAGCATCAGCCAAATCGCCACCACCAACCCCACTGTGATTCGTCGTCAATTCGGACATGGCGGCACCTTAGTGGGACTGGACAGAGGGAGAGGCCTGGCGAGCATTGAGAACATCACGGGCCAGTTTCTGACCCACGCTCAACACCAAGTCATGGGCAAAACCAGCAGCTCCAGCGAGCGCATCTACGCCCCGATCAATCCGCCCCCGAATGACATGGGCGCCAGGCACCGTCCCCACCAGTTCAATATCACCCATCGCATCTTCCACGAGCGCGACTCGCAACAACTTGCGGTCCATGCCGTAGCCGATCTCGCGGATAAACACATCGGCCACTCCATCGCGCGACCAGCCGCGCTGAGACAAAGAATGACCCACTAAAGCACGGGTCTGGTGAGGCGATTTTGCAGAAGTTGAGTGACGCATGTGTGTTTTGTGTAGTCCGATTAGTGAACTATAGAACAAATCTACAACAATTGCAAACACAATCCACAGCACTCGACGCCGAAGGCGGATGGTCAAATCATGTTGGCGTCTGCTGCGCGTGATCGTTGAGTCGAAACAGGATGCGCACCTCTTCTCCCAATAGGTACGGCTCACAGCTCACAACACCCCGCGCGACCAGCGCCACCATCACCGCACAAGCCGCCTCGTGCCCCCCGAAAGCCGCCTCAGCGTCCTCCATGACAAAGCCTTGCCTCTCCCCCAAATCTGTGAGCACAGCCTTCACGAAAGGCTTGAGAACCTTCAAGCACACGTCAACAGGATCGTTCATGATGGACACCTTTGCTCAATCACAACCGGCCGCAGAAGCGGGCTAATACGCAGACCTCAGGCGTGCATAAACTCAAAAGCACACCGGTACCTTCGCCCCAAACTCTCAGCCACCTCCACATCCAGAGCGGCAAGTCGCTTTGGCTCCATCATGTCGTCCAGATCGGCCACCTTCACAAGTGCGGCGCGAGGCACCGCCTTCACTGCGGCCAGGTAATGCATGTAGTCCTGACTGGGGTCGCGCGTGAGTATCTTCACCAAATCCACCGACGCTTGAGGCACACCAGCAGCAAGTAAATCCTCGGCACTAGCCTTCCCGTTTTCGATTGCCTCGTGAAGCAAGGCCGCAATCTGCTGGCTCCGGTCACCTTGCGCACGCATGGTGCGTATGAACACGCCAGCCAAATGGTCAATGTAGGGGCGACCAGCCTTGTCCTTCTGTCCTGCGTGTAACCGTGCAGCAAGCTGGTAGGCAGACAAAATGTTCATGATCGACTCCCGCGTGAAAGTCCTGAAAGCGGACCAGCACCAGACTGCTCAATCACCAGCGCTCGCCACAGATCCAGCCCGCGTAGTGGCTTGGCCTGCATCGCTCGGCGCTCCAGGATCGCTTTCGAGCGTGCACCAAATGAAACCTCGTGAAGCCAGTTAAGGTGCTCGGTGTCCAAAGCACTCAGAAGTGGCCTCGCCTGACTGAACGATACCCAAACGCACCAAACGCCTGTCATGACACACAGAATGAGGACCACGGGATACCCTGCCCTGCCCTGCTGTTGAGCATCGAATGCCATCGAAACGACAACCAGCATCATCGCAGCGGCCATGGCGCCGTAGACCACTGGAAAAAAGGGATGATGCTCACCAATGAATGCGCTTGCCTTGCGAGGCCAAGCTCGGCGGACTCCTGAAGAAGCAAGCCTTGAATCAGTCATAGATTTCACCTTTGGAAATGAACCACTCTTGCGCCGCAGCAATTCTCAAGCCGCACCCTCAGCTACAAGCCCAATGAGCTTCCCAGGTGAGGTATCGAGTTGGGGTTCTGCGCGCGGCCTCAGCAAGGCGTGTTTTGTGCAAGCGGACCAAATGAAAGCATCACGCAGTGCTTTGGCAAGACGCGGATTGCCAGCCTCCAGTTCACGCAGCGTCTCGTACGACCAGACGTAGACCACAGCCTTTTCACTGACGACAAGCACATCACATGGAGACCTGTTGAACAAGGCGCTCCCCATGCAATAGGTCAACTCGCCCCAGAACGTGCCCAATGAGCGAACACTGGAAGGCAAATCGTGCCTGACTTCACTGCAACGCCCAGAGACCAGCAACATCAGCGACGTTGTTGCCTCCCCCGACGAAAGAACCGCCTCTCCCTGTGAGAACCCCCTCTCATCCACCTTGGCCACAAGCTGCGCCCAGTCTCTGCTGTGCATGTGAGGAAAACTTTCAACCAAAATTGCCCGCTGATCTGGTGGCAGCGAAACCTCAAGAGAGCCCCGAATTTCAAGAACTGCAAAAACGAGGTTTTGAATGAGGAAGACAGTCATCCAAAAAAGAACCGGCCACAAGTTCTGATTCGGTGGCATGTTCATGTGGACGTAGCCGTTGTAGACCAGGCCAACGAACAATCCCAAAACGGCAAACAGGCGCAGCCGGATCATGCTTCGCTGCGAGTAGCCGACAAACGAAATAGCAAACGACAGGTGCCCCAGGAAATAGAAAAAACCCTGGATACCGAATTGGTGCCAGATCACCAGCCCAAGCACCAAAGTTGCATTTGGCACGACAAGAAGAAGGGTTTTGCTCAGGGCCATCATCAGCAACGCCCCGTCAAAGCCGTCCTTGCCTTCGCGTCATACAACTCGACAACACCCCACTGGCCAGGGGGGAGAAGCATGAAACACCCGGAGGCATCGAACAGTTGCAGAACGCCACCCTCCACACGGCACGATTGGGCCATCACGTGGCGTGCAAAAGGGGGTCTCCTCGTTTTCAGTGCAATAAGTGACGGTACGCAAAGCTAGCACTGGCGCGGGGGTGGTCTGGGTAGACCGTTG
>NZ_JBHTBZ010000061.1:0-2107 GCF_042665235.1 Hydrogenophaga defluvii | reverse complement strand
GGCCCGGCGTTTGAAGCGCTCCATGCGCCAGACCCATGTGGCCGGCAACAAACTCTTTGTGGACTACGCCGGCCAGACGGTGCCCATCGTGGATGCCTGCACCGGCGAAATAACTCAGGCCCAGATATTTGTGGCGGTGCTCGGGGCATCGAACTACACCTATGCCTGCGCCACCGCCAGCCAGAAAGCCACCGACTGGGTGACCAGCATCATCGCCACACTGGAGTTCATCGGCGGCGTGCCCCGCCTGCTGGTGCCCGACCAGCCGCGCGCCTTGATGGCCCGCCCCGACCGCTACGAGCCCACCTCACACCGTTTGCTCGAAGAGCTCTCAGTGCACTACGGCCTGCCTGTCATGCCCGCTCGCCCGGCAAAACCACGTGACAAGCCGAAGGTGGAGGTTGGCGTGCAGGTGGTCGAGCGCTGGATTCTGGCCCGGCTGCGTCACCAGACCTTCTTCAGCCTGTCCGCCCTGAACCGGGCGATTGCCACCTTGCTGGTGGACTTGAACCAGCGCGCGTTCAAGAAGCTGCCCGGCAACCGCGCCAGCGCCTTTGCCGAACTCGACCGTCCGGTCCTGCGCCCGCTGCCGGCCACGCGCATGGCCATCGCCCGTTTCAAGCCCGCCCGCGTCAACATCGATTACCACGTCGAGCTCGATGGCCACTACTACTCGGTGCCCCACGCCCTGGTGGGCCAGACGGTGGAGCTGCGCATCACGGCCACCGCCGTCGAAGTCCTGCACGGCAACAAGCGGGTGGCCGCCCACGCGCTCAATGGGCGCAAAGGTGCGCACACCACCACGCCTGAGCACATGCCGGCCTCGCATCGGGCGCACCTGCAGTGGACGCCGGCCAAGCTCATCGCCTGGGGCGAACGGGTGGGTGCTGCTACCGCGGCTGTGGTGCGCTGGCAGATGGAGCACCGCGCCCACCCTGAGCAGGGCTACCGCTCCTGTCTGGGCCTCATGCGCCTGGGGCGTGAGTACGGAGCGGAACGGCTGGAGGCGGCCTGCGCGCGAGCCCAGTCGATTCGCTCACCGTCCTACAAGAGCATCGCCTCCATCCTGAGTTGTGGCTTGGACCAGCGCCCGCTGGAGGCTCCCATCCCCATGCAGGCCAGCCTGCCGCTGCACGAGAACGTGCGCGGGCCGGGCTACTACCACTGACTACCACTGAGAAGCCCAAACACTGAAGCGAAACAGAGAAAGAACAACCATGCTCAACGAACACACCCTCAACCAACTGCGCGCCCTGCGCCTGGACGGCATGGTGGCCGCCCTGAACGATGCCGCCACCCACATCGCTGCCAGCGAGCTGCCCTTTGAACAGCGCCTGGCCCTGCTGGTGCAGCGCGAGGTGGACTGGCGCGACAGCAAACGCCTGGAGCGCCTGTTGAAAGCCGCCCGCCTGAAGGTCGCCGGCGCTTGCTTGGAAGACATCGACTGGCGGGGCAGCCGGAGCCTGAGCCGGGAGGTCATCACCAGCCTGGCCGGTGGGGACTGGCTGCGCCATGGTCACAACGTGCTGCTCACCGGTGCCACCGGTTGCGGCAAGACGTGGCTGGCCTGTGCGCTGGGGCAGCAGGCGGCGCGCCTGGGGTTCTCGGTGCTCTATGCCCGCGCGCCACGTCTGCTGGAAGAGCTGCATGTGGCCCATGGCGACGGCAGCTTTGGCAAGCGGCTGGCGCAACTGGCCCGGCTGGACCTGCTCATCATTGACGACTTTGGCATTGCACCGATTGCCGCGCATGAGCGAAACGATTTGCTCGAACTTCTGGACGACCGGGTGGGCACGCGCTCAACCCTCATCACCAGCCAGTTGCCGGTGATGGCCTGGCACGCCTGGCTGGATGAGCCCACGCTGGCCGACGCCATCCTGGACCGCATCGTGCACGGCTCGCACAAGATAGCCCTCAAAGGTGAATCGATGCGCAAGCTGTCCAAGGCCGCCTGACCATCCAGTCCAACCGCCATTCCACGCTGATGGCGGACACTTCGGCTACGATTTGGCCGTCACTCAGGACCCCCGCGCACGGTGTCCGCCATCGCATGGAACGCTGTCCGCGATGGGAATGGAATCACTGTCCGCCATCAGTGGAATGCGCA
>NZ_JBHTBZ010000060.1:0-1648 GCF_042665235.1 Hydrogenophaga defluvii | reverse complement strand
CCCATGATGACCAGCACAAACGGCAGCAGGTGGCCCACGATGCGGTCCAGCGAAATCTTGGCCACCGTGCACGCGGCAAACAGGTTCACCCCAAACGGCGGCGTGATCATGCCCATGGCCAGGTTGACCACCATGATCATGCCGAAGTGCACCGGGTCGATGCCGAAGAACACCGCCACCGGCACCAGGATGGGGGCCAGCACGATGATGGCCGCCGAGGTCTCGATGAACATGCCGATGACAAACAGCGCCGCGTTCACACCCAGCAGGAAGTAGGCCGGCGAGTCCAGCACCTCCTTGAGCCAGATGCCAATGGCCTCCGGGATGCCCGCGCGCGTGATCAGGAAGGCGAACAAGCCCGCGTTGGCGATGATGAACATGATGACCGCGCTGGAGAGCACCGACTTCTTGAACACCGCCACCAGGTGCTTGAACTCCAACTCGCGGTGGATGACCAAACCCACGATGAGCGCATAAAACACCGCCACGACCGAGGCCTCGGTGGGCGTGAACACGCCGCCGTAGATGCCGCCCAGGATGATGACCGGCATCAAGAGTGCCCAGCCCGCTTCCACCGTGGCCTTGCCCACCGACAGGCGCCCATCGCCGTCGTTTTTGCCCAGGCCCTTGAAGCGGCAGTACAGGTGAACGAACAGCATGAGAACCCCGCCGATGAGCAGGCCCGGCACCACACCGGCAATGAACAGCTCGCCAATCGAGACTTCAGCGGCCACGCCGAACAAAATCATGGGGATGGAGGGCGGGATGATCACGCCCAGCTCGGCCGAGGTGGCCTGCAGCGAGGCGGCGTAGCCCACCGGGTAGCCGTGTTTGATGAGGGCCGGGATGAGGATGGAGCCGATGGCGAAGGTGGTGGCCACGCTGGAGCCGGAGACGGCCGCGAAGATCATGCAGGTGAGCACGCAGGTCATGGGCAGGCCACCCTGCACGCCACCCACCAGGCTCTTGGCAAAGTTGACCAGGCGGCGCGAGATGCCGCCGGTCTCCATCAGGTTGCCCGCGAGGATGAAGAAGGGGATGGCGGCCAGCGGAAACTTGTCGATGGCGGTGAACATCTCCTTGGGGACCAGGATCAGCTTGTCGCTGTCGAAGAGGGTCAGGCCCAGGATGGCCGAGCCGCCGATGGAGACGGCGATGGAGATGCTGAAGGCAAAGCCCAGCAGCATGGTGATGAGCAGGGTGAGGGACATGGTGTGGCTTCCGTGTTCTTGTTGTTCTGGGTTACTGCGCGGTGCTCAACTCGTCGTCGTGTGGGTCGAGGTGGTGGGCGATGACGGCCACCAGGCCCAGGAAAGCGCCCACGGGCAGCGCGGCATAGCCCCAGCCCATGGAGAGTTCCATGCTGGCGAAGGTCTGAAAGCGCACGCGCCAGACGAGGTCAATGCCGAAGTACAGCACCACGCTGAGGAAGGCGAGGTTGACGCTGGTGATGATGGTGCGCACGGTGTTGCGCCAGGCGCCCTTGGACAGGCGCAGCATCAGATCGACCGAGACCAGGGCGCCTTGGCGGAAAGCGGCGACAACGCCCAGCATGACCATCCAGATCAGCAGGCGGCGCATGGACTCTTCCGTCCAGGTGGAGGGCTGCGAGAACACGAAGCGGCTGACCACCTGCCACATGCCAAGG
>NZ_JBHTBZ010000059.1:0-17643 GCF_042665235.1 Hydrogenophaga defluvii | reverse complement strand
TGGCTGCCAGCACCATCACATCACGTCAAAGCGGACAATCTACTTGCTACAAAACCGGACAGTTCTATTTGCTGCTGACAGCGGCTGCGCAGAAAATGTGCAGCGGCGACAATGCCGGCCTGCTCCAACCCCTTGCGCCACACACCACATGACCCCAACGTCCCCCTCTCCCCTGGCCTTCATCGGCGGCGGCAACATGGCCAGCGCCATCATCGGCGGCTTGCTCAAACAAGGGCTGCCCGCCGCACTGATTGACGTCGTCGAGCCCTATGCCCCCCAGCGAGACAAGCTGCGCGAGCAGTTTCCGGGCATCACCGTGCTGGAGGCCCCTGGCGTTGCGCTGGCGCGCGCCGGCCTGGTGGTCTGGGCCGTCAAGCCGCAGACCTTCAAAGAGGCCGCCTTGGCCTCTGCACCCCACACCGCCCGCGCGTTGCACCTCAGCGTGGCCGCCGGCATACGCAGCGACAGCATGGCCACTTGGCTGGGCACCGAGCGCATCGTGCGCGCCATGCCCAACACCCCCGCCCTGGTGGGCCAGGGCATGACCGGCCTGTACGCCCGCCCCGGCGCCAGCGCCAGCGACCGCGCCCAGGTGGAGGCCGTCGTGGCCACCACCGGCGCCCATGTGTGGCTGCAGCGGGAAAGTGACCTGGACACCGTGACCGCCCTGTCCGGCTCCGGCCCTGCCTACGTGTTTTATTTCCTGGAAGCCATGCGCGAGGCGGGCATACACATGGGGCTGGACGCAGCCACCGCCCAAAAGCTGGCGATTGGCACCTTTGTCGGCGCGTCTGCCCTGGCCGCCGCCTCGGACGAACCGCCCGAAGTGTTGCGCGAACGCGTCACTTCCAAGGGCGGCACCACCTTTGCTGCCCTCACGTCCATGGAATCGGCGGGCATCAAGGTCGCTTTTGTGGCGGCCATGCACGCGGCGCAGGTGCGCGCCAAAGAACTGGGCGACGAGTTCGGCGCCTGATCAAGCCAGGGCGGATGACACGGCCACGCCCACAAACACCGAGAAGCCCAGCCAGTGGTTGAGCCGGAAGGCCTTGAAACAGCCTTCCCGACTGCGGTCCTTGATCAGCCACACGTGCCAGACCACCTGGCCCAGGGCCACAGCCAAGCCAGCCCACATCAGCCAGCGGCCGGCTGAAGGCATCAGCGGTGCCAGCAACGCGGCCCACACCGCCAGGTAGATCACATAAAACGCGGTGATGGCAGCCACATCCCAGCGCCCCAGGGTGATGGCCGAGGTCTTCATGCCGATCTTGAGGTCGTCGTCCCGGTCGACCATGGCGTATTCGGTGTCGTAGGCCAGCACCCAGAACAGGTTGCCCAGCAGCATGCCCCAGGCCAGCGGCGGGATCTCGCCCTGCGTGGCCGCAAACGCCATGGGGATGCCAAAGCTGAAGGCCACGCCCAGCACCGCCTGTGGCATGGAAACGAACCGCTTGGCATACGGGTAGGCCAGCGTGACCGCCAGCGCCGCAAACGACCAGGCGATGGTCACGGCGTTGGTGGTGAGCACCAACCCGAACGCCGCCAACGCCAACACCGCGCCCACCGCCAGGGCCTCCTTTACACCCACCTTGCCACTGGTGATGGGCCGCTGGGCGGTGCGCTTGACGTGTTTGTCGAACTCACGGTCGGCCACGTCGTTGATGCAGCAGCCCGCGCTGCGCATGAGGATGGTGCCCAGGGTGAACACGGCCAGCAGATGCCAACCCGGAAAGCCACCGGACGCCACCCACAGTGCCGCCAGCGTGGGCCACAGCAACAACAGCCAGCCGGCGGGGCGGTTCCAGCGAATCAGGTCGAGGTACAGGTTCAGTCGGTCCAGCATGTTGATCAGGAAAGGCGTTTGACGCCAGGCAGTTCGCAGCCATAAATGGCGTTGCGCAGGGCAGCGATGGCCTCGTAGCGGGTGAAGCTGCGCCGCCAGGCCAGCACCACGCGGCGCGTGGGCGCTTCACCGGCAAAGGGCAGGTAGCGCACGTAGGCCGAGTCACCAAAGTCCTGGCCCTGCGTCTGTGCGCCGTCGGTGCACAAGGCCGAACGCGGCACCGACAGGCGTGGCACCAGGGTGATGCCCATGCCGGCGGCCACCATGTGTTTGATGGTCTCCAGCGAGGAGCCCTCGAAACTCTTGCGTATGCCCTCGGCCTCGTTGGAAAAACGCGCGAATTCGGGGCACACCTCCAGCACGTGGTCGCGGAAGCAGTGGCCGTTGCCCAACAACAGCATGGTTTCCTGCTTCAGCTCTTCGGCCGTCACGCTGCCCTTTTGCGCCAGCGGGTGCGACACCGGCACCGCCGCGTAAAACGGCTCGTCGTACAGCGGCGCCAGGGCCAGGTTGGTGTCGGGGAAAGGCTCGGCCAGGATGGCGGCGTCGATCTCGCCCAGGCGCAACTGCTCCAGCAGCTTGACGGTGAAGTTCTCCTGCAACATCAGCGGCATTTGGGGCGAGCGCTCGATGACCTGACGCACCAGATCGGGCAACAAATAGGGGCCGATGGTGTAGATCACGCCCAGCTTGAGCGGGCCCGACAGCGGGTCTTTGCCGCGCTTGGCGATCTCCTTGATGCTGGCCGCCTGCTCCAGCACGGTCTGCGCCTGGCGCACGATTTCTTCGCCCAAGGGCGTCACGGCCACCTCGCTGGCATTGCGCTCGAACAGCTTGACCTCCAGCTCTTCTTCAAGCTTCTTGATCGCCACACTCAGCGTGGGCTGCGAGACATGGCAGGCCTCGGCCGCGTGGCCAAAGTGCTTCTCACGCGCCACGGCGACGATGTACTTCAGTTCGGTCAGTGTCATGTCTCCGCCTATCAGCTTATGCCTTCAGATAGTCGGATTTTCCCCCCAACCAGCGTTCCGTGTGGCGTTGCGCCAAATGGGCGTGCTGGTCCAGCATCCGGGGCGCCCAAGCTCGGGCCCATTCCAGCAGGTGGGTGTCGGTGACTAGGTCGGCGAAACGCAGCAGGGGCGCGCCCGACTGGCGGGCGCCCAAAAACTCGCCCGGGCCGCGGATGTCCAGGTCGCGGCGGGCGATCTCGAAGCCGTCGTTGGTCTCGGCCATGGCGCGCAGTCGCTCGCGGGCGGTTTCGCCCAGGCGCCCGCCGTCGGGCGTGCTGTAGAGCAGCACACAGGCCGAAGCCGCCGCGCCGCGCCCCACGCGGCCACGCAGTTGGTGCAACTGGCTGAGGCCAAAACGCTCGGCGTGTTCGATGACCATGAGCGAGGCGTTGGGCACGTCCACGCCCACTTCAATGACCGTGGTGCTGACCAGCACGCCCATGACACCTTCGGTGAACAGTGCCATGACCGCCTTTTTTTCGGCCACTGGCATGCGCGAATGCAGCAGGCCCACCATGACACCCGGCAAGGCTTCAGACAGCTCGGCGTGTGTGGCGGTGGCGTTGCTCAGGTCCAGCACCTCGCTTTCTTCGATCAGCGGGCAGACCCAATACACCTGCCGGCCCTGGGCCAGTTGCGCGCCGATGCGTTCGATCAGCTCGTCGCGCCGGCTGTCGCTGAGCAGCTTGGTGACGATGGGGGTGCGCCCGGGCGGCAACTCGTCGATGGTGGAGACATCGAGGTCGGCGTAGTAGCTCATGGCGAGCGTGCGTGGGATCGGCGTGGCCGACATCATGAGCATGTGTGGCTCTTGCCCGCCTTCACTCATCTTTTCCCGCAAAGCCAGCCGCTGCGCCACACCAAAGCGGTGCTGCTCGTCGATCACGGCCAAGGCCAGGTTCTTGAACTTCACCTTGTCTTGGATCACCGCGTGGGTGCCCACCACCAGCTGGGCGGCGCCGCTCTCCACTTGCGCCAGCATGTCGCGCTTCTGCTTGGTTTTCTGGCTGCCGGTGAGCCAGGCCACGGTGATGCCCAGCGGCTCCAGCCAGTCCACCAGTTTGGCAAAGTGTTGCTCGGCCAGGATTTCGGTCGGCGCCATCAGCGCGCACTGCCAGCCGCTGTCGATGGCGATGGCAGCAGCCAGCGCCGACACCACCGTTTTGCCCGAACCCACATCGCCCTGCAACAGGCGGTGCATGGGCACCCGGCGGGCCAGGTCGCGGGCGATTTCCTCGCCCACGCGGCGCTGGGCGCCGGTCAGGGCAAAGGGCAAGGCGGCCAGCAGCTTTTCGTGCAGCCCCCCGGGGCGGGTGCGCAGGGTCGGCGCGCGCAAGACGTCGCGGGCGCGCTTGGCCGTGAGTTGCGAGAGCTGCTGGGCGAGCAACTCCTCGGCCTTGAGGCGCTGCCAGGCCGGGTGACTCTGGTCTTCTAATGCGGCAAGTGACACATCGGCCGTGGGGTGGTGCAGGTAACGCAGGGCCTCGCGCAGGGTCCAGCCACGCGTTTCACGGCCGGGCAGGTCGCGCAAGGCATCGGGCGGCAGGGTTTCGGACAGGTCGGCCCGGCTCAGACCGCGCTCGACGGCTCGCCGCAAGTAGGCCTGGGGCAGCTGGGCGCTGGTGGGGTAGACGGGCGTGAGCGCCTGCGGCAACGGCCCGCCCGCGGGCGTCACCGTCGGGTGCAGCATCTGGCGGCCGGCAAAGCCTGCGCGCATCTCACCACGCACGCGCACCTGGTTGCCTTCGGCCAGCGCCTTCTGGTGTGAAGGAAAAAAGGTGAAAAAACGCAGCTCCAGCGTGTCGCTGTTGTCCTCAATCAAGGCCTTGAACTGGCGGCGTGCGCCCGGCATCACACCGCTGTGAATCACCGTGCCCTCCACCTGCCCCATCTCGCCATCGCGCACATCGGCAATGCGCTGCAGGCGCGTCTCGTCCACGTAGCGCAGGGGCAGGTGCAGGGCCAGGTCGATGTCGCGCACCAGGCCCAGCTTGCGCATCGCCTTCTGGGCTGGCGACAGGGGTTTGGGGGCGGTGGACACATCGGGCATGGGACAATTGTGCCTTCCCGAATTTCTTGGAACGGGTCTGTCCGGCCCTCAAGCACATGACCGCTGCAACGCGCACTTTCTCCCTGAGCGACTTCGATTTCGCTCTGCCCCCCGAACTCATTGCCCAACACCCCGCGCCCGAACGCAGCGCCTCGCGCCTGCTCGATGGCCGCGCCGCCACGCCGGTGGACCGCGTGTTCCGCGAATTGCCCGGCCTGCTGCGCGAAGGTGATCTGGTCGTCTTCAACAACACCCAGGTGGTCAAGGCCCGGCTCTTTGGTGAAAAGTCCACCGGCGGCAAGGTGGAGCTGCTGGTGGAACGTGTGCTGCAGAACCACGAGGTGGTGGCCCACATGAAGGTCAGCAAAAAGCCCCTGGCGGGCGGTGTGCTGCACATGGTGGGCGACTTCACGGCCACGCTGGTGGGGCGCTGGCCCAACGAAGACGGCCAGCTGTTCCGCTTCCAGTTCTCAGGCGAACCCCACGCCCTGATGGCCGCGCACGGCCACGTGCCGCTGCCGCCCTACATCACCCACTGCGACGACGCCGAGGACGAGCGCCGTTACCAAACCGTGTTCGCCAAGCACCCCGGCGCGGTGGCCGCGCCCACGGCGGCGCTGCACTTCGACGAAAGCGTGCTGGCCGAGCTGAAGGCGCGTGGTATCCACACCGCCGAGGTCACGCTGCACGTGGGCGCCGGCACCTTCCAGCCGGTCAAGACCGAAAACATCGCCGAACACACCATGCACGCCGAGTGGTACCGCGTGCCGCCCGAAACCCAGCAAGCCATTGCCGACTGCCGCGCGCGCGGCGGCCGCGTGCTGGGCGTGGGCACCACCACCGTGCGCACGCTGGAGAGCTGGGCCGCGTTCGGCCAAGCCGACGGCGACACCCAAATCTTCATCACGCCGGGCTTCCGCTTCCAGGTGATTGACCTGCTGTTGACCAACTTCCACCTGCCCAAAAGCACGCTCATGATGCTGGTGAGCGCCTTTGCGGGTTACGAGCACATCATGGCGCTGTACCGGCACGCCATCGCGCAGGGCTACCGCTTCTTCAGTTATGGCGACGCGATGCTGCTGGAGCGTCAGGACTTCGCAAAACACTGAACACCGGGCAGGCCCTGGTAGTCGATGTCCTGCGTCCAGAAGGTGGCGCCGTGCTCCAGCGCCAGGCTGTACATGACCGCGTCGGCCATGGCCAGGTTGTGCCGTGCCGACACCTCGGCGGCGGCCACCGCACGCGCGTCGGTCAGCGCCAGCACGCGGCCCAGGCGCATCACGTCCAGACAGGTGCGCACCATGTCGGGTGCCACTTTGCGGCTGAGGATTTTGTGGACTTCGTACAGCGCGATGACGGGTACCAGAAGATCGGCGCGCTGCTCAATGGGCTCAGCGAACAGATTGGCCCGGGGCGTGTCCAGCAAATACTCGATCCAGCCCGATGAATCCACCACGTTCACAGAAACTCCCGGTCTTTCTCCTTGGGGATCTCCAGGTCGGCAGGGTCCAGGTTGTAGGGCTTGAGAATGCCACGGTAGGCGCTGATGGGCACTTCGGGCTTGATCACCAGTTCCTTACCGCGCAACTCAAAACGGATGTGCGAACCCGGGCCTATGCCCAATTGCGCGCGCATGGCGGCCGGCAACGTGACCTGCCCTTTGCTGGACACAACGGCGTCTGAAACCACAAGATCGGCTTGCATGGTGAAACTCCTTGAACCGCCTCAATGTAAAGCGATCCACAAAGTAAAGCAAGACCGAATTGTAAAGCGACGTCAAATCGGGTAAATCAGCGAATTGGGGATCATCTCGCTGTCAAAGATGCAACGCCGCTCGGCAAAACGCAGGCCCTCGGGCGTGCGCACCACCACGTCGAGGTAGCGGCCCACGTTGAACACGGTGCTGGGACCATCGAGTTTGGTGCGAAACACCGCGTAGTTGGCCTCGCAATGCAGGCCTCGCGCGTCGATGTGGCGCACCACCGGGGCGCCCACCACGTGGCGCTGGTAGTAGGGGTCGTGGAACAGCGTCTCGCGGATGGCGTAAATGCGGTCGCGCAGCATGGCCTGGCTGTCGAACGACAAGGTGGCCAGCGCAAAGCCCCGTTCGTGGTTTTCGCGCGGCTGCACTTGGTACAGGCAGCGTTCGGTGAAGAAGCCGGGCCATCGGTCCCACTCAGCGCTGTCCAGCGCGTGGGCGTAGTCGGCGTACAGGCGCGTCAGTGCCTGGTGGGTGTCGAAGTCCAGTTGCAGAAAATCAGCCACCGTCATGCCTCCATCACTTTGCGCCAGTAGTCGTACATGCCCCGAATCAGCGTTTCGGTGATCATGTGTTCGGTGTCGCCCGCCTCGCGGCCACCCAGTTCGGCCACGGCCCGGTGCCCGGGCTTGCTGTCGAAGGCTTGCTGCGAGAACTCGATCACCTCGCCATCGTCGGCACTCACAAAACCGGCCGGCCCGAACAGGTTGGCCTGGCGCAGCCGGCGCTCGGTCATCTCGGGTGTGTCGTCGGCAAAGCCGAAGTGCGTCCACACAAAGTCGAAATGGCCGTGTCCGTCGGGCTGAATGTGGCGGGTGGACACGCTGTTGACCTGCTGCTGGAAGATCACACTGGGAAACAGGGTCATCATCACCGCCGTGGGCCCGTTCCACCAGGGCTCCGGCACGATGTCCAGAAAGCGAGCGTCCTCCAGTTGCATGCGGGCCTTGAAGCTGGACACCTGCGTCACCTGCGCGGCCTCGCCGCCGGCCTGCCCACCCGAACCCCGGGTGGAGATCATGGCGGCGTGGCGTCCATGGGCATCCATGCGCAGTTGCGACTGGTTGTCGGCCCGCCACAGACCAAAGGTGACAAACCAGGTGTGCAGCAAACCGGGGTGGTAAGGGTCTTTGATGTTCTCCTGCATCAGCTTCCAGTTGCCCGGGATGCGTTGGCGGTTGTAGCCCAGCAAGGTGAGCCGCCGGCCGTTGAAGAGCCGGTCGAAGTAGCCCAGAATGGTGGGCCCCATGTAGTCTTCCAGCGACTCGACCTCGTGGTCGAAAGACGCGAACACGACCCCGCCCCGGCGCGCCACCTTGAGCTTGGTGAGCCCGTGTTGGGTCATGTCGAAATCGGGTGGCATGCCGCCGTTGAGCTGGTCGCCCTGCCGCAGGCCACGGCGGAAGGGCACGTTGCGCAATTCACCGTCGGGGGCGTAGCTCCACTGGTGGTAGGGGCAGACGAAGGTTTTGCGGTTGCCATGGCGCTCGCGGCAAAACCGCATGCCACGGTGGGCACAGACGTTTTCGACGACGTGGATCTCGCCCCCGGCGGCGCGGCTCATGATGACCGAGCGCTCACCCACCACGGTGCGTTTGAAGTCGCCTTCGTTCGGAATTTCCGCCTCCAGCCCCACGTAGCACCAGTGGCCACGGTAGAAGAACCGTTCCAACTCGCGGCGGTGGCGCTCTTCGTCGGTGTACACGGCAAACGGAATGCGGCTGCTGTCCTCGCGCTCCCAGGCCAGGGCGTCGGGGCCGGCTGCGCCGGTGGGGGTGGTCATGTGTGTCTCCTCAAGGGGTGTCTGGCACAGATGATGGCGGGCCGACGCACATCCATCAATCGAATCTCGGTGATACGCCTCATTCACGGATGAAATAATGTGGGCCATGGAACTGGCCGACGTCGATCTCAACCTGCTGGTGGTGTTTCATCGCTTGCTGCAAACCCGCCAGGTGTCGCGTGCCGCGCAGGAGCTGCAACTGAGCCAACCGGCCGTGAGCAACGCGCTGCGCCGCCTGCGGCAACTGCTGGGCGACGAGCTGTTTGTGCGCACGCCAACGGGCATGCGGCCCACGCCATATGCGGAACAGCTCGCGGCGCCGGTGGCTCAGGCGCTGGAAGCCCTGCACGCAGCGCTCAACGTGCGCGCCTCGTTCGACCCCAGCACCAGCACGCGGCGCTTCACCCTGGCCCTCACGGACGTAGGCGAGATCTACTTCCTGCCGGTGCTCATGGACGCCCTGGCGCGCGGGGCACCCGGCGTGAAACTGTTGTGTGTGCCGGTGGGCACGCCCACCCTGCGCGACGACATGGCCAGTGGCCGGGTGGACCTGGCCTTGGGCCTGCTGCCACAGCTTCAGGCCGGCTTCTACCAGCAGGCCTTGTTCCGCCAACGTTATGTGGCGCTGATGAACGCCACACATCCGCTGGCGCGCCACAGCACCCTGAGCGCAGCCGCCTACCAGCGCGCCGCGCACGTGCGAGTGGTGGCCGAAGGCACCGGCCACGGGCGGGTGGAAGATGCGTTGGCGCAACTGGGGCTGCAGCGCGACATCCAGCTCACCGTGCCGCACTACGTGGCTTTGGGCCATGTGCTGGCCAGCACCCAACTGGTGGCCACCGTGCCCGAGCGGTTTGCAGACAGGGCGACCGCGCCCTTCGGTCTGGTCGCACGGCCGCTGCGCCTGCGGTTGCCCGATAGCACCATTTGCCAGCTCTGGCACGAGCACCAGCACCGCGACCCTGGGCACCAGTGGCTGCGCACCCAGGTGGCGCAGCTGTTCGCCGACCACCCGGCCCGCTGACCCCACCGTGAGCGGGCCATGGTGGACAATCGCCACCATGCTCCAGTTCCAAGTTCACAAGACCGAGGGCCACGCCCGCCGAGGCACCCTCATGCTCAACCACGGCGTGGTGCAAACGCCCATCTTCATGCCCGTGGGCACCTACGGCACGGTCAAAGGCGTCATGCCGCGCAGCCTGCACGAGATGGGCGCCCAAATCATCCTGGGCAACACCTTCCACCTGTGGATGCGCCCCGGCCTGGACATCATGAAAGGCTTTGGCGGGCTGCACCAGTTCGAGCAATGGAACAAGCCCATCCTCACCGACTCGGGCGGTTTCCAGGTCTGGAGCCTGGGCGCCATGCGCAAGATCACGGAGGAAGGCGTGCACTTCGCCTCGCCCGTGAACGGCGACAAGCTGTTCATGTCGCCCGAGGTCAGCATGCAGATCCAGACCATCCTCAACAGCGACATCGTGATGCAGCTGGACGAGTGCACGCCCTACGAGACCAAGGGCCACCTCACCACAGAGGCCGAGGCGCGCAAGAGCATGGAAATGAGCCGGCGCTGGGCCGTGCGCTCCAAGGCCGAGTTCGAGCGCCTGGGCAACCCCAACGCGCTGTTCGGCATCGTGCAGGGCGGCATGTTTGAAAACCTGCGCCAGGAATCATTGGATGCGTTGGTGGACATGGACTTCCCCGGCTACGCCATTGGCGGCGTGAGCGTGGGCGAGCCCAAAGAGCAGATGCTGCAGATCATGTCCCACACGCCGCACCGCCTGCCCGCCCACAAGCCGCGCTACCTGATGGGCGTGGGCACCCCGGAGGATTTGGTCGAGGGCGTTGCCGGTGGCGTCGACATGTTCGACTGCGTGATGCCCACCCGCAACGCACGCAACGGCACCATCTTCACCCGCCACGGCGATCTGAAAATCCGCAACGCCCGCCACAAGGCCGACCCGCAGCCGCTGGACCCCAGCTGCACCTGCCACGCCTGCGCCGGTGGCAGCGGCGTGCCGTGGAACGACGGCGGCCGCGACGGTTTCAGTCGGGCCTACCTGCACCACCTGGACCGCTGCGGCGAAATGCTCGGCCCCATGCTGACCACCATCCACAACCTGCACTACTACCTCAACCTCATGCGCGAGGTGCGCGAGGCGCTGGATGCGGGCCAGTTCAGCGCCTTCCGCGCGCGCTTCAAGGCGGAGCGCGCGCGGCATCTGAGTTTCGAGGGCAGGGAGACAACAACATGTATTCAAAAAGCGCCGCCACGCTGATGGCGTTGGTGCTTGTGGCGCTGGCGGGCTGCGCCAGCCGCTTCGATCCCGGGGCCCTTGCACAGGGCCAGTCCCCGGTGCAACTGCAAAAACGCTTGCTGCTCACACCCGCCAATGGTGGCCAGCACATTGCCCCCACCGAACTGCAGGCCGGCGATATGGTCCTGTCCAACACGGCCGGGCTGGTGTCGGTTGGTATCCGGCTGCTGACGCTGGCGCCCGTGAGCCATGCGGCCCTCTACCTGGGTGATGGCCAAATCGCCGAAGCCGTGGGCTCGGGCGTTCGCATACGACCCATTGGTGCGTTCATGGCCGACGAATCGACCATCGTCGCCTTCCGTCACCCTGGTTTGCGCCCAGAGCACGCGCAAGCCATGCGCGGGTTTGCCCAAGCCCAAGAAGGTAAAAAGTACAACACCCTCGGCATCGTGCTGCAGGCCCCCTTCACGCTGCAACGCCAGTACTGCGAGCTGCCCATCCTGCCAGGACTGGTGCGTGATTTCTGTCTGCGCGGTCTCGCCGCGGTGCAATTGGGGGCCGCGCGCAACGACCGGTTTTTTTGCTCCCAGTTTGTGCTGACCGCCTACCAGCAGGCCCAATTGCCGCTGACCACGGTGGACCCGCTGCTGGTCAACCCCGCCGGCCTGCTGCACATGCGCGAGGGCGATGTGCCCTCGGTGCGAACCCAACAGGCGCTGCAATATGTGGGCCACCTCAAGTTCGAGCCGGCGCAGAGCGAACCCGCACTGGCTTCCGCCGCAGAGGACTGACTTGGCGGGTCCGATGAGCGTCTGTTTCCGACACACATGGAAACAGCGCTCTTTTGTGGACCATCGCTCGACGTGCCAGTGCGCGTGGCCACGGTGGGTGGGCGCTGGCATCCGCTAAAGTCCCGCATCGTTCAAAAAAATCAGGAGGAAAAATCCATGCCCGCACCCGCTTACGTTGCCCAACGCCCCACCGGGGCTTTCATCGGGGCCTCCTGGGCCGCCCTGCTGGTGGGCGCGGTGGTGTACCTCACGGGTCTGTGGAATGCGCAGATGTTGCTCAACGAAAAAGGCTACTACTTCACCTTGCTGATGTATGGCCTGTTCTCGGCGGTGTCGCTGCAAAAGTCTGTGCGCGACCGCATCGAAGGCATCCCCGTCACCGGCATCTACTACGGCCTGTGCTGGGTTTCGCTGGCCCTTGCGTTGTTGTTGCTGACAGTGGGACTGTGGAACGCCACGCTGGCCGCCAGCGAAAAGGGGTTCTACGCCATGGCCTTCCTGCTCGCGCTGTTTGGCGCCGTGGCGGTGCAGAAGAACATCCGCGATGTGGCGCAGTTCAACCGCGCCCACCCAGAAGAGCCCCTCGTATCCGCTGAATGAGGGCTGCGAACCGGCGCACTCAAACCGCGCTGGCATCCTCAGTCGACAACACGCCCCGCGCCGCGATAGGCGCCTCGGACAAGGTACCGCACGAAAAACAGTAGCGAGCAAACGCGTTCTTGCGTGTGCTGCAGTGACCACAGCGGTCAAACAGGCACAGACCACAGTGTGGGCAGAAGTCGGTTTTGCCGTCTTTCATGTCCACCGTGCGCTCGCAGCCCGGGCATATGCTGCTCGTCATGCGGGCCTGTGCCTGGTCGTAGTCCATGTCGCGCTGGCGCGCCTGGGCGGGCTGGGCTTCAGCGAGCTTCTGCTGCTCCAGATAGCGCTGCAGCGCCTGTATGGCATACCGCCCGCCGATCACCGTGAGCACGATGCCCACGATGTAGCGCACATAGCCACCGTAGCTGGGCAGATAGGGCACCAGCTCCACGAAAAACGCAAACAAGGCGAAAAAAATGAAGCCCCACACAAAGGGCCATGAAGGGGTCTTGCGCTTCTTGGCGAACAGCCAACCCGCCACCGCCAGCAGCGGCAACGTGAGCAGCAGCCGGTAGCCGAACACACGCAGCTCCTGCGCACGCTGCTCGCCCAGAAACTCAGCTCGCGCGCTGTCTTGCAGGCTATGCAGTTCGTTCTGGGCGCGCTCTGCGGCCTGACGTGCGTCCAGCGCGGCCTGCTGCTGCTTCTCCACCTGGGCCAACGCGTCGCGCTCGGCCTGGCGCAGCTCGTCCAGTTGTTTTGTGCGGACAATCAGCTCTTCATCCTGGTCCTGCCGGGCCGTGACCTTGCGCGTGGCCAGCCAGTTGCTGAAGGTTTCGCGCGCGGCGCGGTTGTTGGCCTCGGCTGACTGTTGGCGCAGCTGTGCCTGATCCAGTGCGTCCTGCGCATCCTTGGCGTTTTTCTGCGCAACGAGGATCGCATTCTTCACCACCGGCGCGCGGGCAGGGTCCAGGTGGTCGTCCAGCGACCGGCGCTCCTCCACCTGCGGCAGATCGCCCACGACGGTGCTGCCCAGGCCCACCAAAAACCACGCAAACAGGAACGCGACCAGCCACAAGCCGCTGTGGAACCATTTTTCAGACAGACGCAGGGTTTTACTCATCTTGTTTCCTCCAGATCAAATTGGCTGGGGCCATGGCGGCCCCGTGCACAGCGCCGTTGCGGGCCAGCCCACCGAATCCACCGACGCCGTCGGTGGATCAAGCCACTGGCGGGCGCTGGATCACCTCGTGCAGGCTCAATTGCCCACGTGCATGGTGAACTCCGCGCCGTTGTTCAGGCGGCAGGTGCCAGTGCCTTGGGTGGCTGAGTTCATCGTGTACTGACAGCTCAGGTAAGCGCCCCGGTTGCCCGCGCCATTGGCCACGCCGTCTCGGTTGGACCCAGTCCTTCGCGTGGCCTCGCCGACAAAACTCTCACCTGCGATCGCGGCGTTGAAAGTGCCCCGCCCTTTCAAATCGTTGCTGACCGTGGCGTGGACGAGCCCATAGCCGCTGGCCAGTTCGTTGGCAGGGTAAAGTCGCGCTGGAAAAATCAATGGCACTGCCGGAGCAGGCGCTGCCGCCGGCGCGCTGCTGGGCAAAGAGGCGGGCTGCCCTGTGCGCGTGTCAATTGGCACCACATAACAACCGGTCAGCGCGACGGTGATCGACACCAGCCCCAGGGCGGACACGGCGCGTGGGATAGAAGAACGATAGAGGGACAACAAACGCATATTCACTTTCATGCCCCAGCACATGCTGGTGGCACGATGTTCAGTGAATCGGGCTAAAGCCACGGCGAGAAACGAGCAAAGTAGCCCAAAACGCCACCCAACGCACCGTTCAGAGATACCACTGACGCAGCTGAACAACCGCCAAGTCCGCCGAAGGTGTCGTTTGGCGAAAGGACAACACGGCGGCATGAGAGACGCCGGCAACTGCTTACCCCCAGTTTTGCAAAGCTCTGGTACGGGGCCTAGCGCGCCAGTCCCGCAACCTGCTCCCGCAAGCCTTCCAAAGTGACACTTTTTGCTGCGATCGCTTGTCCCACATTCAGGCCCACTCGGCTGAACACACCACGGCGAAATGGGCGCACCATCGCCACCCGGTCACCGTTGCGGACTTCCACGCGGCTGAAGTAAGACCCCCACAGGTTGGTCAGCGCCATGGGCACCACCGCCACCGACACGCCCTCCTGCTGGGCCCGCGACAGTATCTTGGCAATGCCCCCTTTGAAGGGCTGAAGCTCGCCGTTCTGGGTGATGCCACCTTCGGGAAAGATGCCCAGCAGATCGCCTTCTCGCAGCACCTGGGCGGCCGCCTCGAAAGCCGCTTCGTAGGCGGCAGCGTCGTCCTTTTGCGGCGCCACCGGAATCGCCTTGGCCAAGCGGAACAGCCAGCCCAGCACCGGCACCTTGAAAATCCGGTGGTCCATCAGAAAGCGGATGGGCCGGGGGCTGGCGGCCATGAGCAACACGGCGTCCACGTAGCTCACATGGTTGCAGGCGAGCACCGCAGCGCCTTCGGTGGGAATGTGCAGATCGCCCTGCACCCGAAAACGGTAGACCAGGCGCGATGCCAGCCAGGCCACAAAACGCAGCAGGTATTCAGGCACCAGCATGAAGATGTAGAAAGCCACCACGGCATTCGCGATGCCAATGAACAGGAACAGCTCGCTGATGCTGAAACCAGCCCCAAGCAAAGCCCCCGCCAGCAGCGAGCTGGCGATCATGAACAAAGCATTGAGGATGTTGTTGGCGGCAATGATGCGGGCACGGTGGGTGGGTTGGCTGCGCATCTGGATCAACGCGTACATGGGCACGCTGTAGATGCCAGCAAACAGCGACAGCAACGCCAGATCGGCCAGAATGCGCCAGTGGGCAGCCTGCGCCAGAAACGACCCGAGCGTGAACGCCGGGCCGGTGGGCGGCAGTCCACGCGAGGCGAAATACAGATCCACCGAAAACACCGTCATGCCGAAGGCGCCCAAGGGCACCAGCCCGATTTCCACATGACGCCGGCTGAGCACTTCGCACATCAGCGCCCCCGCGCCAATGCCAATGGAGAACACCACCAGCAGCAGCGACGCCACCTGCTCGTTGCCGTGCAGCACATCTCGGGCAAAGGCAGGGAAGTTGGCCAGAAACACCGCCCCAAAGAACCACATCCAGCTGATGCCAAGCAGGGATCGAAACACCACCACGTTGGCATGCGCGAGCTTGAGGTTGCGCCAGGTTTCGGTGAACGGGTTCCAATTGATCTGCAACGCGGGGTCGGTGGCTGGAGAGACAGGCACCGCCTGGGCCAGCACGCGCCCCAGCACCGCCAGCCCCAGGCACGCGGCGGCCACATACGCGGGTCCCACCAGCGGCAGGGCGATCAACAAGCCACCGGCCACATTGCCCAGCAGGATGGCCACGAAGGTGCCCATTTCCACCATGCCATTGCCACCCGTGAGTTCGCGCTCGGTGAGGTGCTGCGGCAGGTAGGCAAACTTCACTGGCCCGAACAGCGTGCTGTGCGCGCCCATGAGGAACACGCACATCAACAACACCGGCACGTTCTGCTGCACAAAGCCCCATCCGGCCAGCAGCATGATGGCGATCTCCAGGTTCTTAACAAAGCGGATCAGCACCTCTTTGGGGTACTTGTCGGCCAGTTGCCCGCTGGTGGCCGAAAACAGCAGAAAAGGCAGGATGAACAAAGCCCCGATCACCAGCCCTGCCAGGGCGGGAGGCAGCCACTGCAACTGCACTTGGTAGGTGACCAGAACCGTGAAGGCGAACTTGAAAACATTGTCGTTGCCGGCGCCCAAAAATTGCACCCAGAAGAAGGGGCCGAAACGGCGCTGCGCGAGCAAGGCGAACTGGTTGGTGTGGCTGGGTGGCGTGCGATCCGCCGTGGTTGCCGCAACTTGGCTTGACATCTCTGAGCTCCTCCTGTTCGTCCCGGGTTTCACTGGGAATGGTTTTCGCGATTGTGCTGCACCGCCCGTGCAGGCTCGGCGTGCACATCGCGCCAGCACAACATGTCCCACAGGCGCTCCTCCCGGGCGGCATCAAATCCACAGCTGTGAGTCCATTCGCTCGGGTTCTCGTACGTGCCAAACAGCATGTCCCACCAGGTGATGTCGCCGTAGTTGTTCTTGTGCCGATCGTGCTGGTGATGAATGCGGTGCATTTCGGGACGCTGGAAGACAAACCCCACCCAACGTGGTGTCTTGAGGTTGGTGTGGTAGAAAAATTCACCCAATGCCGTGCACAGCGTGTACACCGCACCGGCCTCTGCCGACAGGCCCAGCGTGGCGAAAACCAACAGGCTCCCGATGAGGGAATTGACCACCATTTCAGCCGGGTGCTTGTAGAAGGACGTGATCACCTCCAGCCGCTGGGGGCTGTGATGGATCTGGTGGAACAGCCGCCAGAGCGTGTCGTTGGTATGACGCACGCGATGCCACCAGTAGAAAATGAAGGTGGCAATGAAGTAGGCGATCAGGCCACCCGCCGCAGGCGACACATGGTCCGACAGGCGAAACAGCGAGGCACCCGAAAGCCAGCGCTCCCAACTCACCCCAGCGAGCAGCACAACCCCCAACTGACACGCATTCATCGCGAGCACGCGCAACGGCCAAGTGGGCACGCGCGGCAAACGCCAGCCCGGACGCAACCGTTCAATAACAATGCAAAAAACAAATGTGACAAGGATGACCGGCAGCATCATGGACCTCTTGAAAAATGGGATGCGACGCACTGTAGAGGGGGCCACACAAGGCGCATGCAACAACCATCAGATCGCCGCCAGAGTGCGCCGACGGTATCGGTTATCGATACCATGTCACCATGAGCACCACCCTCGATCTCGTCACCGCCGTCAAGAAGGAGCTGAAAGCCGCTCAGATGACCTACGCCGACCTGGCCCAGGCCATGGGCATGGCAGAGTCGAGCGTCAAGCGCATGCTGGCCAAAGGCGACATGTCCTTGTCCAGGGTGGACGACATTTGCCGCGCCCTCAAGCTGGACTTCGCCGAGTTGGCGCGGCGCGTGGCCGACACACAACCGCTGCTCAAGGAGATGACCGCCGAGCAGGAACGTGCCGTGGTGGCCGATAAAAAACTGCTGCTGGTGGCCATCTGTGTGCTCAGCCAATGGACGCTGGAGCAAATGACCGCCGCCTACCGCCTGAGCGAGCCCGAATGCGTGAAGTACCTCGCGCAGTTGGACCGCATCGGCATCATCGAGCTGCGCCCGCTCAACCGCTACCGCCTCAAGCTGGCCAAAACCTTCCGTTGGCGCCCGCACGGGCCGGTGATGAACTACTTCCGCGACCACGCCGTGCTGGACTACTTCGCCGGGGGTTTCGATGCCGACGGCGAAGGCGTGATGCTGGTGCACGGCTCCATCAGCCGCGCCTTGGCGCCTGTGTTTCTGGAACGCCTGCAGCGCGTGGCGCAGGACTTTGCCCAACAGCATCAAACCGATCAGAAACTAGTGTGCTGTCCCGCTGATACGTGAGCAAAGTCTATGCAACTTTTCAAGAATCGAATCGGCGGTGGCAGTCCACTTGAAC
>NZ_JBHTBZ010000058.1:0-5576 GCF_042665235.1 Hydrogenophaga defluvii | reverse complement strand
TGGAAACCGCTGGTCAGCGAACGTTGCCAATCGCTTTCCACCGAGGGCAGCGGCAACCAGACCTGGGTGGCGCCCGAAGGCATGAGCAAATCCACGCGGGTGGTGACGTCAAACGTGCGCCAGTCGCCCGGCACGGGCTTGAACTCGCTGCGGGAGGGCGCCGTCTGGGCCAGTGCAGATGAAAACGGGACAGCGGGCAGCACAACAGCCACGGACGTGGCTGCCGTGCGCCGCAGAAAAGCGCGGCGATCGGTGGTCATCAAAAGAACTCCGGAGTAGGAAAAAACGACCGGCACGTCTGTCAAGGGACACGCCGAAGTCGGGCGCCGATTATCGCCGCAGCAACGCTTCGATCCAGCCCAGCGCCTGGTGGCTGCTCCAGTCCACCTCGCCACGGATGCGCTGGCGCGCCCGGCCACTGGGGTCGATCAACACCGTGGTGGGAAACACCTTGACCCCCCAGGCGCGGGTCACGTCGCCCTGCGGGTCCAACGCCACCGGCAACGTGACACCCGCCGCCTGCGTGAACTGCGCGATGCGCCGGGGCCCTTCCTTGAAGTTGACTGCGAGCACCGCCACCCGGTCTTCGCCCAGCACCTGAGGCAGTTGCTGCAGGGTGGGCATTTCGGCGCGGCAAGGCTCACACCAACTGGCCCAGAAGTTGAGCACCAGCACACGGCCCTTGAAGTCGGCCAGCGTCACGCGCCGGCCCGCCATGTCCAGGGCATCAAGCTGGGGCGTGGGTGTCTGGCGGGGCCACTCGGCGATCTCGTGGGACTGGGCGCGCGCGCTGGCCCAGCCGCCCAGGCCGCCCAACAAGGCCAGCCCCATACAACGTCGTCTGATCATGGGACGGGATTGTCCCCGAAGCGGGCTCAGCCGCCGGCCACGGCGGGCGCCGCCAACACGCGGCGCATGGTCACGGCAAACACCAGCCCACCCAGGTACATCAGCACGCCATACACCGCGCCGGGCACGCCCAGCGCGTCGTTGCCCAGCACGGAGCTGGCGATCAGCAGTGCCAGGGTGGCGTTTTGCACGCCGGTTTCGATGGCCACGGTCACGGCCTGGCGCCGACTCAGGCGGGTCAGCCAGGCCATCACAAAGCCGCCCACCATGGCCGCCAGGTTGAGGGCCACGGCAAACACGGCCAGCGTGGAGAAGTTTTCCACCAGCAAGGCCCAGTTCTTGGCCACGGCGGCGGCCACCACCAGAATGAACAAGACGGTGGCCAGCTTGGTGGCCACGGGTTCGAAGCGCAAGGCCAGCGCCGGCTTGAGATGGCGCGTGAGCATGCCCAGCAGCACCGGCAAGCCCACCACCACAAACACCTGCCCCATCATGGCGCCCACCGGCACCTGCACGGTGGCGGCGGCACCTGTGTAGTGGTTCATGGCCCAGACGACCACCAGCGGCAAGGTGACGATGGTCAACACGCTGGCCACCGCCGTGAAACTCAGCGCCAGCGCCACGTCGCCGCGCGCCATGTAGGTCAGCAGGTTGGAGGTGGTGCCGGTGGGGCATGCCGCCAGGATCATGAAGCCGACGGCGAAGGTGCCAGTCAGGCCAAACAGCTGGATCAGCCCCACACACAGCAGCGGCAGCAGCACAAACTGGCTCAGCACGCCCACCACCAGCGCACGGGGTTGTTGCAGGATGCGCCGGAAATCCAGGTGGGTGAGCCCCAGGCCCAGCGCGTACATGATGAACGCGAGAATCAGGGGCAGCAGCAGCCCTGAAACGATATCTCCCTGCATGGCGGGGTCTCCTTGTTCGTGAAGGTGGGCGGGTTCAGGCCCGCCACACCTTACACGAAACAGGCCCCGTCACACGCGCTCGGAAACCCAGCCCCGCACCGCAGCCAGGGCCTGTGGCAGTGCAGCCGCATCGGTGCCGCCAGCCATGGCCATGTCGGGTTTGCCGCCGCCCTTGCCACCCACTTGGCTGGCCACAAAATTCACCAGCTCACCGGCCTTGACCTTGCCCATGCTGTCGGCGGTCACGCCGGCGGCCAGCTGCACCTTGCCACCGTCCACGGCGGCCAACACGATGGCGGCGGTCTTGAGTTTGTCCTTGAGCTTGTCCAGGGTGTCGCGCAGGGTCTTGGCGTCGGCGCCGTTCAGCACGGCGGCCAGCACCTTGATGCCTTTGACGTCCACCGCCTGGTTCACCAGTTCATCGCCCTGGCGGGAAGCTTGTTGCGCCTTCAGCGTAGCGATTTCTTTTCTTGCCGCAAGCAACTCCGCATTCAACTTTGCAATTTTTTCGAGGCGTTGAGTCCCAGTCGCATTCTCGAAACCAAGTTCAAAACCAACTTCAACAAGCTCTTGTTCAAGTCCACGAAACTGCAAAAGGGAATTGATTCCTGTCACCGCCTCAATGCGGCGGACGCCGGCGGCTACGCCGGTCTCACTCACGACTTTGAACAGGCCGATTTCACCGGTTCGTTGCACGTGCGTTCCACCACAAAGTTCGCGGCTGGAGCCGATGTCGAGCACGCGCACCGTGTCGCCGTATTTTTCACCGAACAACATCATGGCGCCGGTTTTCTGGGCCGACTCAATGTCCATAACACGCGCCTGGGTGGCTGCGTTGGCCAAGATTTCCGTATTAACAATGTCCTCTATTCGCTTGCGTTCTTCGGGAGAAACCGGCCCGTTGTGCGCGAAGTCGAAGCGGGTGCGCTCAGCATTCACCAAGGAGCCCTTTTGCTGCACGTGGGCGCCCAAGACCTCGCGCAAGGCCTTGTGCATCAGGTGGGTGGCGCTGTGGTTGCGCACGGTGGCCGCGCGCAGGTCCAGGTTGACCGAAGCGGTGACGGCATCGCCCACGGCCAGGGTGCCCTGCGCCACGGTGCCGTGGTGACCAAACACATCGGCCTTGATCTTCTGGGTGTCGCCCACGGCAAAGGTGGCCGAGCCGGTGCTGATCACGCCTTCGTCGCCCACCTGCCCGCCGCTTTCCGCGTAGAAGGGCGTCGTGTCGAGCACAACCACGCCTTGTTGGCCACTTTTCAGCTCGGCCACGGGCGTGCCATCGAGGTACAAGGCCACCACCTTGGCCGAGGCTTCGAGTTGCTCGTAGCCCACAAAGGTGTTGCCTGCGCCGGTGTATTCCAGCGCCTTGTCCATCTTGAACTTGCCCGCCGCACGGCCCTTGGCCTTCTGCGCTTCCATAGCGGCGTGGAACCCGGCTTCGTCCACCGTGAGGCCACGTTCGCGGCACACGTCGGCCGAGAGGTCAAGAGGGAAGCCGTAGGTGTCGTGCAGCTTGAAGGCCACCTCGCCGGGCAGCACCTTGGCACCGTCGGCCAGGGCCGCATCGAGGATTTCCATGCCGTTGGCCAGCGTTTCGTAGAAGCGCTCTTCCTCGGCCTTGAGCACCTCGGTGATGCGTTGGGCCTGCGACGCCATGTTGGGGTAGGCCTCGCCCATCATCTTGACCAGGTCGGGCACCAACTTGTGGAAAAACGGCGTTTTCTGACCCAGCTTGTAGCCGTGGCGGATGGCGCGGCGCACGATGCGGCGCTGCACATAGCCTCGGCCTTCGTTGGACGGAATCACACCGTCGCTGATGAGGAACGACGTGGCGCGGATGTGGTCGGCAATCACCTTGAGCGAGGGGTTGCTCAGGTCGGCGGTGCCGGTTTCGCGGCCAGCGGCCTTGATCAGCGCGTCAAAGATGTCGATTTCGTAGTTGCTGTGCACGTGCTGCAGGATGGCGGCCAGGCGCTCCAGGCCCATGCCGGTGTCCACACAGGGTGCGGGCAGTGGCGTGACCGAGCCGTCTTCGTGCATGTTGAACTGCATGAACACGTTGTTCCAGATCTCGATGAAGCGGTCCCCGTCTTCCTCGGGGCTGCCCGGGGGGCCGCCAGGGATGTGGTCGCCGTGGTCGTAGAAGATCTCACTGCAAGGGCCGCAGGGGCCGGTGTCGGCCATCATCCAGAAGTTGTCGCTCTTGTAGCGGCCGCCCTTGTTGTCGCCAATGCGGATCACGCGCTCAGGCGGCAGACCAATTTCCTTGGTCCAGATGTCAAAGGCCTCGTCGTCCTCGGCGTACACCGTGGCCAACAAGCGTTCCTTGGGCAGCTTGTAGACCTCGGTCAGCAGTTCCCAGGCCCACTTCAGGCTCTCGCGCTTGAAGTAGTCGCCAAACGACCAGTTGCCCAGCATCTCGAAGAAGGTGTGGTGGCGGGCGGTGTAGCCCACGTTTTCCAGGTCGTTGTGTTTGCCGCCGGCGCGCAGGCAGGCCTGCACCGAGGCCGCACGCACGTAATTGCGCTTGTCGGTGCCCAGGAAGACGTCCTTGAACTGCACCATGCCCGAGTTGGTGAACATCAGCGTGGGGTCGTTGCCCGGCACCAGCGGGCTGGACGCGACCACGGTGTGGCCCTTGGAAGCAAAAAAATCCAGAAAGGACTTGCGGATGTCGGCAACGGTGAATTGGGTGGTCATGGTGTGAGGGCCAGGGTAAGCAACCCGCCATTTTATCGGCTTGGCCACGGCCTCCCCACGCGGCTTTGGGTATAACCCACGGCTGACGCTTCACCGACGAAGACCACCCATGCACACCCCCACCAACCCCTTCAAACAGGCCATGCGCGAACAGCGCGCTCAGATCGGCCTGTGGGTCGGCCTGGCCGACGCCTACGTGGCCGAACTGCTGGCCACTGCCGGCTTCGACTGGCTGTTGCTCGACGCCGAACACGGCCCCAACGACATCCGCACGCTGCTGGCGCAACTGCAGGCGGTGCAGGCCTACCCCTCCCACCCCATCGTGCGTGTGCCCGTGGGCGACGTGGCGCTGATCAAGCGCGTGCTCGACATCGGCGCACAAACGGTGCTGGTGCCCATGGTGGACACGGCCGAGCAAGCCGACCTGATGGCGCGCGCCATGCACTACCCGCAACCCGAGGACCCGGATGGCATCGCGGGCATACGCGGTATGGCGGGCGCACGCGGTTCACGCTGGGGCCTGTACCCACGTTATGTGCACGAGGCCAACGCCCAGGCCTGCCTGCTGGTGCAGGCCGAAACCGTGCTCGCCATGGACAACCTCGATGCCATCGCTGCCACCCCCGGCGTGGACGGCGTGTTCATCGGTCCGGCCGATCTCTCGGCCTCCATGGGCCACCCGGGCAACCCCAACCACCCCGCCGTCAAGGCCGCCATAGACGACGGCATCCAGCGCATCCTCAAAGCCGGCAAGGCGCCGGGCATTCTGAGCCTGGACGAAGGCCAGGCGCAACATTGGCTGGATCGGGGCGCGCGTTTTGTGGCCGTGGGCATGGACACCGTGATGCTGGCCAACGCCGCTCGTCAGTTGCGCCAGCGGTTTGCAGGCGCAGCGCCCGTGCCGGTTGTCACCGGTTACTGACCCGCAGACCGACGCGCGGTAAGCTCGCTTTTTTCCATGGGGGTGTGGCAACCACCCCCCCACACACAGGACTAGCAACATGGACATGAAGACCTCGCCACTGGCCTTGCTCAAAGACCCCAGCCTGCTCAAGACCGACGCCCTGATCAACGGCCAATGGGTGGCCGGCAGCGCCCGCTTTGACGTGCACGACCCCG
>NZ_JBHTBZ010000057.1:0-2776 GCF_042665235.1 Hydrogenophaga defluvii | reverse complement strand
TGGAACGGTGTCCGCCATCACGCTGGAACACTGTCCGCCATCAGCATGGAATCGTGTCCGCCATGGCGTGGAATACGCAGCACGGAAGTTGGCGGCATCGTGCTGATTGAGCGCATTGCTTCATCAGTTTACGTGCGCAATGCCGTCACCTTTTTTCAGGTTAGCTTGATATGAAAAATCGCATCTCAAGGCACACCTTTGCAATGATCGGTGTTGTCGTCATCCTGTCAGGTTGCGCGGCAACAGCCGCTCAGCCTTTGGCGAAAAGAGCGGAACCCTGTCATCAGGCCCATGGTGGAAAAGCGCCTAAACATGATGGCAATTGTTCAGCATCCCCGAAAGGTCCTGCGATGTAAGCACATTTACTTGGCTTTGTTGCAAAAACCGGTGCCAACTGGCTCTCCCGATCAAACGGTTGCTAGCCTCAAGGGCAATGACGCCAACGACACCAAGGTGTGCCACGTGGCAACTCCACCGCGTAAGAACGCTCGACCTTTGCCAGGTCACAGCCCGAGTGATGCTGGCGAAGGTGGTTGGACAGCGCCACTGCCGGTCAGGGGGCGCCTCGGTCAAGCCATAGATGAAACCGCGTCAGTCCCAGCCAGCCTACAACAGGCATCTTGCTGACGTCGGAGCACCAAGGAGATCTGGAATTCGCGCGCACGCGGCTGACCGGTCAATGCCGATACCGGCTGTCACGTGCCCGAAGGGTGCCTCAATTGCGTATCACTGTACAGCGCCTTCGCTTCTACGCTTTTTTTCACCCAACGCCAAGGCGCCCAGAAGAGCCTGTAGATAGCCCACATGGACCCGAACCAGAGTCCAACGAGGGTAAGCGAGCCCAGTGACTGCTTCCAAGAAGCTGCGCCGGAAAAGTTGATGAGCAGCAGGCTGCTGCCAAAGTAGTACGCCAGGACGAACGCGTAGAACCATGCCGCTGCCGGGACTACCCGGTCAGGCGCCAGCTTGGCCCCCTCATGGTTGATGGAAAACTGCCCCGAATGGCGCAGCCATCGGCACTCTGCATCCGTCAAGCCATATTGGCGTTTAAGCGCGACTACCTGTTCACGGACAGGTCGTCGCACGTCGATACCGAAGCGGTAATAGAAGAGTCGCTCGTTATCGATTGCCTCCTCATCGAGCCGGTCTGATGCCGTGATAGCCAGGTACACCTTGATGGAGTCGGGAATTCGTCCCTCGTAATAGTCGCGCCCAGCGATGCGGCTGCGCTCCCCCAGGTTGAACTGAGTGATGGCCGGTTCATGTTCGCTGGAATTCATCTCTTGCGCCTACTGTGCTCGTGAAAATCGCGACCAGCAACGCGCTGGCCTTTTCCGGTGTTGACCTGTACGAGTGGTGCATTGGCATCAGCACCAGTCAGCGCCGCCAGACGGTCCACAGGCTTGCGGGCTTCGAAGTGCGCGACAGCGGCTGCCAGCAGATTGCGCCGCTGAGAGATCGGGTCGGTGGCCCACTGATGGCCGTTGTACAACTCGACGGCCAGATCCAGATCACCGTCCTCGGGCGCAACTCGATCCAGAAGTTCCTTGAACGCCGTATCCTCGGTTGCAGCGGCTAACTGGCCCTCCTTGATCAGGAGCAACAGCGCTCTTGCGGTTGCGTCCTGTTCCATCACTGCAGACCGGGCCACAGCAATTTGAAGGCGGATAGCGCGGAAGAGGTCATGGCGAATGCCGGCCCCGCCGGTCATTGTGCCCTCACCTGACAGAAGCCAGTCTACAGATACACCGAAGGCTTCGCGCAAGCCCATGAGCATCTCCACTCCAGGCCGCTTTACGCCGCGAAGAACATCGCTAACAAAACCAGCAGACGCGCCGATGCGCCGGGCCAGCTCTGCCTGGTTCACCCCGGCATAGGCCAGAACCTGGGCCAAGCGTGCAGGTATAGCTGCCAGTGGGTCTGTGGCACATTGCATTGGTGATCTCTTAGGCGTATATTCTGTTTCTATAGAGAACAGTTATTTACTGATTGTGCTTAATTTACTCGCAAATGACGAGGCTGTCGCAATGGACGGGATTGACATCGCCTACCGCCTCAAGCGCCTCGGTGTCAGCCAGTCGGACATTGCGCGCGATCTGGGTGTATCCGCCAGTGTGGTCGGCAACGTGATCCACGGTCGGATTTCGTCCTTTCAGGTGGCGTGTCATGTCGCCAATTTGCTCGGTATGCCTCCGAGTGAACTTTGGCCGCAGCGCTACATCTTTCGGCCTCGCGGACGCTCACTCCGTCGGCGAGGTGAGGCCACAGGAGAGCCATCCATGCCGACAGACTGATACCCACCCCAGAAAACCCAACAGGCGCCCAAACGCAAGCGGCCCACAGCGATGGCTGTGGGCCGCCTACGGGATTGGTTCCAGTGAAGTGGGCACTTCAAGCTGGATTCTCCTCCCCGTCGTTTGGACTGTCAAGAACGGCCTGATCGCGGCCAAGGAACGATGGTCAATCGGAGAATTCACATGCGAAAGATCCGGGAGGTTCTGCGGCTGTCTCACGACTCGCTGCTGAGCCGCCGTGCTGTCGCTGACAGCCTGGGTATCTCACGCGACGCGGTGACGGATTACCTCGTGCGGGCCTCAAGTGCGGGCCTAACGTGGCCATTGCCTGAAGACCTGGATGATGCCCAGCTTGAACGAAGACTGTACCCAATTGAGCCCGGGACGCGCGCACGCCGTCCAGAGCCGAACTGGGTCGACGTGCACCGGGACATGCAGCTACCTGGCGCCACGCTCCAGCAACTGCACGCCGAGTACCTTGT
>NZ_JBHTBZ010000056.1:0-77908 GCF_042665235.1 Hydrogenophaga defluvii | reverse complement strand
GGGCGTGTTGCATCGCTCCTCCACAAACCGGACAGATTACTTGCTACGAACCGGACAACTCATTTGCTGCTGACACACCCTGGCCACAGGCCTTGTCCCTGGGCAGAGGGCGGCCTAAAATTGTCAATTATCTTCAGTGCGCCGGCTGTTCCGGCGTGTCGTGGGAGCAGACATGACCCCCATCAACACAGTGGCCGGCAGTTACGGTCGGGTGGCGTCGAGCACGGCGACGCCTCAGGAGCGGCCGCCTGCCGCCCAGACGGCGCAGGCTGCGCCGGCGCCCACGCAGCGGCCCTCGACCGTGGTCAACATCAGCCCCGAAGCGCGTGAGCGCGCTGAAACGGCCGAACGTGCGGCGCAAACGCCGCCCACCCCGCAGGCCAATGACGCGTCGTCGCGTGCGCAGTCCGACACGCGGGCGGCCCAAAACCAATACGCCCAGGCCGCTGCCGCTCAAAACGCCAGCGGTCCCCAAGGGCCGTCCAGCTGAGGAGCGCGCTTTGGCCGCGATCTCCAGCGTGGGCGCCTATGTGCCGGTGCAGCGGGTGCAGGCGGAACGCGCCGCGGCGCAGGCCGAGGGGCGCGCGCAGCGTTTGGCGGCTGAGAGCCAGCAGGCACGTGGCCAGGCCGATCGGCTGAACCAGCGGGCCGATCGCTTGCGGGAAGCCTCAGGGCAGGCGCAGAACGAGGCCGCCAGCGCGCGTCGTTCGGGTGACGCAGCACCTGCGGTCTCGCAGGTGGGGCAACCGGTGGCTGCGGCCGTGCCCAGCGGGTTGAGTGCGCCTACCCCAGCGCCAGTGCGCACCGGTGTGCTCGGGCCGTCAACGGTGGCTGACAGCCTGTCCTCCATCAACCGGTACCTGCAAGTGGGTGGTGCGGCCACGCCCAGCCCGACGTTGAACGTCAGCGCCTGAGGTGGTCAGTCGTAAGGCAGCGTGAAAATCAGGTCCACGGCGTTGTCTTCGCCGGTGCGCGCGCGCAGGGTGAGGTGCCTTGACACGTCGTAGAACAGCGAGAGCGTGCCCAGCGTGCCGGCCAGGCTGCGTTCGTAGGCCACGTAGAGCCGGTTGGACAGGCGTTTGCCCAGGGTGATGGTGGCGCCGCTGACGGTTTCACCGCTGGCGTTGGTGGTGGTTTCACCGGCGCCGCGCACGGAAATCTCGTCCAGGCCAAACAGACCGTCCAGGGGGCTGGCACCGCTGCCGCCGCTGAGCAGGGCGATGGCGGCCTGTTGCAGTACCGCGGCTTCGGCGCCACCGCCGCTGGCGCTGCGGCCCAGCACCAGCCAGGCCAGCTTTTCGCTGTCGGGCAGGTCGGGGTCTGAGTACAGGCGCACCTGTGGCGCTTGTGCGGTGCCTCGGATTTGTACGCCCACGCGTTGGCTGGTGAAGGGGCGTATGGCCAACACGTCCAGCGCGGGGTTGTCGTAAGGGCCGGCAAAACGCACCACGCCTTGTTCGATGTCCAGCCGCTGGCCGTAGGCGCGGTAGGTGCCGCGCACGGCGCGCACCTCGCCCAGCAGGCGCGGCGTGGGTTGGGCCGCCGTGCTGCGCAGTTCTAGCTCGCCGGCGAGCCGGGTGTCCAGGCCGTGGCCGCGCACCTGGAAGTTGTCGCCCAGTTGCAGTGTGAGCTGCACATCGGGCAGCACACGTTCGCCGCTGCTGGCCTGGCCGTTGGGGGTGCTGCGGCCACGCACCACCACGTCGTCCCCCAGTCGAGGCGTCTGTTCGTCGGGCAGCACAAAGGCGGCCTGGTCCACGCCCAGGTTGCCGCGCAGTTGCAGGTGTTTGCCTTGCAGGCGGGCTTGTACCTGGCCGCTCACGGTCAGTCGCCGGTCGGCGCGCACCGACACGCGCAGCCGCTCGGCCTGGGCCTGCAGTTGCAACACGGGTTGGCGGTGGCCGTTGGGTGGGACGGTGGCCGCCCAGCTGGCGCTGCCGCTGGCACGGAGTTGCCCCCCGGTGGCCGCGCCGCCTGGGCCTTCGAGCGTGAGGCTGTCGATCAACAGTTCTTCGCCGCGCAGGCTGGCGCGCAGTTCGCCGTTCGCGAACGCGATGCCGTCCACCAGCGAGCGCAGGGCCAGGCCGTCGCCGCGCAGTTGGCCGCTCCATTGCGGCGTGGCGCGCGTGCCGGCGAGTTCGGCGTTGGCCTGCAGGCTGCCACTCAAGCGCCAGCCAGGTGGTGCCAGCACCGACCACAGACCCACCTGGGGCAGGCTGGCTTTCACGTGCCCAGCCAGCGGCGCATCGGCCGGCCAGTGGGGTTGGGTCAGGCCACCGTTCCAGCGGGTACGAACCTGTGCGTTCACCTGGCCTGCGCGCTGGCTGTCCCAAACGAGGCGGGCGCTGAGTTCGGCGCCGTTGAGCTGCAGGCCGAGCAGGGCCTGGGCCACACCTGCGGTCAGCGGGCTGTTGCCAGGGGTGTTGGGATCGGCCTTGAGCGCCAAGTCGCCACTGCGGCGTTCAAGGGCCAGTTCGCCTTGTGCGCCATCGGTGCCGTGGGCAGGCAGGCGCAGTTGCCAGCGCGCGTCGAACAGCATGTCGCCTTGCAGGTTGGCCTGGGCCAGCAGGCCCTCGGGGCGTTCGTCGCTGCGGGCCAGGTGGTCCAGCCAGCTCAGGGGCAGGCCGCGCAGGCTGCCGCTGGTGCTCAGGCCCGCGTTGGCGCCGGTGGCGAGCCACTGGCTGGTGTCCCAGCGCAAGGGCCGTGGTGTGGGGTCGAGGTCGGGTGCCGTGATGTTCAGCCCACCCGCATCCAGTGCAACACCGTCGCGCAGCCAGTGCAGCACCAGCGGGGTGTTGGCCGCGAGTTGCCAGCGGGCCAGCGCGGCGGGCACCCGCGCCACGCGGGCGTCGGCGCGCCATGGGTCGGCCACCAGCCTCGGGCCATCGGCCTCCGGCCACACCGTCCAGGCCTGGTTCAGACGCAGCTCATGGCCTTGGTGGCTCAGCGCCCCGCTGTGCTGGAGCTGCCAGCGCCCGCTGCGGCCCGACAGGTCCATCTGCCAGCCGCTGAGCGCGCTGCGCGGGCCGGTGGCCTGCGCGAACGCCAAAGTGGGCAGTTGCAGTCGCAACGTCAGGGGCTGGGCGGGCTGGTTGAGCAGGGTGCGTGTGTCGGCGCTGTGGGACAGGGCCGCCCACCAGCTCTGCGCTCGCTGCCAGCCACCCTGCCAGCTGAGTTCAAGACCGCCGGCATCGCGCGCAGACCAGCCGCTGGGCATGGCGTCGGCCGGGCGCACGGCGGCTGCCACACGCTGTATCCAAGGGAACAGCCGCTCGGCCTGCGGCACCTCCAGGTTGACGTGGGCGTCGCCGGTCTCGGGGGCCAGGTTGGCCTGCCAAGAGGCGCTGGCGCCCGGCGCGTTCAGGCGGCCGTCTCCTTGAAAGGTTTGGCTGCGGTTGTCCCAGCGGGCTTCGGCCGACAGTTGCGCTTGCGGCGACTCAAGGTGCAGGCGTTCCAGCGTCCACACATCGCCATGCCACTGGCCTTGCAGTTCGGCCAGGCGCAGGGTCAGTGGGTGGTTGGGGGCCCGCTTGTCGGCCGGGCGGGCGCGGAGGGAGAGCCGGTGTCCTTCGCGGGGGGTGCCGCTGGCTTCGGCCTCAACATGGAGGGTTGCGTCGGGCAGCGTGCTCCACAAGGCAGCGGGTTGCAGCCCGGCCCAGTCCAGCCGGCCAGTGGCGTTGAAGCTGCCCGGCCGATCCCCCCAGGACAATGTCGCCTGGCCGGAAAGTTGGCCCCGAGCCGCCGTGGCCGTCAGTTGCTCAATCGCCCATTGCCGCTCGCCGCTTTGTTGCACACGGGCGCGCAATCGCTCCACCGGTAGGCGCTGCCGGTCCCAAGGCCCGGCCTGGCTGTTGTTCAGTTCGATGTCGGCCTGCCACTGTGCACCCTTGGGCTCGGCGCGTATGCTGCCCGACAGCCCGGTGCGAGGTGCAGCGGGCCACACGGCAGCGAGGTCGATGTGGGCAAGCTGCACGTCGGCGCGGTGCAGGGGCTGGGATGCCCAGGGGCGCAGCTCGGCCGCCACCGTGGCCTGTGGCGTGCGTGCACCTGCCGACAGCGCTTGCGTGGGGCGGAGTTCGGCGCTCAATTGCAGTTGTGCGTTTGCACCGGCCAGGCTGCCCCGCACCGTGGCGCGGGCTTGCAGCGCCGGGCCACGCCATTCGGGCACCGTCACTTCGCCCTGCAGCGCGGCCTGCAATGCCATGGGGGCGATGCCGTCCAGCGTCAGCTCGCCTTGGTAGCGGCCTTGGGCCAACGTCAGTTCATCGAGCCGCAGGTGATGGCGCTGGGCGTTGTCGTAGCGGTAGTGGCCTCGCAGCGGGCCCAGGGTGACGGGTGAGGCACCGTGGTAAGTCAACTGGCCCACCTCGAAGGGCAGCGAAACGGGCACCGGCAGCGTGAGTGCCTGCAGCGGCTCGGTGGGGGTGGCGGGGCGCTGGTCGCGCACGGACACCCGGGCGGCGCGCAAGGTGTGCACGTGGATGCCATCGCCGTGCACCAGCGCCAGCCACCAGCGCGGCGCCCAGGTCAGCGTGAAGTCGTCGATCTCTACATTGAGGCCGCCTTGCGACCAGGCCAGGTGGGCGATGCGCCCCCCTTCGATCAGTGCCGTGGGCGGGTCGGTCGGGTCCAGGCGCATCTGCAGCGAGCCCAGGTGCTCGGGGTATTGCGCGGCCGAGGCCTGGGTCCAGCGCAACGCTTGCTGGAAAGAGCCTGCGCTGTGCCCCCAGGCGAACAGCACGCCGAGCAGCGCGAGCAACAGGGCCAGCAGGGCGCCGGGCCACCAGTGCAGCAGCCAGCCGGTGCCGCTGAGCAGCATGCGCCAGGTGGTGCGCAGGCGGCTCAAAACGTGGCCCCCACACTCAGGTGGATGCGCCAGCGTTTGGTGTCCAGGCCGTAGGCCAGGTCCAGTTGCAGGGGGCCGACAGGGCTGTTGTAGCGCACGCCGGTGCCCACGCCGTAGCGGGGTTTGAGGTCGGTCGGGCGGTTGGCCACGGCACCGGCGTCGATGAACACGGTTTGTTCCCAGTCGCTCGGTTGGCCCGGGCTGCCCAGGGGACGCTGCCATTCGAGGCTGGCCACGCCCAGGTAACGCCCAGGCAGCACGCTGCCGTCCGCTTGTGGCACACCGATGCCCCGCACGTCGTAGCCGCGAACGCTCACATCACCACCGGCCAGAAAACGCTGGGTGGCGGGAATGCGCGCGTCGTCGGCAGCCAGCACCGCGCCTCCTTCAAGCCGCACCGCCAGACGCTGGCCCGAGGCCCGTTCGGTGAGCGGGAACAGGCCGTGCCAGCGGGCGCGCGTGCGCAGATAGGGGCGGCGGCTGTCGCCCAGCGTCATGCCCACGCCCAGTTCGGCGCTGTAGCCCTGGCCTTGGCGCGCCACGGGCAAGGCGTCGTACTGGCGGCGGGCGAAGGCAAAGTTGGCGCTGACGGACGATTCGGCCATCAGCGGACCGGAGGCGCGCAGGGCCTCGCTGTCGCTGCGTGCACGGTCGTACTGCAGGTAGAAGCTGCGGTCGCGGGTGGCGGTGTCGGTCGTGCGGCCGGCGCGCAGGCGCTGGCTGGTGATGCTGAGGTCGGCGTCGCGTTCGCGTTGGGCCAGCGCGCCCACGTTCCAGTACCAGCCGCTGGCGTCGCGGGACGAGCGCAGTTCGCCTTCGGCCAGCGGCGTATCGCGTTCGGCGCGCAGCTTCACGGTGGAGCGCCAGTGCAGGCCAGGCACGCGATGGTGGGTGTGCTCCAGGCTCAGGCGTGGGCCGCTGTTGGTGCTGGCGCCCACGCCCAGCACCAGCTTTTGCAACTGCGCCTCGCGCAGTTGCAGCACCACCGGGGCGGCGTCGGGGTCACCGGCGGTGTCCACAAACACGAAGGCCGCGCTGTAGTAGCCGCTTTCGGCCAGGCGCTGTTGTGCGGCCTGCAGGGTGGCCAGGTTGTAGTCGGCGCCGGGCACCAGGCCGGCCAGACGTGCCAGGTCGGCGGCCTGATCTGGCGGGTAGCGTTCGGCACCTTCTACCCGCAGCTCCCCCAGGCGCACGGGGGTACCGGTGTCCACCTGCAGGGAGAGGTGGGCCTGTTGTTGGGTGGGGTCGATGTCGGCACGGCTGTCGAGCAGCCGGGCCAGGGGGTAGCGTTGGGCGGTGAGGCCACGCAGCAGACCGGTCTTGGCGTTGTCCCACGCGGCCTGGGTGAAGGGCTGGCCGGGGGGGAGTGACCATTGCGCGCGCGCGGCCGATTGCCGGGCTTCAGCCTGTGGGTCGCCCGCAGTGGCAGGGGCGAAGCGGACGTCCACCGAGGCCACCTGGGTGGGCGGCCCGGGCTCGACGTCGATCTGCACCTGGGGCCGCGCGCCCTCGCGCGCCACGCGCACACGGATCACCGGCGAAAAGTGGCCCTGTGTGCCCAACAGGTTGCGCAGGTCGGCCGGGGCTTGGGCCACCAGCCGGTCGAGTTCGGAGGCGTCGAGGTCGGACAGGTCGCGAAAACGCTGCAGCTCGGCGTGGCGCAGCAGGAAGGCGCGCAGCGGTTCAGGGGCCTGGAGTTCGATGTCGAAGCGCGGCCCGCTGTCGGGGGCTTGGGCTTGGGCGCGTGCGGGCGGAGCGCCTAGCAGCGCCAGCGCGAGCAGGGCGCTGGCTGCCGCGCACTGCACGGCTACTTGGAGAGCTGACGCATGGCGTCTTCCAGGCCTTTGAGTGTGAGTGGGTACATGCGCTGTCCCATCAGTTGCTGCACGATGGAGATGCTCTGCCGGTACTGCCACACGCCCTGGGGCTCCGGGTTGATCCAGGCGAACTTCGGGAAGGTGTGGGTCAGGCGTTGCAGCCATTCGGCGCCCGCCTCTTCGTTGTTGTATTCGACACTGCCACCAGGCTGCAGGATTTCATAGGGGCTCATCGTCGCATCGCCGACGAAGATCAGTTTGTAGTCCTTGTTGTACTTGCGAATGATGTCCCAGGTGGGAAATTTTTCGGCGTAGCGCCTGCGGTTGTTTTTCCACATGAAGTCGTAGACACAGTTGTGGAAGTAGTAGTACTCGAGGTGCTTGAATTCGTTCTTGGTGGCCGAAAAGAGTTCCTCGACGCGGGCGATGTGTTCGTCCATGGTGCCACCCACGTCCATCAGCAGCAGCACCTTGACGTTGTTGTGCCGCTCGGGCCGCATCTTGATGTCGAGGTAGCCGGCGTTGGCGGCGGTGCGCTCGATGGTGGCGTCCAGGTCCAGCTCGTCCTCATGGCCCTCGCGGGCGAACTTGCGCAGGCGGCGCAGCGCCATCTTGATGTTGCGCGTGCCCAGCTCCTGGCTGTCGTCGTAGTCTTTGTAGGCGCGCTGGTCCCACACCTTGACGGCGCTTTTGCCGCCGCCTTTGCCGCCAATGCGTATGCCCTGTGGGTTTTGCCCCCCGTTGCCGAAGGGGCTGGTGCCGCCTGTGCCTATCCACTTGCTGCCACCTTCGTGGCGTTCCTTCTGCTCTTCAAGCCGCTTCTTGAGCGTCTCCATGAGCTCGTCCCAGTCCATCTTGGGCGCGTTGGCCTTTTGTTCGTCACTGAGCAGGTGCTCCATCTCCTGGCGCAACCAGTCGGCGGGCACGGGCTTGGTGAAGTCGGCCAGCATCTCCACGCCTTTGAAGTAGGCCGCAAAGGCACGGTCGAACTTGTCGAAGTGCTTCTCGTCCTTGACCAGCGCGGTGCGGCTCAGGTAGTAGAAGTCGTCCATCGTGCAGGCGTCGGGGTTGGTGGGCCCGACCACATCGGCCTGCAGCGCTTCCAGCAGCGTGAGGTATTCCTTGACCGAAACGGGCAGCTTGGCCGCGCGCAGGGTGTAGAAGAAGTCGATCAGCATGGCGCCTCCTGGGGTTCAGCCCCTGGGCTTGATCATCTGGTGGTTCAGGTGCGCCTTCACCGTCGGCCACTCGCTGGCGATGATGCTGTAGACGCAGGTGTCGCGCAGGCTGCCACCGGCCGCCGGGTGCGGGTTGATCTGGTGGTTGCGCAGCACACCGTCGAGCTTGGCGCCCAGGCGTTCGATGCCACGGCGGCTCTGGTGGTTGAAGAAGTGGGTGCGGAACTCGACGGCGATGCAATCCAGCTGCTCGAACGCATGGGTGAGCAACAGGCGTTTGCATTCGGTGTTGACGGCGCTGCGCTGCACCGCACGGCGGTACCAGGTGGAGCCGATTTCCACCCGCCGGTTGGCCGCGTCGATGTTCATGTAGGTGGTCATGCCCACGGCCTTGTCCGCCAGCTCACCTTCGAGCGCGATGACCGCAAACGGCAGCATGCTGCCCTTGGCCTGCAGGCCCAGGCGGCGGTCAATCTCGGTCGCCATGCCCTCGGGCGTGGGAATGGCGGTGTACCAGTGGTCCCACAAATCCCCATCGCACACGGCTTCCACGAGGTCGTCGTGGTGATGTTGGCCGAGTGGTTCGAGTTTGGCGTTGAGGCCGACGAAGGTGATGGGTGAGGGCCACATGGTTTTACCGGTTCCTTTGGTTCATGAACACCAGCTTCTCGAACAGGGTGACGTCCTGCTCGTTCTTGAGCAGCGCGCCCACCAGGGGCGGCACGCTGACCTTGTCGTCTTGGCTTTGCAGCGCTTCCATCGGGATGTCCTCGGCCATCAGCAGCTTGAGCCAGTCCAGCAGCTCGGAGGTGCTGGGCTTTTTCTTCAGGCCCGGCAGGTTGCGGATGTCGAAAAAGGTTTTCATGGCTGCGGTCAGCAGCTCGTTTTTCAGGTTGGGGTAGTGCACGTCCACGATTTGTTTCATCGTGGTGGCGTCGGGGAACTTGATGTAGTGGAAGAAGCAGCGACGCAGGAAGGCGTCAGGCAGCTCCTTCTCGTTGTTCGACGTGATGAACACCAGCGGGCGGTTTTTGGCTTTCACCAGCTCACGCGTCTCGTAGCAGTAGAACTCCATGCGGTCGAGTTCGCGCAGCAGGTCGTTGGGGAACTCGATGTCGGCCTTGTCGATTTCGTCGATCAGCAGCGCCACCGGCTCTTCGGCTGTGAAGGCCTGCCACAACACGCCCTTGACGATGTAGTTGTGGATGTCCTTGACGCGCTCGTCACCCAACTGGCTGTCACGCAGGCGGCTCACCGCGTCGTACTCGTACAGGCCTTGCTGGGCTTTGGTGGTGCTCTTGATGTGCCACTGCAGCAAGGGCATGCCCAGCGCCTGCGCCACTTCTTCGGCCAGCATGGTTTTGCCGGTGCCGGGTTCGCCCTTGACCAGCAGCGGGCGTTTGAGGGTGATGGCGGCGTTGACGGCCAACATCAGGTCTTGTGTGGCGACGTAGTTGTCGGAACCTTTGAATTTCATGGTGGACTGTGGGGCTGGGAATCCGTGCATGGGCCGGCAAATCGCGGACAGGTCATGAAAATGAGCTGTAACCGAGTCTATATAATCCGCCGTTGATTTTCGTCAAACGACCCACCCATTGTGCTTGCAAAATGAACAAACAGATGTCCTCTCTGCTGAAGCCGGTTGTCGCTATGGTGACCATGACCCTGGCGACGTTTGCGGCGCAAGCCCAGGCGCCCGCGGGGGATGTCAAGGCGGGTGAGTCCAAGGCCGCCATGTGCATTGGTTGCCACGGTATTCCGGGCTACCAGAACAGCTTCCCCGAAATCCACAAGGTGCCCATGATCCAGGGCCAGTCGGACAAGTACATCGTCAGCGCGCTGACCGCCTACAAGAAGGGCGACCGCAAGCACCCCACCATGCGCGGCATTGCCGCCTCGCTGAGCGAGCAGGACATGGCCGATCTGGGCGCTTTCTACGCCAGCCAGGGCAAGGCGCCCATCGGCGAAACGCCTTCGCGTGCCGCCAGCACGGCCGTGGCCGAGCTGCTCACCAAAGGTGCTTGTGTGTCTTGCCACGGCGCCAACTTCAGCAAGCCCATCGACCCGAGCTACCCCAAGCTGGCGGGTCAGCACTCGGACTACTTGTATGTCGCGCTCAAGTCGTACACCGTGGAGGGCAACAACGTGGTGGGCCGCTCCAACGGCGTGATGGCCGGCATTTCCAAGCAGTTCAAGCCGTCTGAACTCAAGCAGATTGCCAACTACCTGGGCAGCCTGCAGGGCGAGATGCAGACCCAAGCCGAATCGCGGTTCCGCTGATTCCGTAGCGGGATGTCCTCAAAGGCCGCTCCTTGAGCGGCCTTTGTTTTTTCAGTCCCGCGTGGCGCGCGCCCGCACGCGTTCCAGGTAGGCGTGCCCATCGGGTGGGCGGCCGCTGCGCTGGCTTTCCCACAACATCTCGCCCAGGCATTCCATCACTTCGTGGTGCGCGTCGTGCAAGGAGTCGCGGCGTGCCACCAGCAGCTCCACCGCTTGCCGTATGCCGGCGGGCTGGTCGATGCTGCACTGCTCGCTGATCGTCAGGTGCATGGACAGGTGCAGGAAGGGGTTGCTGCCGGCAGGGTCTGGCTGCTCCATGTCACGCAGGGCCGCATCCACATCGGACAGCGCGGGGTGGAACTCCGGATGCTCGGCCATCCACAGTTGTGCCAGCGACTCGATCGCCTCCATCGGTTCAGCTTGGTGCCATTTGCTGTAGACCGAGCAAAAAAAACGGCGGACATCGGCTTGGGACGGGGAAAACATGGCGGCTGGGTGTGGCGCGCGCGGGCTGGCGCAGAGGCTGCGGAGCATAAGCGAGAATCGGTGCACCCCCCGTTGACCCCTTATTTACCCTCTGGAGGAGACCCCGTGACCCAAGCTTTCATCTGCGACGCCATCCGCACCCCCATCGGCCGCTACGGCGGCGCACTTAGCAGCGTGCGCACCGACGACCTGGCCGCCATCCCGCTCAAGGCGCTGATGGCGCGCAACCCCAACGTCGATTGGGCCAGCGTGGTCGATGTGATCTTCGGCTGCGCCAACCAGGCCGGCGAAGACAACCGCAACGTGGCCCACATGGCCTCGCTGCTGGCGGGCCTGCCGCTGGATGTGCCCGGCGCCACCCTCAACCGCCTCTGTGGCTCTGGCATGGACGCCGTGGGCACGGCTGCGCGCGCCATCAAGTCGGGTGAAGCCGGACTGATGATCGCCGGTGGCGTGGAAAGCATGAGCCGCGCCCCCTTCGTGATGCCCAAGGCCGAGAGCGCCTTCAGCCGCAACAACGCGGTGTACGACACCACCATCGGCTGGCGCTTCGTCAACAAGCTGATGAAAGAAAAGTACGGCGTGGATTCCATGCCCGAGACGGCAGAGAACGTGGCCACGGATTTCAAGATCGAGCGCGAAGCACAAGACCGCATGGCCCTGGCCAGCCAACTCAAGGCCGTGGCCGCGCAGCAGGCCGGCCACCTGGCTGCTGAAATCACCCCGGTGAGCATCGCGCAGAAGAAGGGCGACGCCATCGTGGTGGACACCGACGAACACCCGCGTGCCACCAGCCTGGAGACCCTGGCCAAGCTCAAAGGTGTGGTGCGGCCCGATGGCACGGTGACCGCCGGCAACGCCAGCGGCGTGAACGACGGCGCCTGCGCGTTGATCCTGGCCAACGAAGCCACTGCCGCCAATAACGGCCTCACCCCCCGCGCCCGTGTGGTGGGCATGGCCACGGCCGGTGTGGCGCCGCGCATCATGGGCATCGGCCCGGCGCCGGCCACGCAGAAGCTGCTGGCACAAACCGGGCTGACTTTGGCGCAGATGGACGTGATCGAACTGAACGAGGCCTTCGCCGCCCAGGGCCTGGCCGTGTTGCGCCAGCTGGGCCTGCAGGACGACGACCCGCGCGTGAACCAGTGGGGCGGCGCGATTGCGCTGGGCCACCCGCTGGGCGCCAGTGGTGCGCGCTTGGTGACCACGGCGGTCAGCCAGCTGCACCGCCTGGGCGGGCGCTACGCGCTGTGCACCATGTGCATCGGCGTGGGGCAGGGCATTGCCCTGATCGTGGAGAAGGTTTGAGCCTGTTGCTTGACCTGCCGCTGATCACCGACCCCTGGTTTTACGCGGTGTCCATCCCGGCGGTGCTGCTGCTGGGGCTGAGCAAAAGCGGCTTCGGCGCCGGCTTCGGCTCGCTGGCTGTGCCCATGATGGCCCTGGCCGTGACGGTGCCTCAGGCCGCCGCCATCCTCATGCCCGTGTTGCTGGTGATGGACCTGCTGGGCCTGGCCGCGTTCAGAAAGGACTTCGACGTCCCGATGCTGAAGTTCCTGATCCCGTGTGGGTTGGTGGGCATCGTCATTGGGGCATTGTTGTTCCGGGCCTTGCCCGCCCACGTGGTGGCCGGTCTGGTGGGCGTGTTCACCCTGCTGTTTCTGGCGCAGCGCCTGCTGTTTCCACCCAAGCCCGGCAGCGCGCCGCCACCGCGCTGGGTGGGCGCCATCCTCACCGCCACGTCGGGGTTCACCAGTTTCATCGCACATGCGGGCGGGCCACCCATCAACGCCTACATGATTCCGATGAGGTTCTCGCCGGTGAAGTTCACCGCCACGATGGCGGTGTTCTTCTTCGTCATCAACCTCAGCAAGTGGGTGCCGTATGGCATGTTGGGCTTGCTGGACATGCGCAACATGGCCACTTCACTGGCACTCCTGCCGTTTGCGCCCTTGGGTGTGTGGGCCGGCGTGAAAGTCGCGCGGCGCATTCAACCGGGTTTGTTCTACCGGCTGGTGTACGCGGGCATGTTTTTGACGGGCGTCAAACTGGTGTGGGATGCTGTGGCCCACGCAGGCTGACCGCGCCTGGTCTGGGCGGATAAGATTCCTGGCTATTGCCGAACCCAGGAGGTGTGCATGCCAGTTGTTGTTGTCGCCAATCCCAAAGGTGGCGTGGGCAAATCCACTTTGTCCACCCACATCGCGGGGTACTGGGCCCGCCAGGGCCATGCGGTGATGCTGGGTGACGTGGACCGCCAGCAATCGTCCCGCCTGTGGTTGGGCTTGCGGCCCGAGGCGGCGCGGCCCATCAGCACCTGGGAAGCGGGCCCAGACCTGATCGTCAAACCGCCCAAGGGCACCACCCATGTGGTGCTGGACACGCCCGGTGGCCTGCACGGTTGGCGTTTCAAGGATGTGGTGAAACTGGCCGACAAGCTGATCGTGCCGCTGCAGGCCAGCATCTTCGACATGTACGCCACCCGCGCCTTTGTGGACGAACTGCTGGAGCAGCGCAAACACGGCAAGCCGGACATCGGGGTGGTGGGCATGCGTGTGGATGGGCGCACGATCGCCTTCGACAAATTGACCGAGTTTATAGAGAGCCTGGGGCTGCCGGTGTTGGGCCACCTGCGCGACACGCAAAACTACGTGCACCTGGCTGCGCGTGGCCTGACCGTGTTTGACGTGGCGCCTGGCCGGGTGGAAAAAGACCTGGCGCAGTGGGAAGGGATTTGCCAATGGCTGGACCAATGAGGTCGTTCGAGCGGTTGGAACATTTGCTGGCCCTGGTGGGCAGCGAGGTGGCTGTCAGCGATTGGGTGCAGGTGTCGCAGGCCCGCATCCAGCAGTTTGCCGATGCCACTGGCGACCACCAGTGGATTCACCTCGATGAGGAACGTGCCCGCAGTGGCCCGTTTGGCGGCACCATTGCCCACGGTTTCCTCACGCTGTCGCTGGTGCCGCAGTTCTTCGACAGCAGCATGGCCATCGGCGACCTACGCATGGGGGTGAACTACGGACTCAACAAGGTGCGCTTCACCGCGCCCGTGCCGGCGGGCAGCCGGGTGCGTGGGCGCTTGACGTTGCAGAAGGTGGAAGCCATTGCAGACAACGGTTTCCAGGCAACGTGGGCTGTGACGGTGGAGCGCGAAGGCGCCGACAAGCCGGCCTGTGTGGCCGAGATGTTGGTCAGGTACTACCGCTGATGCCGGCGGTGACGCTGTGGCTGAACCCGTTCTGGCGCCAGGCCTCGAACGCAGCCACAGCCACCGCGTTGGAAAGGTTGAGGCTGCGCTGACCGGCCCGCATGGGCAAACGCAGGCGCTGGGCGGGCGGGAACATCTCGCGCACCGCTTCGGGCAGGCCTTGTGTTTCGGCACCGAACACCAGCCAGTCGCCGGGCAAAAAACGCGCATCGAACGCGTTGTGTGAACCCCGAGTGGTGAAGGCGAACATGCGCTCCAGCGGCGGCCGCTCGGAGGCCAACAGTGCCTGCCAACTGGCGTGGCGGCGCAGTTCGGCGTACTCGTGGTAGTCCAGCCCGGCGCGCTTGAGCAACTTGTCGTCCATGGAAAAACCCAGTGGCTCCACCAGGTGCAACGTGTTGCCGGTGTTGGCGCACAGGCGGATGACGTTGCCGGTGTTGGGCGGGATTTCCGGGTGCACGAGGACGATGTGGAACATGGCGCGCGCATCATACCCATCGCCTTGTGTGCGTTGTCAGCCGTCGGCCGGCGTGCGCGCAAAACACAGGCCACTCACGCTGGCGGCGCCCGCGCGCAGCAAGGCGTCGGCTGCGGCGGCCAGCGTGGCGCCGGTGGTCATCACGTCGTCCACCACCAGCAGGTGCCGGCCGGCCAGCAGGGGCAGGTGGGCGGGGGTGACGGCAAACGCGTTGCGCATCTGCCGCTGGCGTGAGGCCCGGCCCTGGCCAATCTGGTGTGAGGTGTTGTCCAGCCGCAGCAGACCGTCGGGCAGCGGACGGGTTGGCCGCAAGGCCTTGACCAGTTCCCAGGCCTGGTTGTAGCCCCGTTCTGCCAGCCGGGCGGGGTTCAGGGGCACTGGCAGCACGTGGTCGGCGGCCAACAAGGCCTGTGCAATGTTGGTGTGCTGCAAGGCCAGCGCAGCCATGGCGCGCGCCCACGCGGGCTGTTGCTGGAACTTGAAGCGCGTCACCACCGTGTGCCAAGGGTAGGCGTAGTCCACCACGGCCCAACAGTGCCGCAGTGGCAACGGATGACGCAGGCAGCGTGCACAAGCCGACGCGCCTGCTGGCGTGCGCAGGGCGCAGGTGGGGCAGCGGGCCACCGCGCCGGCAAAGCGTGCCGCGCAGGCAGCGCACACAGGTCGTGCCGGCCAGCGGCCACACACTTGGCAACGTGATGGCAAACCCGTCCACACCGTGGTGTCTCCCTGCGCCGCTGGGCGGGCGCTTCGGATGACTATACTGCCCGGCGCTTTGTCTACCCACTGCTTGTTGGTCGCTTGTCCATGACGTCTCCTCCCCCCCGTTCCCGCCTGCCCGACAGCCCCTGGCTGCACGAGGAGGTGGGGCGCCGCATGGCCGAACGCCTGCCATGGATCAAACTGCAGCCCCACAGCTGGCTCAATTGGGCGCCGTCGGTGGGTGGTGCACAAAGCCATGCGGCGGTGCTCAAAACCTACCCCGAAGCCCGCGCCTGCCTCGATGGCCCGGGCGCCGCCGAGGCCCTGGCCCGCTGGGCGCCGGCCAGGGGCTGGAACCCATTCCGGCGTGGCCCCAAACTGCAACAGGCGCAACCAGGGGACACGGTGGACATGGTCTGGGCCAACATGAGCCTGCACGCCGAGTCCGAGCCGGCCGCGCGCCTGGCCGACTGGTTTGCCCGCCTCAACACCGATGGCTTTCTGATGTTTACCTGCCTGGGCCCGGACAGCCTGCGTGAGCTGCGCGCCGTGCACCAGCGCAGGGGCTGGCCCGAACCATCGCTGCCTTTTGTGGACATGCACGACTGGGGCGATCGTCTGGTGGGGGCCGGTTTTGCCGAGCCGGTGATGGACATGGAGCGCATCGTGCTGACCTACAGCGATGGCGCCGCCTTGATTGACGAGCTGCGCGGACTGGGGCGCAACCAGCACCCGCAGCGCTTTGGGTCGCTGCGTTCGCGGGCCTGGGGACGGCGTTACCGCGAGGCCTTGGTCCAGGATCTGCCGCGCAGCGAAGACGGTCGTTTGCAACTCACCTTTGAGGTGGTCTATGGACATGCCTTCAAGCCCCGCCCACGGGTCAAACCGGGGGAGGCGAGCGCCATTTCGCTCGACGACATGCGGGCGATGTTGCGTGCGCCGCGCGCTGGCGGGTGAACCTTGCCCGTCCAGTGCCGTCAGCGTGCCGTCATTTGAGGGTGCTGCCAGGGAAAACCAGTCTCTGGCGCCGCTACAATTGACGTAAATCAAGAATCGTTGGGGCATTTTCCCCGGCTGGCTGCTTGTGGCGGTGGCTCAACTCGGCGCCCGCAGCCTTTTTGGTGTGCAAGACGTGGCCGACCTTCACGAGCCGTTTCGCTTGGCTGCTGTGTGCGACGGAGAAATGCAGTGGCGACTCAAGCGCAACTGTGCGTTGACGCCACGGCAGGCGGGCTGGTTTTTCCTGCTGCTGTGTGTGTTGTCGCTGGCGGTGGGGCTGTTCTTCTGGCTGATGGGCGCCACGCTGGTGTTGCCTTTCGCTGCGTTGGAACTGGTGGCGGTGGCGTTTGCTTTTCTGCTCTATGCGCGGCACGCCCTCGATGGTGAGTGCATTCGGCTGGGGCGTGATTGCATGGTGGTGGAGCGGGAAATGGCTGGCCGCCTGGAGCGCACCGAGTTTGCCCGCGACCGGGTGCGTGTGTCATCGCAGGCGGGGCAGGGTTCGTTGATTGAGGTGTGTGCCGGAGATCGCTGTGTGACGGTGGGGCGATTTCTCAGGGCCGACCTCAGGCCGGCGCTTGCAAAAGAGATCAGGCATGCCTTGCTTGCTGTGCAATGCGGTGGGCAGGGTAGCAAAAATTTGGTGTAATCGACGTTGATATAAATCAATGGTTATATTTGAGGCGAGATCAAAAGTGAGCACGATGAAACAAGCAGCAGAACCGGTGCGCCAGGGCGCGCTTGCCCTGAAAGCCGCCGCCGGCTCCCTGGTGGCCAGTGCCGGCGCCTGGGTCAGTACCGCCGCCTACGCGGTGAACGACCTGCCTGGCGGTCCAGCCGTCAACCAGCTCAACTTTCATCCGCCGGTCACCAAGATCGCCGAAGAACAGCACTGGCTGCACTGGTTCATGATGATCATCTGCGCGGTCATCTTCGTGATCGTGTTTGGTGTGATGTTCTATTCCATCGTCAAGCACCGCAAATCGGTGGGTCACAAGGCGCAGGAGTTGCCCGAGCCAATCTGGGTCGAACTCGGCTGGACCATCGTGCCGCTGCTGATCGTGATCGGCATGGCGCTGCCCGCCACCAAGGTGCTGGTGGCGCAGAAAGACACCACCAACAGCGACGTGACCATCAAGGCCACGGGCATGCAGTGGAAGTGGGGCTACGACTACATCAAGGGCGAGGGCGAAGGCATCGCTCTCGTGTCGACCTTGGACGCCACACACCGCGAGCTGTCGAACAACCCGACCGGTGCGAAACCGGACGACTACCTGCTCAAGGTCGATCACCCCATGGTGGTGCCTGTGGGCAAAAAAATCCGCATCATCACCACCGCCAACGACGTGATCCACGCCTGGATGGTGCCGGCCTTCGGCGTGAAACAAGATGCCATCCCCGGTTTCGTGCGCGACACCTGGTTTCGCGCCGAAAAGACCGGCGATTTTTATGGTCAGTGCGCCGAACTCTGCGGCAAGGAACACGCCTACATGCCCATCCACGTGAAGGTGGTGACGGCTGAAGAGTACACGGCCTGGGTGGAAGGCAAAAAGAAAGAAATGGCCGCTGCGGCTGACGATCCAAGCAAGGTCTGGACGCTGGCCGATCTGGTCAAGCGTGGCGAGTCAGTCTATGCCGCCAACTGCGTTGCTTGCCACCAAGCGAATGGCAAGGGTGCCGGTGCGATCAAGCCCATCGATGGCGCGGCCGTCGTGCTGGACGCCGACAAGAGCAAGCTGATCTCGGTGTTGCTCAACGGTCAGAACAACGGCGCCATGCCGGCCTGGAAGCAGCTCAATGACACCGAACTGGCGGCCGTCATGACGTTTGCCAAGAACAACTGGTCCAACAAGACCGAGCAGCTGATCCAGCCTGCTGAAGTGCAAGCTGCTCGCAAGTGAGCCGGCGCCAAGAATCTGAGATCGGAAGGAAACCACAATGAGTGCAGTACTTGACCACCACGACGCGCACGGTCACGACCACCACGATGACCACCATGCCCCCACGGGCTGGCGTCGCTGGGTGTTCGCCACCAACCACAAAGACATCGGCACGCTCTACCTGCTGTTCGCCTTTGCGATGCTGATGATCGGCGGCGTGCTCGCGCTGCTGATCCGTGCCGAGCTGTTCCAGCCTGGCCTGCAACTGGTCAACCCGCAGCTGTTCAACCAGCTCACCACCATGCACGGTCTGATCATGGTGTTCGGCGCCATCATGCCGGCCTTTGTGGGCTTTGCGAACTGGATGATCCCGCTTCAGATCGGCGCCTCCGACATGGCCTTTGCCCGCATGAACAACTTCAGCTTCTGGCTGATGATTCCTGCGGGTCTGATGCTGGTGGCCTCGTTCTTCATGCCTGGCGGTGCCCCCGCCGCCGGCTGGACGCTGTACGCGCCGCTGACCCTGCAGATGGGCCCGTCCATGGACGCGGGCATCTTCGCGATGCACATCCTGGGCGCTTCCTCCATCATGGGCTCGATCAACATCATCGTCACCATCCTCAACATGCGCGCCCCGGGCATGACGCTGATGAAGATGCCGATGTTCTGCTGGACCTGGCTGATCACCGCTTACCTGCTGATCGCTGTGATGCCCGTGTTGGCCGGCGCCATCACCATGACGCTGACCGATCGCCACTTCGGCACCAGCTTCTTCAACCCCGCCGGCGGCGGCGACCCGGTGATGTACCAGCACATCTTCTGGTTCTTCGGCCACCCCGAGGTCTACATCATGATCTTGCCGGCTTTCGGCATCATCAGCCAGATCGTGCCGGCCTTCAGCCGCAAGAAGTTGTTCGGCTACGCCTCCATGGTGTACGCCACCGGCTCCATCGCCATCCTGTCCTTTGTCGTGTGGGCACACCACATGTTCACCACCGGCATGCCCGTCACCGGCCAGCTGTTCTTTATGTACAGCACCATGCTGATTGCCGTGCCCACGGGCGTGAAGATCTTCAACTGGATCGCCACCATGTGGAAGGGTTCGATGACCTTTGAGACCCCCATGCTGTGGGCCGTGGGTTTCATCTTCGTGTTCACCGTGGGTGGCTTCACCGGCCTGATCCTGTCGATGGCGCCCATCGACATCCAGATGCAGGACACCTACTACGTGGTGGCCCACTTCCACTACGTGCTGGTGGCAGGCTCGCTGTTCGCGTTGTTTGCCGGCGTGTACTACTGGGGCCCCAAGTGGACGGGCGTGATGTATTCGGAGTTCCGTGGCAAGTTCCACTTCTGGGGCTCGCTGATCACCTTCAACATCACCTTCTTCCCCATGCACTTCCTGGGTCTGGCCGGCATGCCGCGTCGCTACGCCGACTACCCCATGCAGTTTGCCGACTTCAACGCCATTGCCTCCGCCGGTGCCTTCGGCTTCGGTCTGATGCAGGTCTACTTCTTCCTGTTCGTGGTCGTGCCCATGATGCGCGGCCAAGGCGAAAAAGCTTCGCAGAAACCCTGGGAAGCCGCAGAAGGTCTGGAGTGGGAAGTGCCCTCGCCGGCCCCCTTCCACACCTTTGAAAACCCGCCGAAGCTGGACGCGACCGCCACCAAGGTGATCAGCTGATTTCCTCCCTTTGTCCTGAACACACGCCTGCGCCATGTCTACACCTGAACAGAAAAAGAGCAACCTCCGTCTGGGCCTGATCCTGGCCTCGGTGGCGGTGGTGTTTTTTGTGGGGTTTGTGGGCAAGCGCGTGCTGTTGGGCGGCTGAAGATGCGACTCCAACGCGAAAACCTCCGCATGGTGGGCAAGCTCGGGGTCATTGCCCTGGGCATGTTTGCTTTTGGCTATGCACTGGTGCCTTTGTACAAAGCCATTTGCGAAGTCACGGGCATCAACATCCTGGCGCTGTCCGAGCGCGAGGTGCCCGGTGCGAAGCTCAAGCTGCCTGCCAACACACAGGTGGATACCTCGCGCCTCATCACGGTGGAGTTCGACGTCAACACCCGTGGCCCGTGGGATTTCAAGCCTGAGCGACGTTCGATGGAAGTGCACCCTGGTCAACTTTCGACCGTGATGTACGAGTTCCAGAACATCCAGAACCGCACCATGGCGGCACAGGCCATTCCCAGCTACGCACCGCGGCAGGCCGCGCAGCATTTCAACAAGTTGGAGTGCTTCTGCTTCACGCAGTACACCCTCGCGCCGGGCGAGAAAAAAGCCTGGCCGGTGGCCTTTGTCATCGACCCGCGTCTGCCCAAGGACGTGACCACCATCACGCTGTCGTACACCTTCTTTGAGGTGGGCGGCAAAGTGCCGGCGGCGCCCGTGGCCGCCACACCCACGCAGCCTGCCCTGCCTGAAGGGCGGTCATGAGCGGGCCCGAGTCGCCAACGTCCCGCCAGTCTGGCCTGCTGTACACGCTTCGTGCGGTGCTGTGGGGTTTTCTGGGTGTGCGCCGCAAAAGTGACTACCAGCAAGACTTGGTGAAGCTCAACCCGCTGCACCTCGTGCTGGTGGGTGTGCTGGTGGCGTTTGCCTTTGTGGCCGGCCTGATGTTGCTGGTGCGCTGGGTGGTGGCCTGAACACTGCCCATCGGCCCGATCACACGAATTTCAACGTTTCCACTTATTCAAAACAAGCGAAAGTCTTAGGAGTGAGCATGTCAGCAAACGCACACGGCGCAACGCCTTACTACTTTGTCCCGGGGCCGTCGCGCCACCCGGTGATGGCCTCCATCGGCTTGTTTTTTGTCATCCTGGGCGCCGGCCAGTGGATCAACGGCGCGCAGTGGGGCGCCTACTCGGTGGCCTTCGGTTTGGCCTGGTGGGGCATCGTGCTGTACCAGTGGTTCCGTGACGCCGTGTCCGAAAGCGAAGGCGGCCTGTATGGCCACAAGATCGACCTCTCGTTCCGCTGGAGCATGAGCTGGTTCATCTTCTCCGAGGTCATGTTCTTCGGTGCCTTTTTCACCGCCCTGTGGTGGGCACGTGTGCACTCGGTGCCAGCGTTGGGTGGCATTGAAAACGCGCTGTTGTGGCCCGACTTCAAAGCCGTCTGGCCCAGTGTCCAAGCCGGTGCCACCGCATCGCCTGCCGGCATCGTCGAGCCCTTCCAGACCATGGGTCCGTTCTGGCTGCCCACCATCAACACCGCGCTGCTGCTGACCTCGGGTGTGACGCTGACCATCGCCCACCACGCGCTGCAAGCTGGCAACCGGGGCAAAACCATCGCCTTCATGTGGATGACCGTGGTCCTGGGCATCGTCTTCCTGTTCGTTCAGGGCTACGAATACGCACACGCCTACGCCGACCTCAACCTCAAGTTGTCCTCCGGCATCTTCGGTTCGACCTTCTTCATGCTCACCGGCTTCCACGGCTTCCACGTGTTCGTGGGCATGTTGATGCTGCTGTTCATCACCCTCCGTCTGCAGAAGGGCCACTTCACCAAAGACCGCCATTTCGGCTTCGAAGGCGCTGCTTGGTACTGGCACTTTGTGGACGTCGTGTGGCTGGGCCTCTACATCCTCGTCTACTGGATGTGATTTGCCTGGCTTGGCCGCAAAAAAAGCGCCCTAGGGCGCTTTTTTTGCGGCCACCGAACCAGCCCGTTTGTCGAGTGTTTGTCAGCGGCTGACGGGCAAGCCGGTGGGTTGGATCCAGCCCATCAGATAGGCCACCAGCACCAGCACAAACAGGAGCACCGAGAAGCCGATGCGAAAGGTCAGGGCACGTGCCATGTGGCGCGAGCGCGCCTGGTGGTCGCCTTCGCTGGGGCGGCGCATCATGAAGAACAAGGCGGCCGCGAGGCTGCCGATGATGGCCACGAAGCCGACAATAGCGATCCATTTCATGAGCCCGATTATCCAATGAAGCCCATGGCCTCAGGTCGAACCCGACTCCTGCTGATCAGCGTGGCCACTGTGCTGGTGGTCGCGGTTGGCATTGCGCTGGGTTTGTGGCAACTCGGTCGCGCCGATCAGAAGCTGCGCCTGGCCGATGGCATTGCGCGCCAGGGTGCTTTGGCGCCGCTGACGGCTGCCGAACTGCGCACGGCGCCACCCGAGGCACTTTGGCACCGAACCGCCCAGGTCGAGGGTGAATGGCTGTCTGAAGCCACGGTATTCCTCGACAACCGCCAAATGAAGGGCCGCGTGGGTTTTTTTGTGCTCACACCACTGCGTCTCGCCAACGGCCAGGGCACCTTGCTTGTGCAGCGCGGCTGGACTCCCCGCCATTTCGAGGACCGCACCCGGGTGCCCGCCGTGCCAACACCGGCCGACACGGTGTATTTGCGGCTGCGATTGGCCCCGCCGCCCGCCAAGCTTTACGAGCTGGGTCAGGGGGAGGGCGGGGCGATCCGGCAAAATACCGACCTTGTCGCCCTTGAGGCGGAATTGAAGACGCCTTTGCTGCCCCTGTCGGCCCTGCAGATCAGTGCCGCCGATGATGGGCTGTTGAGAGACTGGCCACAACCGGCCACCGACGTCCACAAACACTACGGTTACGCCTTCCAGTGGTTTGGCCTCAGCGCCCTGTTTGCCCTTTTGTATGTCTGGTTCCAAATCATCGCCCCCCGCCGCCGAGCACGTGTCCAGTCAGCCGGATGAGCCCTTGGGCTTGACCGTCCATTCCATGCCCCAGCTCGACCCGGCCAGCGCCGTGTCGGCCGCCGCTTCGCGTCGCGGCCGCCTCAAGATGCTGGGTGTGCTGCTGGTGTGTGCCGCGCCGGTCATCGCCTCCTACTTCATGTACTACGTCGTGCGCCCGGAGGGCCGGCGGAACTACGGCGAACTGATCGACCCGCAACGCCCTTTGCCCGCCGTGCAAGCGTTGGGGCGTGATGGCGCCGCAGTGGCTTTGCCCACGCTGAAGGACCAGTGGCTGCTCATCAGCGTGGCCGACAGCGCGTGTGACGCCGACTGCGAACGACATCTCTTCCTGCAGCGCCAGCTGCGTGAAGGGCTGGGCAAGGAAAAAGGCCGGCTCGACTGGGTTTGGTTGCGCACCGGGAACACCGCTCTGACGCCTGCGCTGATGGCCGCCACCGAGCAGGCCACCGTGCTGCAGGTGGACGAGGCCGCCCTGGGTGCCTGGCTGCAGCCCGCCCCGGGTCAGCGGCTTTCCGACCATCTCTATGTGGTCGATCCCCTGGGCAACTGGATGATGCGTTTCCCGGCCCAGGCCGACCCGGCCCAAGTGCGCCGCGACCTCGAGCGTCTGCTGCGTGCCTCGGCGTTCTGGGACAAAGAGGGCCGGCCCTGATGGACACACAAGCCCTCGTGGATCTGTCGCCCGCCGCGCGCCTGATGCTCATGGGCGTGCTGGTGGCGGTGTTGCCGCTGTGGTGGGTGTGGCGGCGCCAGCCCCACGCCACACCGGCGCAGCGCCTGCGTTTACTGACCGTGGTCACGCTGTTCCTGACCTTCGATCTGGTGTTGTTCGGCGCCTTCACCCGCCTCACCGACTCCGGCCTGGGTTGCCCGGATTGGCCCGGCTGTTACGGCGCCGCCAGCCCCATCGGCGCCCACGCCGACATCAGCGCTGCGCAAGCGGCCATGCCCAGCGGACCGGTCACGTTCCCCAAAGCCTGGATCGAAATGATCCACCGCTACCTCGCCACCGGTGTGGGCGTGCTGATCATCGTCCTGGCGGTCCAGACTTGGCGCCAACGCCGCCAGGTGCCGGTCTCGCCGCTGTGGCCACTGTTGACGCTGGTGTGGGTGTGTGTGCAGGGCGCGTTCGGCGCGCTCACCGTCACCATGAAACTGTTTCCGGCCATCGTCACGCTGCACCTGCTGTTTGGGCTCGGCCTGCTGGCCTTGTTGCGTGCCCAGGCCGTGCAATACGCGCGCGCCGACCAGGCCTGGCCGGTGGTGCCCATGCAGCGCAACAGCGTGTGGATGTTGTGGCTGGTGTTTGTGTTGTTGTGGCTGCAGATCGCCCTGGGCGGCTGGGTCAGCACCAACTACGCCGTGTTGGCCTGTACCGAATTCCCGATGTGCCAAGGCCGCTGGTGGCCGCCCATGGACTTCGCCACCGGCTTCCAGTGGTGGCGTGAACTCGGCATGGACCGCAGCGGCGCAGCCATTCCCTTTGCGGCCCTCACCGCCATCCACATGGCGCACCGTGCCTTTGCCGTGCTGGTGATCGCGGCGTTGTGCTGGGCCGCTTGGCGCTTGTGGCGTGCCGATGCCACCCTTCGCCCCCAGGCGCGCTGGCTGGCTTTGGGTGCAGCCTGGCAGCTGGGCTCCGGCCTGAGCAACGTGGTGTTGGACTGGCCCTTGTTGGCCGCTGTGGCCCACACAGGGGGCGCGGCTGCGCTGGTTGTGGTGCTCACCGGTGCGCTGCTCTCGGTGCGTGGCCAGACACAGGTTCAACACCACCCTTCCATTTCTTCAACGACAGGACGGCCTGCATGACCACGCCCGACACCTCTGCCGCGCCGGTGATGCCCCTGCCGTCCACCTGGCGCCAGTTCAACGCGTTGACCAAGCCACGCGTCATCCAGCTCATTGTTTTTTGTGCCCTCATCGGCATGGTGTTGGCCGTGCCCGGCCTGCCCAACCTGGGCCAGCTCGGGCTGATGGCTGTGGCCTGTTTCGGTATCTGGCTGGTGGCCGGTGCTGCCGCCGCGTTCAACTGCGTGGTCGAACAGCACATCGACGCCAAGATGAAACGCACGGCCTGGCGCCCCACGGCCAAAGGGCAGCTCAGCAACACCCAAACGCTCACGTTTTCGGCAGTGTTGTGTGCCATCGGTTCCGCCATTTTGTACGTGTGGGTCAACCCGCTGACCATGTGGCTGACTTTCGCCACCTTTGTGGGTTACGCGGTCATCTACACCGTCATTCTCAAGCCGCTGACGCCACAAAACATCGTCATCGGTGGTGCATCGGGTGCCATGCCGCCCGTGTTGGGCTGGACCGCCATGACCAACATGGTGGCGCCCGAAGCACTGATCCTGTTCCTCATCATCTTCCTCTGGACGCCGCCGCACTTCTGGGCGCTGGCCTTGTACCGGGTGGAGGACTACCGCAAGTCCGGCCTGCCCATGTTGCCGGTCACCCACGGCTCGGAGTTCACGCGGCTGAACATCCTGCTCTACACCTTCATTCTGTTCGCCGCCTGTCTGCTGCCCTTTGTGATGCGCATGAGTGGCTGGCTGTACCTAGTGGTGGCCATCGCGCTGAGCATCGGCTTCTGTGCCTACGCCTGGGCGCTGTGGCGCAACTATTCCGACGCTCTGGCGCGCAAGACCTTCCGTTTTTCGCTCATCCACCTGTCGCTGTTGTTTGCGGCACTGCTGGTCGATCACTACCTCGTATGAACCCCATGATGCTCACCCGCCGTGGCCTGTTGTTGAGCGCCGCCGCGCTGGCCGCCTGTTCGCCCGACCAGCCTTCGTTCTCTGGCATCGACATCACCGGTGCCGACTACGCACAAGGTTTTGATCTGCCCGACCACAACGGCCAACGCCGTACCCTCGCCGACTTCAAAGGCAAGGTGGTGGTGGTGTTTTTTGGCTTCACCCAGTGCCCGGATGTGTGCCCGACCTCGATGGCAGAGCTGGCGCAGGTGAAGCAGCAGCTGGGCGCCGATGGCGACAAGCTGCAGGGCATCTTCATCACGGTGGACCCGGAGCGCGACACGGGCGAGTTGCTCAAGGCCTACATGACCAACTTCGATCCCAGCTTCCTGGCCTTGGTGCCCACGCTGGCGCAGTTGCCCGACCTGGCCAAGGCCTACAAGATTTACTACAAAAAGGTGGAGGGCAAGACGCCCACCAGCTACACCATGGACCATTCGGCCGGCAGCTATGTGTACGACGGCAGCGGCCGCGTGCGCCTGTACCACCGCTACGGCAGCCCCACCGAGGGGCTGGTGAGCGATGTGCGCGCGCTGCTGAAGGGTTAAACCCCCAGGTACTGCTCCAGCAACCGGGGTTGCGACACGAGGGTGGGCGAGTCGCCCTCGTACACCACCTCGCCCTTGACCAGAATCACGTTCTTGTCGGTGATCTGGGTCACGTGTTTCCAGTTCTTGTCCACGATGATGCTGCTGATGCCGCTCTCGCGGATCAGCGCGCAGATGCGCCAGATCTCGCGCGCAATGAGTGGCGCCAGGCCCTCGGTGGCCTCGTCGAGGATGAGCAGGTCGGGGTTGGTCATCAGCGCGCGGCCGATGGTCAGCATCTGCTGCTCGCCGCCGGAGAGTTGTTGTCCGCCGTGGCCCAGCCTCTCTTTGAGGCGAGGAAACGTCTCCAGCACTCGTTCGTAGGTCCATTCACGCTGTCCCTGCGTGCCAGCACGCGCCGCCATCTGCAGGTTTTCTTTCACGCTCAGGTTGCCGAAGATGCCACGGCCTTCGGGCACGTAGGCAATGCCTTTGCGGGCCACCTCAAACGGCGCCGCACCGGTCATGTCCTGCCCTTTGATGTGGACCTGACCGCTGCTGGGTTTGACCAGGCCCATGAGGCTTTTGAGCAGCGTGCTTTTGCCCATGCCGTTGCGGCCCATCAGGCCAATGGTCTGGCCGGGCAAGACCTCAAAATCGATGCCACGCAGGATGTGGCTCTGACCGTAATGGGTGTTCAGGCCGGTCGCATGGACCAGCGTTGTTGTGATTTTGCTCATCAGTGTTCCTCGCCCAGGTAGGCGGCCTGCACGGCGGTGTCGGCGCGCACTTCGGCCGGCGTGCCGCTGGCGATCACCTGGCCGTTGACCATCACCGTCAAACGGTCGGCCAACGCAAACACCGCGTCCATGTCGTGTTCGACCAGGCACATGGCGTGGCCCTTCTTGAGCTTGAGCAGCAGCTCCACCATGCGCTCGGCCTCGGCCTGGCCCATACCGGCCAGCGGCTCGTCCAGCAGCAGCACCTGGGGCTCGGTCGCCAACGTCATGGCGATTTCAAGCTGGCGTTGTTCGCCGTGGCTGATGGTGGCCGCGATGGTGTTCGTGCGCGATGTCAGGCCAGCGAGTTCGATGGCGCGCTCGCAACTCGCGTTGGTGGTGGCTTGCGCATCGGCGCGGGTGAGCCACTGCGCCGGGTTCCACGGCGCGTACCGGCGGCGCGACTGCGCGGCCAGGCGCACGTTGTCCCACACCGTGAAGCTGCTGAAGATGTTGGTCTTCTGGTAGCTGCGGCCCAGACCGCGCTGCGACTTGGCTTCGGGGCTGTGTCGGGTGGTGTCGATGCCGCCCAGCGTGACGGTGCCGGCGGTGGGCAGGATGTCGCCCGAGAGCAGGTTGGTCAGTGTGGATTTGCCCGCGCCGTTGGGACCGATGACGGCGTGGATGCGATCGCGCCAGAGGTCGAGGTTGACACCGTTGACGGCGGCCAGCCCGCCAAAACGTTTGGTCAGCTCGCGCGCGCTCAGCAGCACTTCGGGCGTGCCGGATGGTGTGGTCAGGGTGGCGCTCATTTCGCGTCCTCCTTCTGGCGCACCAGCAGGCCCAGCAGGCCGCGTGGCGCAAACACCACCACCAGCACGATGAAGCTGCCCATCAGCAGTTGCCAATGTTTGGTGATGTCCTTGAACAGGTGCAGGGTGTATTCGAATGCAAAGGCGCCTACGATGGCGCCGGCAAAGTTGCCCATGCCGCCCAGGATGACCATCATGATGGCGTGTGCGCTCATGTGGAAACCCATCAGCTCGGGGTTGACGTAGCCGGTTTGTGCGGCCCACAAATAGCCCGCAATGCCCGCCAGGCCACCGGCCAGAGTGAAGGCGGTGAGCTTGTAGCCATACGTGCCATAGCCCACGGCGCGCATGCGGTGTTCGTTGGCGCGAATGCCGGCCAGCGCACGGCCAAAGGGCGAAAACAGCAGCCGGCGCAGGAACAGGTAGACGCCCACCAGCACCAGCAACGTCAGGTAGAAGAAGGTGGCCTTGTTCTCCAGGTCGATGCCGTCCCAGCCCGCGATGGACGCGTGCGGTTTGAAGTTGACGTAGATGCCGTCGGATCCGCCCAGCGCCTTGTTGTCAAAGAACAGGAAGAACACCATCTGGGCAAAGGCCATGGTGACCATGATGAAGTAGATGCCGTGGGTGCGCACCACAAAAAAGCCGATCACCAGCGCAGCGAGTGCGGCACCGAGTGCTGCCACCGGCAGCGACCACCACAGGCTGATGGGCGTGTCGGCCGGCGTGAGGAAGGCCAGCGCGTAGCCGGCCAGACCAAAGTAGGCCGCATGGCCCAGCGACACCAGACCGGAGACGCCTTGAAGCAGGTCCAGGCTCATCGCGAAGATGGCCAGGATCATCATCTGCGTGAGCATTTGCAGGTAGAAATCGCGCCCTTCCATGGGCACGAGTGGGAAGGCGGCCAGGGCCAGACCACCCAGCATCAGGGCGATGTGGAGGGCGCGCGGCAGGCGCTCCAGCGGGGCTTTGGAAGATGCACTCATGTTGTCCCCGAGCTCAATGTTTGAACAAGCCTTCGGGCTTGTAGAGCAGCACTGCGGCCATCACCATGTAGACCAGCATGCCGGCCACCTGCGGCAGCAGCACCTTGCCGAAAGTGTCCACCAGCCCCACCAGCAGCGAGGCCACCAGCGCCCCGCGCACCGAGCCGATGCCACCAATCACCACCACCACAAAACACATGATGAGCACGGTGCTGCCCATGTTGGGGTAGACGCTGGAGATGGGCGCGGCGATCATGCCGGCCACCGAGGCCAGGCCCACGCCGATGGCGAACACGATGCCGTGGATCAGGCGGATGTTGATGCCCAGGGCTTCGGTCATGTCGTGGTTGAAGGCGCCAGCGCGGATCTTCATGCCTAGGCGGGTTTTGGAGATCAGCAGGTACAGGGCCAGGGCCAGCAGCACACAAATGCCCGACATCACCAGCCGGTAGACCGGGTAGGACAGGTTGTCGGTCAGCGGGATGGCCCAGTCGAGCGAGGCCGGCATTTGCACGGCGTGCACATCGTCGCCCCACAAGAGCGAGCGCAGCTCCTCGAAGATGTAGATCAGGCCAAAGGTCAGCAGCACCTGGTCAAGGTGGTCGCGGTGGTAGAAGTGCCGGAACAGCACCCACTCCAGCGCCCAGCCCAGCGCCACCGACAACACCGCGCCGACCACGATGGCCACGAACAGGTTGCCGAACAGCGCTGACATGGACCAGGCCATGTAGGCTCCGATCATGTAGAAGCTGCCGTGGGCCAGGTTGACCACGCCCATGATGCCGAAGATCAGCGTCAGGCCAGCGGCCAGCATGAAGAGCAACAGGCCGTATTGCAGGCCGTTGAGCAGTTGGATGAGGAAGTTGGCGAGGTCCATGGCGCTCAAAAAAAACGGCGGGATCAACCGCCGTTGGTGGGCACGGGGTGGGGCGGTGGCGCAGTGTGTGCAACCCAGGATGCCGCGGGTCCGGGTTTCCCGGCCCGCAGGCATCGCCCCCTTTGGGGGTGACGCCTGCGGGCGGCGCGGGGGTTAACCCATTCTGCAGCCGGTGGCGGGGTCGGCCACGGCTTTCTGTGCGATGCCAATGACCTTGTTTTCCTTGTTCTCGACCTTGCGCAGGTACATGTCCTGCACTGGGTTGTGCGCCTTGCTCATGGTCCACTTGCCGCGCGGGCTGTCGATGGTGGCGCCTTCCATGGCGGCGTACAACGCCTTCTTGTTGGCCAGGTCGCCCTTGACCGCGTTGGCACCCTTGATCAGCAGCAGACCGGTGTCGTAGCCCTGCACCGCGTACACATCGGGCTGCAGCTTGAAGGTTTTGGCGTAGTCCAGGCGGAATTTCTTGTTGGCCGGGGTGTCCAGCGAATCGCTGTAGTGCATGGTGGTCAACACGCCGTTGGCGGCGTCACCGGCGGCCTCCAGCACACCTTCGGTGAGGAAACCCGAGCCGTAGAGCTGGATGTTCTTGTTCAGGCCGGCGGCGGCAAAGTCGCGCAGGAACTTGGCCGCACCGCCGCCCGCAAAGAAGCAGGCCACAGCGTCGGGCTTGAGCGAGGCGATTTCGGTCAGCAGCGCCTGGAACTCCACGTTGGGGAAGGGCAGGCCCAGCTTCTTGATGATGGTGCCACCGGCCTCGGTGTAGCTCTTCTCGAAACCTTCAAAGGCCTCGTCACCAGCGGCGTAGTTCCAGGTGATCCAGACCGCTTTTTTGTGGCCGCGCTCGACCATGGCCTTGCCCAGCGCCAGCGTGGGCTGCGAGTTGCTGAACGAGGTGCGGAACACGTTGGGCGCGCACTGTGCGCGGGTGGCGATGTGCACCCCCGCGTTGGGAATGAGGTTGAGCACGCCGGTGTCGCGCGCCACCTTGTGGATGCCCATCTGAACGCCCGAGTGCACGGTGCCCACCAGCACGTCCACCTTGTCGCGTTCCACCAGGCGGCTGGCGTTTTCAATCCCTTTGGCGGGGTTGGACTCGTCGTCCACCTTGAAGAACTCCACCTCACGGCCGCCCAGCTTGCCGCCTTGCTCGTTGAGCGCCATGCGGAAGCCGTTTTCGATGGCCACACCCAGCTGGGCGAAGGTGCCGGTGTAGGGCAGCATGAAACCCACGCGCACCTTGCCCGACTGGGCACGGACGATTTCGGGCAGCAGCAGGCTGGAGGAGGCGGCGCCGATGATGGCGGCGCTGCGGGTCAGAACGAGTCGGCGGTTGGCCATGGTTGTCTCCTGTTGTGGTGCCGGGTGGCAAATAACATGCGGTTTAATTCATCTCGCGTTGTGCAATATAGTGCAGCTTGTACCCAGGGTCAGCAGGGATAACCCTTGAACACCGTCAAATGTTCGCATGGTTTGTTGACCTTTCGCCCGTGAAGGTGGCCACCAGATCCAGCAAGCGCTCGGTTTGGTCCTTGTGGGGCGAATGGCCGCAGCTTGCAAACACCTCCACGGCTGTTTGTGGTGCGGCTGCCGCGATGCCGAACACCTGTTGCAGTGTGCCGTATTCGTCGTCTTGGCCTTGTACCGCCAGCACCGGGCAGGTGATGGCCGGCAGCATCGTCTCGATGGACCAGTCGCGAAACGCGGGGGACAGCCACACGTCGTTCCAGCCCCAGAAGGCGGCATCCGGGTCGCAGTGGTGCCGGGCCAGGCGCTCGCGCAGGTCGGTGTTCAGGTAGGCCTCGCGGGCGCGGGCGATACTGGTCACCGAGATGTCTTCCACCATGATGTGTGGGGCCAGCACCACCAGACCGGCCACGTTGTCTGCGAACCGGGCTGCGTGGATGAGCCCGATGGAGCCCCCGTCGCTGTGGCCCAGCAGCCAGAGTGGCCGCTGGTGTCCATCCACGCCCAAGGCCAACAGCAAGGCGGGCAACACCTCCACCGCCTGGCGCTCCAGAAAGTCGGGTGTCAGGGATTGGTCGAGCGGGCGGGGTGTGGATTGGCCGTAGCCTGGCCGCGAATACACCAGGCCCTGCCAGCCCAGGCGCTCGCACAGGCGAGCGGGAAAGTCCCGCCACATCGACACCGACCCCAGGCCTTCGTGCAGAAACACCAGCAGCGGGCCGTCACTCGGCCCGGTTTCAATCCATTGGTGTTCGATCTCAACCGGGCGGCCCGCCCAGGCTATCGAACAGAGCTGGGGGCCGGTTGCGGTCATGCCGATCTCTCGCGCTCGCGCAGCTTGAAGCGCTGGATCTTGCCGGTGGCCGTCTTGGGCAGATCGCTCACGAACTCAATCTGCCGGGGGTACTTGTAGGGCGCCAGCTTGTCCTTGACGAAGGCCTTGAGCTCGTCCTCGGTCACATCCTGTTTGCCCGTCAACACCACAAAGGCCTTGGTCTTGACCAGGCCGTCGGCATCGTTCACACCAATGACGGCCGCCTCCAGCACGGCGGGGTGCTGCACCAAGGTCGCTTCCACTTCGAAGGGTGAGACGTAGATGCCACTGACCTTGAGCATGTCGTCGCTGCGCCCGCCGTAGGTGTAGCTGCCGTCGCTGTTGCGCACGTATTTGTCGCCGCTTTTGGTCCAGCCGCCCTGGAAGGTTTCGCGGGTTTTTTCGCGGTTGCCCCAGTACATCATGGCCGCCGACGGGCCGTGGATATAGAGGTCGCCCGGTTCGCCATCGGGCACCGGCGCACCGTCGTCGCCGCGCAGCTCGATCTCATAGCCCGGCACCGGCCAGCCTGTGGTGCCGTATCGCACGCGGTCGGGTCGGTTGGAGAGGAAGATGTGCAGCATCTCGGTGGAGCCGATGCCGTCCACGATGTCGATGCCGAAATGCCGTTTGAAGCGTTCGCCCAACTCGGCCGGCAAGGCTTCACCCGCAGAGGACACCAGGCGCAATGCCACGTCGCTCGCGGCGGGCAGTTGGGCGTGGGCCAGCATGCCGGCAAAGCCGGTGGGGGCGCCGTAGAAAACCGTGGGTTTCACACCGCCCACGGCACCGGTCCAACGCTTGAAGGTGGCGTCGGGTGTGGGGCGTTCGGCCATCAGCAAGGTGGTGGCGCCCACCGCCATGGGGAAGGTCAGGGCATTGCCCAGGCCGTAGGCAAAGAAGAGCTTGGCAGCCGAAAAACAGACGTCGTTTTCAGTGAGCTGAAGCACCCGCTTGCCGTACAGCTCGCCGGTCCAGTAGGGGTTGCCGTGCGAATGCACCGTCCCCTTGGGCCGGCCGGTGGAGCCCGACGAGTAGAGCCAGAAGCCGGGGTCATCAGGGGAGGTGGGCGCGGGCTTGGCGGCGGGGGTGTGGGCGGCGACGAAGGCTTCCATGTCCATCTCGGCCGGGTGCAGCGGTGCGGCCGGGTGCGAAACGATGACCTTCTTCACCTCGTGGTCGCTCTTGACCATGGCCGAGGTGAGCGCGGGCAGCAGTGCCCCCGACACCAGCGCGGCCTGCGCGCGCGAATGCTCCAGCATGTAGGCGTAGTCGTCGGCGGTGAGCAGGGTGTTCACGGCCACCGGCACCACGCCCGCGTACAGCGCGCCCAGAAAGGCCACCGGCCAATCGTTGTTGTCGTGCATGAGCAGCAGCACGCGTTCTTCGCGGCGCAGGCCCAGGGCCAGCAGGCCGCTGGCCACGCGGCGCACGCGCTCGAACAGCGCGCCGTAGGTCAGGCTGCCTTGGTCGTCGATGAACGCGGTCTTGTCCAGGCGCGCTGCGTTGCACCCGATGAGGTGCTGCGCGAAGTTGAAGCTGCTGCCCGGTGCGGGCACGTCAGGGGTGGGGGTGTCCATGGGTGTCTCCTCTTGTTCTGGGGTTTCAGGCTTGGGCGGCTGCCGGGGCCACGCCCGCCCTCAGCACCGCCGTGCTGGCCTGGATGGCGCAACGTTGATGGTAGAAGCGCAAGGCGCGCAGGCCACCCAGCTCTTCGCCCCCACCGGCACGGCCCGGGCCACCGTGTTGCGACTGTGGCATCACATTGCCGTGGCCGGTGTGTGCGGCCTTCACGTCTGGGCTGATCACATGCACACGGCCATGGCTGTCGGCCAGGGCCAGTGCGATGCGGGCCAGGTCGTCGGCTTGTGTGCCGTACACCGAAGCCACCAGCGAACCCTGGCCTCGGCGCACCAGCGCCAGCGCGTGCGCCTCGTCGCGGTAGGGCATGAGGGTGGCCACCGGGCCAAACACCTCCACATCGTGCACCACGGGGTTGTTGTCGGGGTTGCGCGCGCCCAGCAGCGTGGGGCCGACGCAGCAGGCCTGCGCCGGGTCGGCGTCCACCAGTGGCAGGGTATTGCCGTCAAACAAGACCTCGGTGTGGGCTTTGAGCGCTTGCAGGCCTGCTTGCACGGCATTGAACTGGGCCCGGCTCACCACCGCGCCCATGCGCACGGCTTCATTGCGCGGGTTGCCCACGGTGGTGCCGGCCAGGCGTGCCGCGATGGCGCTGGCGGCGCTGTCGAACAAGGCCTCGGGCACGAAGATGCGGCGGATGGCGGTGCACTTCTGGCCCGACTTCACCGTCATCTCGCGCACCACCTCTTTGACCAGCAGGTCGAGCGCTTCGGCATTGGCTTCGCCGGGCGCGAGCAGGGCCGAGTTCACGCTGTCCGCCTCGATGTTGACGCGCACCGAACGTTGCACCACCGCCGGGTGGGAACGGATGACTGCGGCGGTGTCGGCCGAGCCGGTGAAAGACACCACGTCAAAGGCCTGCAACTGGTCCATGAGCCCATTGGCGCTGCCACAAATGACGGACAGTGCACCCGCGGGCAGGATGCCCGCGTTCACCACGTCCTGCACCATGCGCTGCGTGAGCCAGGCGGTGGCGGTAGCAGGTTTGACGATGACCGGCACACCCGAGAGCAGGGCGGGCGCTGCCTTTTCCCACAGGCCCCAGCTGGGGAAGTTGAAGGCGTTGATGAACAGGGCCACGCCGCGTGTGGGCACGGCCACGTGTTGCGACTGGAACAGCGGGTCTTTGCCCAGCCGAACAGCGTCGCCTTCGGTGAGGTGGAACACGTCGCCCAGGCCATCGCCCAGCTTGGCGTAGACGCCCACGGTGTAGATGCCACCGTCCACGTCCACCGCCGTGTCGGCCTTGACGGTGCCGCTGTTGGCCACTGAGATCGCTTCGTAGTCGGCGCGGTTGGCCTGCAGCACCTGGGCCACCTGGGCGAGCAGGGCCGCACGCTGGTGGTAGGTGAGAGCGCGCAGCGCCTGACCACCGACTTCGCGTGCGAAACGAAAGGCCTCGGGCAGGTCCAGCCCGGTCGAATCCACGCGGGCCAGTTCGGTGCCAAGCACGGGGTCAAACAGCGGGGTGCCGGCGCCGGTGCCGTGGATCCATTGGCCGCCCACGAAGTTGGGCAGCAGGGGGGATGAGGTGGTCAAGGTGAGATCCTTTGGGAGAGATGAACTTCAGTTATCGATAGCGCCACAGCGTATGAGGCAACCCAGCCGGGGATGCCGCCGGGCCGGCTTCGCCGGACGGCTGGCATCGCCCCTTGGGGGGTGACGCCGAAGGCGGCGCGGGGGGAGCCCCATCTCAGCGCGTGAATTCGATGCGGCCTTCGGGCAGCAAATAGAGCACCAACGCACGTCCGTTGGCCACGGTGGGTGGGTGGGCGCTGCCGGGGCCGTACACCAGCCAGCCGGCACCGTGGCCGTCAAAAGTGGCCGTGTTGTCCTGGGGCATGATGAGGTCGATCTCGCCCAGCGGGTGGGTGTGGTGGGGGCCGGCAACCGTGTCCATGTCCACCACGTCCACCGAAAAGCCGTGCAGTTCATCGCTGGGCTTGAAGATGCGGCCGTACTTGATGCCGCCGCCCTCGCGCTGGCACAACCAGCCGGCTGCCACGCCCACTTCGCAGGCGGACTTGAGCTGCTGGTACAGGGGGGAGGTGGCACCGTGTTCGGTGTTGAGCCAGGTGTGCAGTTCCTGGTCCAGCGGGCGGTTGCCGATGGCGCGTGTGATCTGCTGCAACAGCGCCTTGAATGCATCTGGGTTCATGTTCATCTCCTCATTCTTCCGCTTGCGTCGCGCGGCAATATGAAATATCGTGCAGGTAGCGAAGGTTATCCAAAAAAGATTGAATGTCAAGCAATATATTGCATGTTTCGGGCGGGGCCGCCGCCGACCAGCGCCATCCTTTCCTGGTCCAACTGGGGGAGCGGGTGCGTTCCACACGTGCGCGCCGGGGCATGACGCGCAAGGCCCTGGCGTTGGCGGCGGACGTGTCCGAGCGCCACTTGGCCAACCTGGAGTACGGCGAGGGCAATGTGTCCATCCTGCTCCTGATGCAGGTGGCGAGTGCCTTGCAGGCGTCGGCGGCCGAACTGTTGGGCGACGTCACCACCCAATCGTCGGAGTGGCTGCTGATCCGCGAGTTGTTGACCAACCAGGACGAGGCCACGCTGCGCCGTGCCCGTATCGCTTTGGCTGAAATGCTGGGCACGGCGTCCAAACAGCGAGGGCAAAGCTGTTGTGTGGCATTGATCGGTTTGCGCGGTGCGGGCAAGTCCACGCTGGGGCAGATGCTGGCCGATGACCTGGGCTACCCCTTTGTGGAACTGAGCCGCGAAATCGAGAAGTTTGCCGGTTGCAGTGTGTCGGAAATCCAGGCCCTGTACGGGCAAAACGCTTACCGCCGCTACGAGAGAAGGGCGGTGGAAGAGGCGATTCAGATCTACCCCGAGGCGGTGCTCGCCACGCCGGGCGGGCTGGTGTCCGATGCGGCCACCTTCAACCTCCTTCTGGGTCACTGCACCACCGTGTGGCTGCAGGCCGACCCCGAGGACCACATGGGCCGTGTGCGCGCGCAGGGCGATTTGCGGCCCATGGCCGCCAGCGCCGAGGCCATGGACGACCTGAAGAACATCCTCAAAGGGCGGTCGGCTTTTTACGCCAAGGCGCAATACCGCGTGAACACCAGCGAGCAACCGCTGGATGAAACCTTTGTGGTGCTGCGTGCCACGGTGCGTGAGGCCTTGGGTCTGCCCGTGTGAGCGCCTGCGCGCTGAGCTGATGTTTTGAAAACATGCAGAAAAGTGCTTGACGTCGTTTTGGAACATGCACTATGATGCACGTCAACGAGATGCAACATGCTGCATCTCACCACCAGGAGACAGCCCATGAACGCACCCGCCCCCATCCAGGTCCAGCTCGCCGAACCCGTGGACTACCGCACCCACCCCAGCCAGTACCGCCACTGGAAGCTGAGCTTCAACGGCCCGGTGGCCACCCTGGCGGCCGATTTCGACGAAAACGCCGGCTTGCGCCCAGGCTACAAGCTCAAACTCAACAGCTACGACCTGGGTGTGGACGTTGAGTTGAACGATGCCATCAACCGCATTCGCTTTGAGCACCCCGAAGTGCGCACCGTGGTCGTCACCAGCGCCAAGGAGAAGGTGTTCTGCTCGGGCGCCAACATCTTCATGCTGGGCGTGAGCAGCCACGCCTGGAAGGTGAACTTCTGCAAGTTCACCAACGAGACCCGCAACGGCCTGGAAGACTCGTCGCAACACAGCGGCCTGAAGTTCCTGGCCGCCGTGAACGGCGCTTGCGCCGGTGGTGGTTACGAGCTGGCCCTGGCGTGCGACGAAATCCTTCTGGTGGACGACCGCAGCAGCGCCGTCAGCTTGCCCGAGGTGCCCCTGCTGGGCGTGTTGCCCGGCACCGGTGGCCTGACCCGCGTGACCGACAAGAAGAAAGTCCGTCACGACCTGGCCGACATCTTCTGCACCAGCGTGGAAGGTGTGCGTGGTCAGAAAGCCAAAGACTGGCGCCTGGTGGACCACATCGCCAAGCCCGCCCAGTTTGCCGCCAAGGTGCAAGAGCGTGCCCTCGAGCTGGCTGCTCTGAGCGACCGGCCTGCCGACGCCAAGGGCGTCGAGCTGCCGCTGGTGCAGCGCACCATCGCCGGTGACACGCTGAGCTACGCCAACGTCACGGTCGAGATCGACCGCGCCAAGCGCACCGCCACCTTCACGGTCAAGGCCCCCACCGGCGCGCAGCCGAGCGACGTGGCCGGCATCGAAGCCGCAGGTGCCGCCTGGTACCCGCTGCAAATGGGTCGCGAACTGGAAGACGCCATCCTGCACATGCGCACCAACGAGCTGGACATCGGCACCTGGCTGATCAAGACCTCGGGTGACGCCGCTGCCGTGTTGGCCATGGACGCCGTGCTGCTGGCGAACAAGAACCACTGGTTGGTGCGCGAGACCATCGGCCTGCTGCGCCGCACCTTCAGCCGCCTGGATGTGTCCTCGCGCAGCCTGTTTGCCCTCGTCGACAGCGGCACCTGCTTCGCCGGCACCCTGCTGGAGCTGGCCCTGGCGTGCGACCGCAGCTACATGCTGGCCCTGCCCGACGACGAAGCTGCCGCGCCCAAGATTGCTGTGAGCGAAGCCAACTTCAGCCTCTACCCCATGGTGACGGGGCAGACCCGCCTGGGCCGCCGCTTCTACGACGAAGCCCCCGCCCTGGAGGCTGTGCGCGCCACCTTGGGCAAATCGCTGGACGCAGATGCCGCCTTCGCCGTGGGCCTGGTCACCAGCAACCCCGACGACATCGACTGGGCCGACGAAATTCGCATCGCCATCGAAGAGCGTGTGGCCATGTCGCCTGACGCGCTGACGGGCATGGAAGCCAACCTGCGTTTCAACGGTCCCGAGAACATGTTCACCCGCGTGTTCGGCCGCCTCACCGCCTGGCAGAACTGGATCTTCCAGCGCCCCAACGCCGTGGGCGAAAAGGGCGCGCTCAAGGTCTACGGCAAAGGCGACAAGGCCGCTTTCGACTGGAACCGCGTCTAAACCACCGTTTTCGTTGTGCGGCGCGGACCGGGTGGCGCGCCGCAACCGAACCCCTTCCACCGTTGAAATCCCAGGAGACTCCCCATGTCCAGCATCGACTACAGCGAGAAGATTCCCAACAACGTGAACCTGGCCGAAGACCGCACGCTCAAGCGCGCGCTCGAACAGTGGCAGCCCAACTACCTGAACTGGTGGAACGACATGGGCCCGGACGGCTCGCAGAACTTCGATGTTTACCTGCGTACCGCCGTCAGCGTGGACCCGCAGGGCTGGGCGCAGTTTGGCCATGTGAAGATGCCCGACTATCGCTGGGGCATCTTCCTCAACCCGGCCGAACAAGACCGCAAGATCCACTTCGGTGACCACAAGGGCGAAGCCGCCTGGCAAGACGTGCCTGGCGAATACCGCGCCAACCTGCGCCGCATCATCGTCACGCAGGGCGACACCGAGCCGGCATCGGTCGAGCAGCAACGCCACCTGGGCCTGACCTGCCCCAGCCAGTACGACCTGCGCAACCTCTTTCAAGTGAACGTCGAAGAAGGCCGCCACCTGTGGGCCATGGTCTACCTGCTGCACAAGTACTTCGGCAAGGACGGCCGCGAAGAAGGCGAGGCCCTGCTGGAGCGCAACAGCGGCAACAAAGACAACCCGCGCATCCTGGAAGCCTTCAACGAAGAGACGCCCGACTGGCTGTCCTTCTTCATGTTCACCTACTTCACCGACCGCGACGGCAAGTTCCAGCTCTGCGCCTTGGCAGAAAGCAGCTTCGACCCGCTGGCCCGCACCACCAAGTTCATGCTGACCGAAGAGGCCCACCACATGTTTGTGGGCGAATCGGGTGTGAGCCGCGTCATCAACCGCACCTGCCAGGTGATGAACGAGCTCAAGACCGACGACCCGGCCAAGCTGCGCGCCGCCGGTGTGATCGACCTGCCCACCATCCAGCGCTACCTGAACTTCCACTTCTCGGTGACCATCGACCTCTTCGGTGCCGACGAGTCGAGCAACGCCGCCACCTTCTACAGCACCGGCTTGAAAGGCCGTTACGAAGAAGGCAAGCGCACCGATGACCACCAGCTGCGTGGCCAGTTCTACAAAGTGCTGAACGTGCAGAACGGCCAGCTGGTGGAAAAAGAAGTGCCCATGCTCAACGCGCTGAACGAAGTGCTGCGCGACGACTACATCAAGGACAGCGTGGGTGGCGTGGAGCGCTGGAACAAGGTCATCGAGAAGGCCGGCATCCCCGTGCGCCTGTCGGTGCCGCACAAGGCCTTCCACCGCAACATCGGCCTGCTCAAGGGCGTGAAGGTGGCCCCGGATGGCCGCGTGATTTCCGAATCCGAATGGAACGCCAACCGCGACAACTGGCTGCCCAGCGAAGCCGACCGCGCCTTTGTGGCCAGCCTGATGGGCCGTGTGGTCGAGCCCGGCAAGTTCGCCAACTGGATCGCGCCTCCGGTCATGGGCATCAACCGCCAGCCGGTCGATTTCGAGTACGTCAGGTTTAATTGACCCCCCCGCGCCGCGCCTAAGGGCGCGTCACCCCCCAGGGGGCGATGCCTGCGGGCCGGCAGAGCCGGACCCGCGGCATCCCCGGATCAGGCACGCGCGCCGGATAGCGCCGGACAAGATGGGCCGCCATCACTCTTTCTCTTGCGACTGAGCATGGGTTGGGGTGACTGGCGCAGTGAGGTAAAGGAGGAGGGCGCGCAGCGCCCGGGGGACACGAACGAAGCCAGTCACCCCAGCCCATGCGGCCCCACAGCAAGGCCAACGCAGTGCGGTCCAGCGAACCCAGACATACACTGCCCAAAAAACACACGGAGATTCCCATGAACGCGCCCGCTGAAGCCGCCATCGTCAAGCAGCACCTGATCGACCCCGAGATCTGCATCCGCTGCAACACCTGCGAATCCATCTGCCCGGTGGGCGCCATCAGTCACGACTCGCGCAACTACGTGGTGGACATCGACATCTGCAACTGGTGCAACGACTGCATCTCGCCATGCCCCACCGGCAGCATCGACAACTACCGCAAGGTGCTCAAGGTCAAGGCCTACAGCCTGGCCGAGCAACTGAGCTGGGATGTGTTGCCCGCCGAGCTGAGCGCCGCCGAGCTGGTGGCCGATGGCGCGGTTGCCGAAGCCGAACCGGTCGTGGCGCCCGAACCCGTTCCGAGTGCCCTGGCCGAAGCCGGCGCACCCGTCTTCAACAGCGCCCAGTACGGCGCCACATTGCCCCCATGGTCGGCCGCCCACGCCTACACCAACCTCTACGGCCCCAAAGCCGCACAGAAAACCATTGAAGCCACGGTGAGTGGCAACGTGCGTGTCACCGAAGTGGGAAAAACCGCCGGCGGCGACTACGACACCCACCACATCGTGCTGGACTTCGGCACCATGCCCTTCCCCGTGCTCGAAGGCCAGAGCATTGGCATCGTCCCACCGGGCACGGACGACAAGGGCCGCCCCCACCACGCGCGCCAGTACAGCATCGCCAGCCCGCGCAACGGCGAACGCCCCGGCTACAACAACCTGTCGCTGACCATCAAACGTGTGCTCGAAGACCACCAGGGCCAGCCCGTGCGTGGCGTGGCCAGCAATTACATGTGCGACCTCAAGGTGGGCGACAAGGTGCAGGTCATCGGCCCGTTTGGCAGCAGTTTCCTGATGCCCAACCACCCGCGCTCCAGCATCGTCATGATCTGCACCGGCACCGGCTCGGCGCCCATGCGTGCCATGACCGAATGGCGCCGCCGCCTGCGGGCGAGCGGCAAGTTCGAGGGCGGCAAGCTGATGTTGTTCTTTGGCGCCCGCACCCCTGCAGAACTGCCTTACTTTGGTCCGTTGAACAACCTGCCCAAGGATTTCATCGACATCGAGTTCGCCTTTTCGCGCGAGACCGGCAAATCCAAGCGTTACGTGCAAGACGCGATGCGTGAACGTGCGCCCGACCTCGCCGCTTTGCTGACCGACCCGAACGCCTGCTTCTACGTCTGTGGCCTCAAGGCCATGGAAGAGGGCGTGGTGTTGGCGCTCAAAGACATCGCCACCCAGGCCGGCCTCGATTGGGATACCGTGGGCGCGGCGCTCAAACGCGACGGGCGCCTGCATCTGGAAACCTACTGACCCAGGTCAAAGGTCCGCTGGGAGGCGGGGGACACAATCCCCCGCATGGATACCCAGCGCACGCCCGTCCCTGCGGCCGCCCCCCACAACACACTCGAAGACCTGCAAGGCCTGCTGACCGGTTGCCTGTTTGTGGCGCTGGCGGTGCTGATGTTCCGGCAGGGGCAACTGCTCACCGGCGGTACCACCGGCCTGGCCTTCGTGCTGCACTATGTCAGCCAGTGGCCGCTGGGTGCCTGGCTGTTTGTCGTCAATTTGCCGTTTTACGTGTTCGCCTGGCTGGCGCTGGGGCCGGTGTTCACGCTCAAGTCGTTTGCTGCCGTGGGCCTCATGTCGTTGTATGTCGAGGTGTTGCCCCACCTTGTGGGGTTTGCGCATCTGGACCCAGCGTTTGCGGCCGTCATGGGCGGGCTGCTGGCCGGCACCGGCATCCTCATCCTCATCCGGCACGGCGCCAGCCTGGGCGGCATCGGCGTGCTGGCCATCTACCTGCAAAAAACGCGCGGCTGGCGCGCGGGCGCCATCCAAATGGGGGCTGACGTGCTGATTTTGGCGCTGGGCCTGGCGGTGCTGCCGCCGCTGCAATTACTGCTCTCGGTGCTGGGTGCGGTGGCACTTAACTTTGTGATTGCCGTCAACCACCGCACCGACCGCTACTTCGGCGTCTGAACCGCCGCAGCGCCGTCAATCCACCTTGGCGCCGCTGATTTTCACCACACGCTCGTACTTGGCGCGTTCGCGTTTCATGAACTCGTCGAACTGTTCCGGCGTGCTGGGCGCGGGCTCGGCCATCAGGTTGCCAAACCGGGTTTTCACCTCGGGCGATTTGAGCGCATCCACAAACGCGGTGTTGAGCTTTTGCACCACGTCGCGCGGCGTGCCGGCGGGGGCGATCAGGCCCCACCAGGTGTCGATGGCAAAACCCTTGTAGGTCTCGGCCACGGTGGGCACGTCGGGCATCACGGCCGAGCGCTCCAGCGTGGTCACGGCCAGGGCCTTGAGCTTGCCCGAGCGGATGTTGGGCGCGGCCGTGGCCAGGTTGTCGAAGTTGAAATCCACCTGGCCCGACAGCAGCGCCAACTGCGCGGGGTTGCCACCGTTGTAGGGGATGTGCAGTGCGAAGATGTCGGCCTGGTTCTTGAACATTTCGCCCGCGAGGTGGCCGGCGCTGCCGTTGCCACCCGAGCCGTAGTTGAGCTTGGCGGGGTTGGCCTTGGCGTACTTCACCAGGTCGGCCAAGCTGTGGATGTTCAGGCGCTGCGCGGTCTCGGCGTTGATGACCAGCACGTTGGGCACACGCAGCATCTGCGTGACCGGCGCAAAGTCCTTGGCCGGGTCAAAAGGCAGCTTGCTGAAGAGCCAGGGGTTGATGCCGTGTGAGGCGGTGGTGGCAATGCCCAGGGTCAGGCCGTCGGGTGCGGCTTTGGCCACCGCGTCCACGCCGATGTTGCCGCCGCCACCGGGGCGGTTCTCGATGATCACCGTGCCCAGCGAATCCTTCACGCGTTCGGCCAGGATGCGCGCCGTCACGTCGATGGGGCCACCGGCCGCGAAGGGCACGATGATGCGTGTGGTGCGGGCTTGAGCCAGTGCCGACGCAGGCACAAAGGGGGCCAGGGCGGCGGCGGTGATCAGCGTGCGGCGTTGCATGGTGTCTCCTTGTGTGGGGGCTTAGGCAGCAGCTTTGTCGGCCGCGCTGGTGAATGAATCGGCAAAAAATTCGTCTTCAGGCAGGCCGGCTTGGGTGGTGTAGTCGGCGCGCGCCGAATCGACCACGATGGGCGCGCCACAAGCGTACACCTGGTGGCCGGAGAGGTCGGCAAAGTCCTGCAGCACGGCGCGGTGCACAAAGCCGGTGCGACCGGTCCAGCCATCCTCAGGCAATGCGTCCGAAACCACGGGCACATAGCTGAGCCAGGGCAGGGCGGCGGCCTGTGCGGCCAGCCAGTCGTGCTGGTACAGGTCGGCCGGGCGGCGGCCGCCCCAGTACACCGTGGTGGGGCGGGTGATGCCCTTGGCGACCATGTGCTCGATCAGCGCCTTGATGGGCGCAAAACCGGTGCCCGAGGCCAGCATGACGATGGGCTTGGTGCTGTCCTCGCGCAGAAAGAAGCTGCCGTAAGGCCCTTCGATGCGAAGGATGTCTTTTTCCTTCATCGCGCCGAACACGTGGTCGGTGAACTTGCCGCCGGGCATGTGGCGCAGGTGCAGTTCCAGCCCGGGTTTGTCGGCTTGGGTGTGGGGCGCGTTGGCCATGGAGTAGCTGCGGCGGTCGCCGTCGCGCAACAAAAATTCCACGTACTGGCCGGCGTGGTACTGGAACTGGTCGGTGGCGGGCAGCTGCAGGCGCAGCACCACCACGTCGCTGGACACGCGTTCGAGTGCACTCACACGTACCGGCATTTTTTTGATGGGGAAGGCCCCGGCTTCGGTCACCTGGCGGGATTCGAGCACCACGTCGGTCTGGGGCACGCCGCAGCAGGTCAGCACGTAACCAGCCGCTTCTTCCTCGGCGCTCAAGGCCTTGGCCTGGTGCGGGCCGTGGGCAACGACACCTTCGAGCTTCTTGCACTTGCACGAACCACAGGCGCCGTCCTTGCAGCCATAGGGCAGGCCAATGCCCTGGCGGATGCCGGCGGCCAGCATGGACTCGCCAGCGTCGGCGGTGAAGGCGCGGCCGCTGGGCTGAACGGTGATGGTGAATGTCATACTCGGAATCAATGAATCGCAATGGAAAGCGGCGCCGACAGGCGCCGCCACGATGCGTGCGATTGTCTCAAATTTGACCGAATGGACGGTTTCGAATGAATTTGATCGGCGCTCGGCCGGCGCGCTTTCGGCGCCTGCGCGTGTTGGTGGTGGGCTGTGGTGACGTGGGCCAGCGTGCCGCGCGCGAATTGGGCGCGGCCCAAGGCCGGGTGCGGGTGTTGGCCCTGACGTCCTCGCCGGAACGTGTGGCCGCTTTGCGTGGCCAAGGCATCACGCCGCTGCTGGGCAACCTCGACCAACCCGACAGCCTGCGCCGCCTGGCGGGCCTGGGCCAGCGTGTGCTGCACCTGGCGCCGCCGCCTTCACAAGACCTGGCCGACTGGCGCCAAGACCCCCGCACCCGTGGCCTGCTGCAGGTGCTGGCGCGCCGTGCGCCGCCCTGGGCGCTGGTGTATGGCTCCACCAGCGGGGTGTATGGCGACTGTGGCGGCGCCTGGGTCGCAGAAACGCGTGCGCCCACACCCCAAACACCCCGGGCCATGCGCCGTGTGGACGCCGAAGCCTCGGTGCGCGCCTGGGGCCGCGCTTTGGGCGTGCCGGTGAACGTGTTGCGCATCCCCGGCATCTACGCGCCCGACCGCGACGGTGGCACGCCGCATGCCCGCCTGCAACGCGGCACGCCGGTGCTGCGCCCCGAGGACGACGTGTTCACCAACCACATCCATGCCGACGACCTGGCCCGCGCCTGTGTGCGCGCCCTCATGGCGCCCAAGCCGCAGCGCGTGGTCAACGTGAGCGACGACACAGAACTGAAGATGGGCGACTACTTCGACCTGGCCGCCGACCTGTATGGCCTGCCGCGTCCGCCCCGTGTGTCGCGCGAGAGCGCCCAGCAGCAGTTGCCCCTGAGCCTGCTGAGCTTCATGGGCGAGTCGCGTCGCTTGAGCAACCAGCGCATGAAGCGCGAACTGCGGCTGGTGCTGCGCTACCCCACGGTGGCGCAGGGGCTGGCCGCATCACGATGAAGGAATGAGCATGTTTCCCACGCTGGATTTGAGAGCCGCCCCCACCGACCACGCGCGTGGCCTCATCCACGGCCAGGGCGCGCGTGCCCAGGTCGCGCACAGCGTGTCCACCTACGCCCGCATGTTCGCGGGCTGTGGCATTGGCTGGGCGCAGGCCTGCGAACGGGCGCAGGCCTATGCAGAGGTGATCGCGGCGCTGAGCCCGCGCTGGCTCGCTGAAATTCAAGGCATTGCCGAAGGCAGCGGTCAGCCGCTCGCGGCCATTCTGGCGCTGAACTGCCGCACCGAAATCCTGCCGCCCGGCTTGTATGCCGAGGCGCCCGACCCGGCCTTGGTGCATGCGGCGTTGACCGCCAACACCGCCCTGGGCCTGTCCGATTGGGGTTCCGATGCACAAGCCGAGGCCTTGTCGGCGGCGGCCACCCGAGCCCACGAAGAAGGCGAATGCACCACCCTGTGTGTGGCGCCGCCAGCCACCGCCGATGGCCACACCTGGCTGGCGCAGAACTGGGACTGGCTGGGCCGCCAGCGCGCCGCGCTGGTGTTGCTTAAAACGCCGGGCCCTGAGGGCCACACCATCACCACCCTCACCGAGGCCGGCATGTTGGCCAAGATCGGCTTGCACGAGGCCGGGTTCGGGTTGGGCTTGAACATCCTGCGTTCGGTGGACGATGGCGCGCGGCCCGGTGTGCCGGTGCATGTGTTGTTGCGGCACTTGCTCGATTGCGGCAGCCTGGCCCAGGCCAGAAGCGAGCTGGACCGCGCGGCGCGCTTGGGTTTTGGTGCCGGCTCCAACATCGCCTGCGTGGACGCCAGCGGCGACATCGCCTGTTTTGAACTGGCCCCGGCAGCCTGGGCCGAATGGCCCGCCGCGCGTGGCCGCGTGAGCCACAGCAACCACTACCTGAGCCCGGCTTTGCAAGCGGTGCAGGCGCCCATGGCGGCGGCGCTGTCCACCCAGTCGCGGCTGGAGACGTCCTGCCGACATGGCGAGGCCGCCCACGTGGACCGGGCCAGACTGGAGGCCTTTCTGCGCGACACCAGCGGCGGCTACCTCGCGGTGTGCCGCCACCCCGATCCGGCCTTGCCGCCCGAGGCGTGTGTGGAAAGTGTGGTGGGCGTGATGATCGACGCCACCGCGCGCCAGATGTGGGTGGCACCAGGGGTGCCCGACACCGTGGCGTTTCAAGCCGTTTGACCCCACAGACAGGCTTCGCTGACCTACCTCCGCGACGGGTTCGTGACACGCCTGGCGTTCTAAATGCCACCGACTGAGCTGGCGACTCAGTTGCGGCGGCATCCCAGTTTGAACTGCTGCTGTCTAACCTCAAGCCGGCGCCCCGCCAGTTCAGTGCCGGTGCTGGTCTGGTCCAGGCGCATGCGTTCTTTTTGCAGCTGCTGGCACTTCATGGCTGTGTGGGCCTGCTGCACACCTTTGTTGACACCTTGGTCTGCAGACCGGGTGGCGTCGCGCAGTTGGGCTTCCAGGCTCTGCTTCTTCTGGCCAGACAGGGAGTGAGCGCCCTCGGTTGGGCGGATGTCCACCTCGTGCCCACCTGCGCAGGGTTGGTCGGTGTAGGTGCCGTTGCAGCGGTACACCGGCTGTTGTGCCACTGCGTGTGGGCTCAGGCAGAGCAGCGCGGCAAGGGCCAGTGATGAGCGGGCTGCGGTTGTTCTTTTCATCTTGTTTGCGGCGCGCTCACGCCGCCCAGCGCTCGCCATCTGCGCGCCGCGCCCGCCCCAGCGCTTCCAGCGTTTCGAGGATGCGTGGCAAGCCTTTTTTCCACGGCCCCTTGCCTTTGAAGTGGCTTTCGATGGCGGGTACGGCCAGCGGGCTGGGGCTGCCGGCCAGCACCTGCGCCACGGCGCGCACCTGGTCGGGCAGGGCGGGGGGCCAGGGTTGTGCGGTCAAGGTGGGCGCCACGGCGGCGGTGGCAGCGGTGTCCTCTGGCGTGTCGAGCTCGGCGTTGGCCTGGGCCTCGGCTTGTGTTTCCACGCCCTCAATGCCGGCTTGTTGTGGCGCGGGGGCGGCGGTGGCGATGGCCGCGCGCCGTGCCGGGTCTTGGAACTCGGGGCGCAGCCAGCGCACGGTGCCGGCGGCTTCTTCGGCGGCGCGCTGGGCGTTGAGGGCCACCAGGCGCTCCAGCAGGGTTTCGGTCCACGCGGTGCGGGCCGCTTCATCGGCCCACGGCACGGGGCCCAGGTCGCTCCAGCCGTAGGCGGCCAGCACGGCGGCGTCCAGTTCGTCGTGCAGGCTTTGCAGCACGCTCACCAGGGCTTGCTCGTGCACCAGCTTGTCTTTGGCGTTCAGTGGCTCGCCCCGGCGCAGTTTGTCCAGCACGTTGTACATGCCGGTCAGCGTCACGCCCGCGTGTGCGGCCTGGCGGGCTTTGCGGTGGGCGTCGAGTTGCTCGGCCAGTTGGCGGATGCGTTCGGCCAGGGCGGGGGTGAGGCCGGTGTCGTCGTGGGGGAAGGGGAAGGGTTCGAAACAGCGGGAGTTGTTGTAGACCGGTCGATCTTCCAAGGTGCCACCCGTTCGAAGTGTCCATTGCACATGTACCGCACTACTCAGAACTCCGAGAACCAGTGCGTCATCTGATACCACGCTGCGAATCTTTTGGTCCGGCAAGATGTCGGCATCCAGAAAACTGAACAGGCGATGCTTGGCCGTTTCGGTGGTGCCAATGTAGCGACGCAATCCGTGCACCGCCACACGAAATTTGGGAACTGATTCGGCAAACAACCACCAGTTGCGGCGCCGGCTGTCGCGTTTGTCCTGGTCGCGCTGCGGTTTCACGCGGTCGAGCAACCACTGGTATGCCGCTGGAAAGCGCGCACGCAGTTCTTCTTCCGAGATGCCGTAAAAATCCAGCGCGAACAGGCCACGGGCGCGGTCCGTGAGGTCTTTCCCGTTGCGGTAGCGGCGGATGTGTGCGTCCAAACCCGGCACGCTACCTCGCCCCAAGCGGTCGGCGGTTGCCTCGTCAATCCAGAAGCCCGCGCCGAGCGGGATCATGCCCATGAACGACAGCCCCAGGTTGGCGTGCAGGCGGCTGGCACTGTTCACGTTGGCGCCCACCGATAGGTTGGGGTGTATCAGGCCGGTGACGGTCTGGAGTTCGATGACTGGAGTGTCGTCTTCACCTGGCGCCTCGCTGGTGACGCGAACCAGAGCGCCATCTCCTTGTAGTTCGCGCGCGCCCACGGTCATGGCCACGCGCACCGCAGCACCGTCTGCACTGTCCACCCAAGGATGGTCGGGTATGGCGAACGCGAGGGTCACACCCGCATCTTCAATCACACGCCGGTTGAATATCTGCGTGATGCTGTTGGTGGTGATGAAGCCAAAGCGGCGCACGTCGCCACGCTTCAAGGCGACTGCCGCGTGGTGCCACCAGTACATGACGAAGTCCGCTGTTTCGGGCATATCGGCCCACGCTCCGCGTAGTGCCGTAGCGTAGCCGTCACCCAATGCATCACGCATCCGCTTGTTTCCAATAAACGGCGGATTCCCCACAATGAAATCCGCCTGCGGCCACGCGGCCGGGCGCGGGTGGATGTAGCGCCACTGCGGCACCTGCGCGGCTTCGTCGGGCACGTCTTCGCCGGTGACGGGGTGCTTTTTGAACGTCACCCCGTCCCACCGTGTGATGGGGCGGCCGGTTTCGTCGGTGGCGATTTCGGCGCGCTCATAGGCCAGCACGGCGTCGCGGTGTTCGATGTTGCCGTAGTCGTGCACCACCGGTTCGGCCACGCTGGCCAGGCCGCGTGTGCGCACATGCCACTGCAGCCAGCCAATCCACAGCACCAGTTCGGCCAGGGCGGCGGCGCGTTCGTTCAGCTCGATGCCGCGCAGCTGCTGCAGCGTCACGGTTTCGCCTTCCAAGCCCAGCTTGCCCTGCGTTTCGCCCAGCGCCTCCAGCTGGTTGATGACCTCGCCCTCCAGGCGCTTGAGGTGTTCGAGCGTGACGTACAAAAAGTTGGCACTGCCGCATGCCGGGTCGAGCACGCGGGTGGTGCAAAGCTGGTGGTGAAAACGGCGCACTTCGGCGCGGGCTTCCTCCAGCTTGGCCTCGCGTTTTTTGCCGTCTAGCTCGGCGGCTTCGTGGGCCAGCACCAGGGCCGCTGCCTGGGCGTTGGCCCAGTCGGCGCGCAGGGGCTCCACCACGGTGGGCAGCACCAGGCGTTCCACGTAGGCGCGCGGGGTGTAGTGGGCGCCCAGGGCGTGGCGTTCGGTGGGGTCGAGGGCGCGCTCCAGCAGCGTGCCAAAGATGGCGGGCTCCACCTCTTGCCAGTTGGCCTGGGCGGCGCGCAGCAGGCCGTCGATCTGGGCGCTGTTGAGAGGCAGCACGTAGCCGTCGGCGCTGGCGCCTTTGAACAGTTTGCCGTTGAAGCGCAGCACGTCGCGGGCGATGGCGGCGTTGAAGCCGCCCACGTCCATGCTGGCCCAGAACACGCGCAGCATTTGCGCCAGGGTGGCGGGTTGTTCGCGGTACTGGCGCAGCAGTTGCACAAAGCTGCCGGTGCCGTCGGGCGCGGCGGGCAGCAGGCCCACGTCTTCGGCAAACATGGAGAACAGTGCGCGTGTGAGGAAGCCGGCCACCTGTTCGGCCGGGTGGCCGCTGGCTTCGAGCGATTTGGCGAGGTCGGCCAGTTCGGCGGCCACGCGGCGCGTGACTTTGGCGCTGATGCGCGAGGGGTCGAGCGAGAGCGGGTCTGTCCAGATGGCGCGCAGGCGTTCGATGGTGCCGGGCTCGGCCAGTTGCTGCAGTTGAATGCGGTGGCTGCGCGGGTCGGGGTAGGGGGTGTAGGTGCCGCCGGAGCGGCTGAACTCGGCGTAGACCTCGATGACGTGGCCCACGTCCACCACCAGCACAAAGGGCGGGCGGCCCTCGGCGGCGGGCAGGGCGCGGGCATAGCCTTCGCCTTGCGCGCGGGCGCGCAAGAGGGCGTCGTCAAAACCCTTGGTGTGGGCGCCGGCCTTCACCTTCTTGGCCTCCAGCACAAAGTGGCCGCGTTTGTAGCAGTCGATGCGGCCGGCGCTGGTGCTGCCGTCGCCATGGCTGAAGGTGACCGGGCGCTCGAACATGTAGGCCTGGTCGTTGGTGGGGTGGGGCTTGTCCACGCCCAGCAGCTCACACAGTTCAATGACGAAGGACTGTGCGGTGGCGAGTTCGCTGGCAGAAACGCCTTGCCAACGGTTGATGAAAGCGGCGGTGGTCGTCTTGTCAGCCATCAGAACGATCAATTTTTGGATGGCGTGAGTGTAGTGGGGGGCCGAAAGTGAACGGCGCGCTACAATACCTGTGCAGAAAATTGAACAGGTCAAGGGAAAGCATCATGCGAATTGTCAGCTACACCGATGCCCGCAACGCCCTCAAAACGGTGCTCGACACCGTGGAGAGCGATGCCGATATCACCATCATCACCCGCCGTGATGGGGGTGACGCCGTGGTCATGTCTCTGGCGCAGTACCAAAGCATGGCCGAAACCCTGCACCTGTTGTCCAGCCCGGCCAACGCCGCCCACCTGGCCGAATCCATTGCCCAGTTCAAGTCTGGCAAGGCCAAGCGGCGCGAGCTGGTGGACGCGTGAGCCGGGGCGTGGCCTTCACCCCTGCGGCATGGGGCGACTACGAATACTGGCAAGGGCAGGACAAAAAGACCCTCAAACGCATCAATGCGCTGATCGACGCGGCCCGGCGCGAGCCTTTCCAAGGCATAGGCAAGCCCGAACCCCTGGTGGGCAACCTCAGTGGGTTTTGGTCGCGCCGCATCGATGACACCCACCGCCTGGTGTACGCGGTGGACGATGCCGACTTGACGGTGATCGCCTGCCGGCATCACTACCAATAGCTTGCGAGGACGATCACTGACCGAACGGAGCAACCGACGATGACCGAGATGTTCAACCCCTCCCACCCGGGCTTGGCGCTGCGCGATGATGTGTTGCCTGCGCTTGGTTTGAGCGTTACCGAAGCTGCCGAACAGTTGGGCGTGGCCCGCGTCACCTTGTCCCGTGTGTTGAACGGCCATGCTGCCGTGTCCCCAGAAATGGCGCTGCGCTTGGAGGCGTGGCTGGGCAAGGACAGGGGCGGCGATGCGCGTTTGTGGCTGGGGCAGCAAGCTGCCTACGACATGTGGCAAACCACCTTGAAGTTCAAGAAAAAACCGCTGCGTGTGAAGCCTGCCCCGTTGCTCGCTGCATAAAAAAAAACCGGGGCAGGCCCGCGAACCGGAAATCGCGTTTCCCTGCCAGCGTGGTCAGAAAAAAAAGAAAAGGTCCGGACGGCTGTGAACCGCTGCGGACCTTGATTTGGTGCCAGGCTCGGACTCGAACCGACAGACTTTTTGGTCCGATCTGCAAGCTGCGCCCAGTGCTGCGAGTCATTAATAGCGATTGACGTTAATAACGAAGGTCGTTACTATTTGTCATGATCCAGAGCTTTCGCTGCAGCGACACCGAATCCCTGTTCAACGGCAAGCGCGTAGCCCGGTTCGTCAACTTTGAGGCCGTGGCTCTGCGCAAACTGCAACAGTTGCATGCCGCGACAGCTTTGGAGTTCTTGCGCGTGCCACCAGGCAACCGACTGGAGGCGTTGTCCGGTGACAGGCAGGGCCAGCACAGCATCCGCATCAATGATCAGTGGCGGTTGTGTTTTGCTTGGCGTGACGGGCACGCGCAGGACGTTGAAATGGTGGATTACCACTGAAGGGCATACCATGAAGCGCGAAGTACCACTCATTCACCCTGGTGTCATCCTGCAGGAGGATTGGCTCCAGCCCTTGGGCCTGAGCCAGTACGCCTTGGCCAAAGCCATTGACGTACCACCCCGCCGCATCAATGAAATCGTCAAGGGGTTGCGCGGCATCACGGTCGATACGGCTTTGCGCTTGGCCGCGTACTTTGGCACCGATGCCCAAAGCTGGCTGAACCTGCAAGACCACTACGACACCGAACTGGCACGCGAGTCGATGGCGGATGTGCTGGCCCGTATTGCGCGCCATGGCAACGTTGCGGTGTGAGTGCCGCCCACGTCACCTGAGTCCACCTTACATCGTGGCCACACGGACGCCAGAAACCAAAAAGCCAGCACTGCGGCTGGCTTGAGAATCAACGTAAGTTGTTGATTTGACTGCTGGTGCCCAGGGTCGGACTCGAACCGACACTCCTTTCGGAACCGGATTTTGAATCCGGCGCGTCTACCAATTTCACCACCCGGGCGGGTATCTGGAAAACGAAATTATGGCACAGTGTCGGACGAGCTTTTCGCCCGCAGGGGCACATTCACCGCATTTCAACCATGACCGCAGCCTCAGCGCCCGTTTACCCCACCATTGAAGATGCCGTTGGCAACACACCGCTGGTGGCTTTGCAGCGCATTGGCGCCGATGTGTGCCGCACGCGTGGCAATGTCATCCTCGGCAAGCTCGAAGGCAACAACCCGGCGGGTTCGGTGAAGGACAGGCCCGCTTTGTCCATGATCCGCCGCGCGGAGGAGCGTGGCGAGATCAAGCCGGGCGACACCTTGATCGAGGCCACCTCGGGCAACACCGGCATCGCGCTGGCCATGGCGGCGGCCATCAAGGGCTACCGCATGGTGCTCATCATGCCGGAGGACTTGTCCATCGAGCGCGCCCAGACCATGAAGGCCTTTGGCGCCGAACTCATCCTAACGCCCAAAAGCGGTGGCATGGAGTACGCGCGCGATCTGGCCGACAAGATGGTGAAGGACGGCAAGGGCCGTGTGCTGGACCAGTTTGCCAACGCCGACAACCCGCGCATCCACTTCGAGACCACTGGCCCCGAGCTGTGGCGGCAGACCGGCGGACGCATCACCCATTTTGTGAGCGCCATGGGCACCACGGGCACCATCACGGGTGTGTCGCGTTTTCTCAAGTCTCAAAACCCGGCGGTGCGTGTGATTGGCGCCCAGCCCAGCGAGGGCTCGCGCATTCCGGGCATACGCAAGTGGCCACAGGAATACCTGCCCAAAATTTACGACCCCAGCGCGGTGGACGAGCTGGTCTACGTGAGCCAGACCGATGCCGAGGACATGTGCCGGCGCCTGGCGCGCGAGGAGGGCATCTTCGCTGGCATTTCGGCGGCGGGTGCGTGCTGGGTGGCGCTGCAGATCGCGCAACAGGTGGAGAACGCGACCATCGCTTTTGTGGTGTGCGACCGCGGCGACCGCTACCTGTCCACCGGGGTGTTCCCGGCATGAGCGGCGCACATTTTCGCTACTGCCCGCAGTGCGCCACGGCGCTGGCCGAGCGCGTGGAACACGAGGATGGCGGCCTGAAGTCGCGCCTGCGCTGCCCGGCGTGCAACTGGACGCACTGGAACAACCCCACGCCGGTGCTGGCGGCCATTGTGGAGGTGGACGGCAAGGTGCTGCTGGCGCGCAATGCGGCCTGGACGCACCGCATGTTTGCGCTCATCACCGGCTTCATGGAGGCCGGCGAAAGCCCTGAGGAAGGTATCGCGCGCGAAATCGCCGAGGAGACCAACCTGGTGGCCGACGACCTGTCGCTGGTGGGTGTGCACGAGTTCCTGCGCATGAACCAGGTCATCATCACCTACCACGCGCGTTGCCACGGCGAGGTGAAACTTTCGCCCGAGTTGGCCGAGTACAAGCTGTTTGCGCCCGAAGACATCAAGTGCTGGCGAGCCGGCACGGGGCTGGCGCTGGCCGACTGGTTGCGCGGCCGTGGCATCGAGCCAGAGTTTGTGGATATCCCGCGTCAGCCGCCGGCAAACACAGCGACGTAAAATCGGCGCGCAACAGGAACCCCCACGCCATGATCGCTGACAAAGAACTCGACGCCCGCGGGCTGAATTGCCCGCTGCCCATCCTCAAGGCCAAGAAGGCCCTGGCCGACATGACCAGTGGTCAGACGCTCAAGGTGATTGCCACCGACGTTGGGTCGGTGCGTGATTTCCAGGCGTTTGCCAAACAAACCGGCAACGAACTGGTGGCCCAGGACACGGTGGGTACCGACTTCATCTCGGTGCTGAAGCGCCGCTGACCCTCGGCGCCGTGAGGCGCTGGGAGCGGCGGCGAACACCGCTTCCAGGCCAAAAGGGCTTCAGCCCAGACGCGCCAGCTGCGTGCGCAGCTTCTCCAGCGTGGCGCTGAATTCGGCCACGCGTTTGTTCTCTTGCTCGATCACAGCTGGTGGCGCTTTGGCCACAAACGCCTCGTTGGAGAGCTTGCCTTTGGCCTTGGCGATTTCGCCTTCCAGGCGGGCGGCTTCTTTGCTCAGGCGGGCTTTTTCGGCGGCCACGTCCACCTCCACGAACAGGCACAGGCGCGCATCACCCACCACGGACACCGGCGCGGCTTGCGCGGCGGCGCTCCAGGCGGCCTCGTCGGCAAACACCTTCACTTCGCTGAGCTTGGCCAGGGCCTTGAGCACCGGGGCCGCACCCTCCATGAAGGTGGTGTCGCCCAGCACGTACAGCGGCAGGCGCTGCGCCGGTGACACGCCCATCTCGCCGCGCAGGTTGCGGCAGGCGTCCACCAGGCCCTTGAGCTTGGCCACAAAGGCGATGGACGCTTCGTCGATGCGCTCGGGCTGGCTCACGGGGTAGGCGGCCACGCTGACCGACGCACCCGCGCGGCCCGCCACGGGGGCCACCTTTTGCCACAGCTCTTCGGTGATGAAAGGGATGATGGGGTGGGCCAGGCGCAGGATGGCTTCCAGTGTGCGGATCAGCGTGCGGCGGGTGGCGCGTTGCTGCGCGTCGTCACCCGTCTGAATCTGCACCTTCGCGATTTCAAGGTACCAGTCGCAGAACTCGTTCCAGACAAAGTCGTAAATCGTGTTCGCCACGTTGTCGAGGCGGTAGCCGGCAAAGCCCTGGGCCACCTCGGCTTCCACCTTTTGCAGCAGCGAGACGATCCAGCGGTCGGCCTGGCTGAAGTTGAGGTAGCCGTGGGCTGGGCCGGCAGGACTCACGAGGCGCCCATCACCGTCGGTGATGGGCGGTGCGCACTCCGCCTTGGTGTGCTCGCGCAGGCCGCAATCGAAGCCTTCGCAGTTCATCAGCGTGAAGCGCGTGGCGTTCCAGAGCTTGTTGCAGAAGTTGCGGTAGCCCTCGCAGCGTTTGCTGTCGAAGTTGATGCTGCGGCCCAGCGAGGCCAGCGCCGCGAAGGTGAAGCGCAGCGCGTCGGCGCCGTAGGCCGGGATGCCTTCGGGGAATTCTTTCTGCGTGTTCTTGCGCACGGTGGGCGCGGTCTCGGGCTTGCGCAGGCCGGTGGTGCGCTTGTCCAGCAGGGGTTCGAGCGCGATGCCGTCGATCAGGTCCACGGGGTCGAGCACGTTGCCTTCGGACTTGCTCATCTTCTTGCCCTGCGCGTCGCGCACCAGGCCATGGATGTAGACGTGCTTGAACGGCACCCGGCCCGTGAAGTGGGTGGTCATCATGATCATCCGGGCGACCCAGAAGAAGATGATGTCGTAGCCCGTGACCAGGGTGGTGCTGGGCAGGTAGAGGTTGTAGTCGTCGGTGGCGGCGTCGGTCTGGTTGGGCCAGCCCATGGTGCTGAAGGGCACCAGGGCGCTGGAGTACCAGGTGTCGAGCACGTCCGGGTCGCGCGTGAGCGTCTTGCCTGCACCCGCCTGGGCTTGGGCTTCTTCCAGGTTGCGCGCCACGTACACCTGGCCCTGCTCGTCGTACCAGGCCGGGATCTGGTGGCCCCACCACAGCTGGCGGCTGATGCACCAGTCCTGGATGTTGTTCATCCACTGGTTGTAGGTGTTGACCCAGTTCTCGGGCACAAACTTCACCTGGCCCGAGGCCACGGCGGCTATGGCCTTGTGTGCAATGGAGGTGCCACTGGTGTTGTGCTCGTTGCCTGTGGACTGCATGGCGACGAACCACTGGTCGGTCAGCATGGGCTCGATCACCTGGCCCGTGCGGGCGCAGCGCGGCACCATGAGCTTGTGCTTCTTGGTCTCCACCAGCAGGCCGGCTGCCTCCAGATCAGCCACCACGGCCTTGCGGGCCACAAAGCGGTCCAGGCCCCGGTACTTTTCGGGCGCGTTGTCATTGATGGTGGCGTTGAGCGCCAGCACGCCGATGATGGGCAACTGGTGGCGCTGGCCAACCGCGTAGTCGTTGGCGTCGTGAGCCGGCGTGACCTTGACCACGCCGGTCCCGAAGGCACGGTCCACGTAGGCGTCGGCAATCACCGGGATCTCGCGGTCGCACAGCGGCAGTTTGACGTACTGGCCGATGAGGTGGGCATAGCGTTCGTCTTCCGGGTGCACCATCACGGCCACGTCGCCCAGCAGGGTCTCAGGCCGGGTGGTGGCCACCGTGAGGTGGCCCGAGCCGTTCACCAGCGGGTAGGCGATGTGCCACAGGAAGCCGTCTTCCTCTTCGCTTTCCACTTCCAGGTCGGACACCGCCGACATCAGCACCGGGTCCCAGTTGACCAGGCGCTTGCCACGGTAGATCAGGCCTTGCTGGTAGAGCTTGACGAAGGTGTCGGTCACCACGGCGGACAGCTTGTCGTCCATGGTGAAGTACTCGCGGCTCCAGTCCACGCTGTCGCCCATGCGGCGCATCTGGGTGGTGATGGTGTTGCCGCTTTTTTCCTTCCATTCCCACACCTTGGCGGTGAAGGCCTCGCGCCCCAGGTCGTGGCGGCTCACGCCTTGTTCCTGCAACTGGCGCTCCACCACGATCTGGGTGGCGATGCCGGCGTGGTCGGTGCCCGGCACCCAGGTTGTGTTGAAGCCCATCATGCGGTGGTAGCGGGTCAGGCTGTCCATGATGGTCTGGTTGAAGGCGTGGCCCATGTGCAGCGTGCCGGTCACGTTGGGTGGGGGCAGCTGGATGCAGAAGGAGGGTGCCTCGGCATTGGGCTGGCCCGTGCCGCGCACCCCTGCCACGCCATAGCCGCGCTTCTCCCATTCGGGGCCCCAGTGCGCTTCCAGGGCGGCGGGTTCAAACGACTTAGACAGGCTGTTCAGGCCGGGCTGCTGCGGGGTGGTGTCGGTGGTCATGGGCGAAGCAAAAACGGCAGCCCGAAGGTTGCCGTTGTTCATGGGTGGCAGAAGGTGTTGATTTTACCGGGCGGGCGTGGGTGGTTCGTCCGGCCATTCACCCGGCAGGTCGCGGGCCAGCGCCAGGCACTGGGCCAGCACCTGCGCGTCGCCAATCTGGTTGGCCAGGGTGAGGACGAGGCGGGCGTTGAGCAGTTCGGATTGTTCGCGCGTGAGGCCCAGGTGGGCGTCGAGCAACTGCTCGTAAAAGCCGTCGGCGTCCTGGAAGCGGGCGGTGGTCTGGAAACCGGTGGTCATGGTTTGGCTCACAAAAAGGTGGGTACGGACAGCGCGTTTTCGATGGCGTGCACCAGGCCGGCGTCCACCGATTCGCCGGTGGCGGCCAGGTAGGCGTCGGGGCGCACCAGGGCCCAGGCGTGGCCGAACACGTGGCAGGCGGCCTGCAGGTGGCCCGCGCCCTGCGGGTGGGCATCGCGCACGTGCTCCCGCACCTGGGGCGTGGCCTCGGCGTCCAGCACCTGCACGCTGCACAGCGGCGCACAACACGACAGCAAGGCCAGGCGTTCGCAGGCGGCGGGTGAGAGCTGGCCAAACACCAGCAACAGCAGGCGGCCGTTGGCCCAGCGCAGCAAGTCGTTGAGGGTGCCCGGCGTGTGGTCGGCCCAGAGCAAACCGGCGTTGGGCACCGAAGTCCCGGCGTGTGGCGTGTTTTTGGCGCACACCGGGGAGCGGCGGTAGGTGTTGGCCACGGCCATGCGGCCGGTGTTGACCAGTGCCCGGGCAAACGGTTGCTGCCGCGCCAGCGTGATGGCGGCGTGGCGGAACAAGCGCTCGGTGGCGCTGCCGGGGCGCAGAAAGCGGTTGGTGCGCCGTGTCACGCGCACGTTTTCGGTGGCGGCCTGGTGGCGTTCGGCGTGGTAGCTGTCCAGCAGCTTGGGGGTTGCCTGCCCGCGCAGCACGGCGGCCAGTTTCCAGGCCAGGTTGTCGGCGTCGGCAATGCCGCTGTTGCCACCGCGCGCGCCGAAGGGGCTGACCACCTTGGCGGCGTCGCCCATGAAAAACACCCGACCGGCGCGCAGGTGATTCACACATTCGTTGCGGTAGGCGTAGGGGCCCACCCAAACGATGTCCAGCGGCACGTCGGGCCCAAAGTGGCGGGCCAGGCGCTCGCGCACCACCTCCTCGCGGCTGATCTCGGCCGGGTCGCTGTCGGGGGGCATCTGGTAGTCGATGCGCCACACGCCGTCGGCCATGGGGTGTTGCCACACGGCGCGGTGGTCGTTGAAGGGGGCCTCTATCCAGGTGTGGCGTTCGGCCGGCGCGGGCGTGGCAAAGCGCACGTCGGCAATGCACCAGCGGTCGTCGCCGCGCGCGCCGGTGAAAGGCACTTGTAACCACTCGCGCAAGGGGCTGTGCGCGCCCGTGGCGTCGATCACGTGCTCGGCCTCGGTCCGGTAGTCGCCTGCCGGTGTGGACACTGTCAGCGTGGCGAAGTCGGCGTTTTGTTCAAAGCCCACCACGCGGTTGCGCCAGCGCAGGTCCACCTGACCCAGCTCGACGATGCGATCGACGAGGAAGGCTTCCACGTAAAACTGCTGCAGGTTGATGAAGGGCGGCTGCTGCGAGAGGTTGAAGTTCTGTTGCTGGCGCAAATCGAAGTGGTAGACCTCGTCGTGCCCGGCAAAGGTGCGGCCCACGCTCCACTGCACGCCTTTGGCCGCGATGCGTTCGAACACACCGAGGCGTTGAAAGATCTCCAGCGATTTCTGCGTGTAGCAGATGCCACGTGAGGCCGCGCCCTTGACGCCCACCGTGTTGTCTTCGTCCAGCAGCACGGCAGGCTGGCCCAGTTGCGCCAGGCAGGCCGCCAGCGTGAGGCCACTGAGGCCACCGCCCACGATGACGATGGGGTGGCGAACCATGCCACGGGCCGTCAGCTCAGGCGGTGGCACAAAGGGGTACTCGGGCAGCCGGTAGCTGCCGCCTGTGATGCCGACCTGGCCTGAAGCGGGTGATGGGGTGTGCATGGAAATCATTATCAATTGCCATGGAGCGGATAGCCAAATTCAATTCGCTGGATTGGATCGAACAATTAGACCCTGTCGATGCGAGCCGCTATGGTTGTGTGGTCCACAGGGCGTGGTCCTGCGGCGTATCAACCCAACACAGGAGATGAACATGGCTGCACTCAGGGGTTCCAAAACGGAACAGTGCCTTAAGGATGCGTTTGCGGGTGAATCCCAGGCCAACCGCCGCTACCTCTATTTCGCGAACAAGGCCGACGTGGAAGGCCAGAACGACGTCGCAGCCCTGTTCCGCTCCACCGCCGAGGGTGAGACGGGTCACGCCCACGGTCACCTCGAATTCCTAGAGCAGTCGGGCGACCCGGCCACCGGTTTGCCCATCGGTAACACCCGCCAAAACCTGGCCTCCGCCGTGGCCGGTGAAACCCACGAGTACACCGACATGTACCCCGGCATGGCCAAGACCGCCCGCGAGGAAGGTTTTGACGAAATTGCCGACTGGTTCGAGACCCTGGCCAAGGCCGAACGTTCGCACGCCAACCGCTACCAGAAGGCCTTGAACGAACTGGTGGATTGATGTTGCAGCCCCGTCGTGCCTTGAGCGCACCGGGGCGCCCGCTGTTGCTGCAAGCGCTCCGCGAGCGTTTGCAAGAACAACGAGACAAAAGGTGATCTGATGGCCCGAGAAGGCAACCTGGAAGCCCCCACCCGGCACGCACTCGACTGGAAAAATCCGGACTTCTACGACGAAGAAAAGTGTTTCACTGAACTGGAGCGCATCTTCGACATCTGCCATGGTTGCCGCCGCTGCGTGAGCCTGTGTGGGGCCTTCCCGACGCTGTTCGATCTGGTGGACGAGAGCAGCACCCTGGAGGTGGACGGTGTGGCCAAGGCCGACTACTGGAAGGTGGTGGACCAGTGCTACATGTGCGACCTGTGCTACATGACCAAGTGCCCGTACACACCGCCGCATGAGTGGAACCTGGACTTCCCGCACACCATGCTCCGGGCCAAGGCCATCAAGTTCAAGAAGGGCGAGGTCAAGGCCTCCGAAAAATTCCTGGCCTCCACCGACGTGCACGGCTCGTTCGCCGGCATTCCCATCGTGGTGCAGGTGGCCAACGCGGTGAACAAGACCCAAGCCGCCCGTGGCGTGATGGAGAACCTGCTGGGCGTCGACAAGAATGCCTGGTTGCCTGAACTGGCCACGCGCAAGTTCCGCTCCAGCGCGCCCGAGGCACGCAGTACCGACGTCAAGGACGGTGAAAAAACGCCGGGCAAGGTGGCCATCTTCGCCACCTGCTACGTCAACTACAACGAGCCGGGCATCGGCCACGACCTGCTCAAGATCCTCGACCACAACCACATCCCCTACGTGCTGGTGGAAAAGGAAAAATGCTGCGGTATGCCCAAGCTGGAACTGGGCGACCTGGCGTCGGTGGAGAAGAGCAAAAACGCCAATATCCCGGTGCTGGCCAAGTACGCCAAGGACGGTTTTGCCATCCTGAGCGCCGTGCCCAGCTGCACCCTGATGTTCAAGCAGGAAATCCCGCTGATGTTCCCCGACGATGCCGACGTGCAGCGCGTGAAAGAAGCGATGTGGGACCCCTTCGAATACCTCAGCGCACGCAAGCGCGATGGCTTGCTCAAGACGGAGTTTCCGCAGCCGTTGGGCAAGATCAGCTACCAGATTCCCTGCCACGGCCGGGTGCAAAACATCGGCCGCAAGACCGAAGAGGTGCTCAAGTGGATACCGGGCACCGAGCTCAACACCATCGAACGCTGTTCGGGCCACGCCGGCACCTTTGGCGTCAAGAAGGCTTACCACCAGCAGGCCATGAAAATTGGCAAGCCGGTGTTCAAGGCCATGGCCACCATGAAGGATGGCAGCAAGCCTGACTTCATCAGCTCCGACTGCCCGCTCGGTGGGCACCACATTGCCCAAGGTTTTGAAGTCAACGGCCTGGGTACCCCCGAGCTGAACCACCCGCTCACCCTGGTGCGCAAGGCCTACGCGTTGAAGTGAGACCACCATGCAACTGACCGGCAACATCACCCCCGAAAGCCTCATGACCCTGGAGGCCTACACCAAGTGGCGCAAGGTCCACAAGCCCGATGTCATGGCTCACCGCAAGCTGCGCAGCGTGGTGCTGGGCGAGCACCTGCACCTGCAGTTCGAGAGCGAGACCACCATCCGCTACCAGATCCAGGAGATGCTGCGCATCGAAAAAATCTTCGAGGAAGAGGGCATTCAGGACGAGATCGATGCCTATGCGCCGTTGGTGCCCGACGGCAGCAACTGGAAGGCGACCGTGCTGCTGGAGTACCCCGACATCCACGAACGCCGACGCGAGTTGGCCAAACTCATCGGCGTTGAGGACCGGCTGTTTGTGGAGGTGGAAGGCGCGGCGCGTGTTTACGCCATTGCCGACGAAGACCTGGACCGCGAGAACGAGGAAAAAACATCAGCCGTGCACTTCGTGCGCTTCGAGTTCACGCCCGCCATGTGCGCGGCGATCAAGGCAGGTGCCGCCGTCAAGCTGGGCTGCGACCACACCCATTACCCCGCCCACGTGCAAATTCCCGCTGAGACGCTGGCCAGCCTGGCGGGCGATCTGAAATAGGCCTGCGTCTTCGGGATAATCCAGGGCTTCCCCGAGGGAAGCCTTTTTTTTGCACCACCCCATGCTGTTTTTGATTTCCCCCGCCAAGGCGCTCGATTACGAGACGCCGCCGACCACCGCCACCCACACCCAGCCGCTGTTTGTGCCCCAGGCCAGCGAGCTGATCGCCGTGCTGCGCGACAAGTCGCCGCAGCAAATTGCCGAGCTGATGGACCTGAGCGACCAGCTCTCGGGCCTGAACGTGGCGCGCTACCAGGCCTGGCGCCCCAAGTTCAGCACCCAAAACGCCAAGCAGGCCGTGCTGGCTTTTGACGGCGACGTGTACGGCGGGCTGGACGCCAAGACCCTGAACGAAGCCGACCTGGGCTGGGCGCAGCAACACCTGTGCATCCTGAGCGGCCTGTACGGTGTCCTGCGCCCGCTGGACCTGATGCAGCCTTACCGGCTGGAAATGGGCACGCGCCTGGCCACGCCCAAGGGCAAAAACCTCTACCAGTTTTGGGGCACTCAGGTGGCCGACTACCTCAACCAGCGCGCCAGCGCCGATGCCACGCCCGTGGTCATCAACCTCGCCAGCGAGGAGTATTTCAAGGTGGTGGACCGCAAGGCCCTCAAGCCGCGTGTGGTCACCTGTGTGTTCGAAGAGCGCAAGGGCGACCAGTACAAGGTCATCAGCTTCATGGCCAAACGCGCGCGTGGCCTGATGGTGCGCCACGCGGTGTTGCAGCGCGCCGTGTCAGTGGATCAGCTCAAACGGTTTGACGCCGAGGGATACCGGTATATTGCCGAGCTGTCGGAGCCCGACCGCCTCGTGTTTCGCCGCGACCAGGGACGCTGAGCGCCCGCACCTGAGACCGTTTTTTTGGAGTCCACCATGAGCCAAGTGGCCACCCCCGAACTGCAGCAATGGATTGTTGAACAGGCCCGTGCCGGCTGCAAACCCGAGGCCGTGCTCAGCGCCATGACCCAGGCCGGGTGGCGTGAAGATGTGGCCGTTGCCGCGATGGAGGCGACCCTGGGCGAACACCTTGCCGCATTGCCCCGCACGACCGCGCCCGAGGCCCCGGCAGAACCCAAACGCTTGCCCGAGCCACAGATGACCGGCCACCCTCGGCAGGTGGACGCGGGTGACCGCCTGGTGGACATCGTCATCAACATGCAGTCGCCCCGGGTCGTGGTTTTTGGCAATTTGTTGTCCGACGAAGAATGTGACGCGCTGATTGCCGACGCCGAACCACGCCTCAAGCGATCGCTCACCGTCGAAACCCAAACCGGCGGCGAGGCGCTCAACGAAGCACGCACCAGCGACGGCATGTTTTTCCGCCGCGGCGAAACACCGGTGGTGGAGCGCATCGAAGCCCGCATTGCCAAGCTGCTGAACTGGCCGCTGGAAAACGGCGAAGGTCTGCAGGTGCTGCATTACCGGCCTGGTGCCGAGTACAAGCCGCACTACGACTATTTCAACCCCGCCGAGCCGGGCACGGCCAAAATCCTCCAGCGCGGCGGGCAGCGGGTGGGCACGCTGGTGATGTACCTCAACGACCCCGAGCGAGGCGGTGGCACCACCTTCCCCGACGTGGGTCTGGAAGTGGCCCCCAAGCGTGGCAACGCCGTGTTTTTTGCCTACGACCGACCCCATCCTTCCACCAAGTCCCTGCATGGCGGCGCGCCGGTGATTGCGGGCGAAAAATGGGTGGCCACCAAGTGGCTGCGCGAACAGGAATTCAAATGAGCGACACCTCCGCCCAGCCCGAACACTCTCCCCTGGGCAAGGCCAGCGCCTACATCGACCAGTACGACGCGTCGCTGTTGTTCCCGCTGCCGCGCCTGACCAAACGCACCGAGATCGGCCTGCCCGGCGCCATCCCCTTTCTGGGTGCCGACCTCTGGACCGCCTTCGAGCTGAGTTGGTTGAACCTGCGTGGCAAACCCCAGGTGGCGCTCGCGCACGTCACCATCCCGTGCGAGACGCCCAACATCGTTGAGAGCAAGTCCTTCAAGCTCTACCTCAACAGCTTCAACAACAGCCGTTTTGCCGATGCCGCCGAGGTGCTGGCCCGCTTGCGGGCCGACATTAGCGAAGCCGTGTGGCGCGGCAGCGCCACCCCGGGCAGTGTGGGCGTGAAGCTGCTGTCGCCCGAGCAGTTTGACCGCGAGGCCGTGCATGAACTCGATGGTCTGAGTCTGGATCGGCTCGACATTGAATGTTCACGCTACACGCCCGCGCCCGACTTGCTGCGGGCCGACACCACCCAGGCGCCGGTCAACGAGGTGCTCACCTCCAACCTGCTCAAAAGCAATTGCCTGGTGACGGGCCAGCCCGACTGGGGGAGTGTGCGCATCGCCTACAGCGGCCACCAGATCGACCAGGAAGGCCTGCTGCAGTATCTGGTGAGTTTTCGCAACCACAACGAATTCCACGAGCAGTGTGTGGAGCGCATCTACATGGACATCTGGACGCGCTGCCAACCCACCAAGCTCACCGTGTACGCCCGCTACACCCGCCGGGGCGGGCTGGACATCAACCCCATACGCACCAGCCACCCGCAGCCGTTGCCGGGCAACGTGCGCACGGCACGGCAGTAGCCACTCAAATCCGGAAGATTTGCACCGAACGTGTCAGGCTCTCGGTGCCGCCGCTGAGCACGTCGGCCGAAGCGGCCGACTCCTCCACCAGCGCTGCGTTTTGCTGGGTCACCGTGTCGAGCTGGGTGATGGCTTCGTTCACCTGCGAGATGCCGATGGACTGTTCTTTGGTGGCGTGGCTGATCTGGCTGACCAGTTCGCTCACCTTGCGCACCTCGGCCACCACCTGGTCGATGGTGCCACCGGCCGCGTCCATCTGGCGCACGCCGTGGGTCACCTGCTCGGCCGACTGACCGATCAGTTCTCGGATTTCCTTGGCCGCCGTTGCGCTGCGCTGCGCCAGCGCGCGCACCTCGCCCGCCACCACCGCGAAGCCCCGGCCTTGTTCGCCCGCGCGCGCGGCTTCCACTGCCGCATTCAGCGCCAGGATGTTGGTCTGGAAGGCGATGCTCTCAATGACCTGGATGATCTCGGTCACCTTGCGCGAGGACTGTTCGATCCCGTGCATCGAACCACGCACGGCCGTGATGGCCTGCTGCCCGCTGCCCGCCACATCGGTGCTGCGCTGTGTCTGGTGGGCCACCTGGTCGGCGGTGTCTGCCGTTTGTTTCACTGTGCTCGACAGTTCCTCCATGGAGGCGGCGGTTTCTTCCAGGCTGCTGGCCTGCGCCTCGGTGCGGGCCGACAAGTCCATGGCACCGGCCGCAATCTCACGTGCCGACTGGCTGAAGCCGTCGATCTCGCTGCGCACGTCGCCAATCACGGCCCGCAGGTTGATCTGCACCTGCAGCAGTTTACGGATCAGCGCGCCCATGGGGTCGGGGTACTGGCCGTGCACCGATGTGGTCAGGTTGCAGCTGGCGATGTCGGCCGCAAAACGGTCGGCCTCGGCCAGCGCGCTCACGTAGTGGCGGTGGAACCAGAACAGCAGCCCAGCCACACCCGCGCCCATGGCCACCAGCCGCAGCACCAGGGCCATGGCGCCGCTTTGGTCCAGCAGTTCGGGCAAAAACGACAGCAGCACCAGGCCCAGCAGGCCGGCGCCCAGGCGGGCGGTGGAGCCGATGTGGCTCAGGCTGCGCAGCGCGCCGCGCCAGCCCAGTGGGTGCACGTGCCCGCCCTTCACCGTGAACGTGTGGCGACCGCTCTCGCGTTCTGCAGCAATCTGGGCGTAAAGCGCCTCGGCGGCCCGCACCTGTTCGCGGGTGGGCACTTTGCGCACCGACAGGTAGCCCACCGGCTTGCCGTTTTCCATGATGGGCGTGACGTTGGCCTCCACCCAGTAGTGGTCGCCGTTCTTGCGCCGGTTCTTCACGATGCCGGTCCAGGGCCGGCCCCGGCCAACGGTTTGCCACAGGTCCTTGAAGGCCTCGGGTGGCATGTCGGGGTGGCGGATCAGGTTGTGGTTTTCGCCGATCAGCTCTTCGTGTGTGTAGCCGCTCACCTCCACAAACGCACGGTTGCAGTGGGTGATGTAGCCCTTGGTGTCGGTGGACGACACCAGCATGGTGTGCGCCGGGTAGGCGTATTCCTGTTGCGTGACGGGCAGGTTGGTTCTCATGTCGGCCGGGTCGTTAAATTTGACCTTGATTGTCATTCATCCGGCGGTTGTCCAACAGCCCCCAAGCCCTGCACCTCAAGCCCAGCTGCCGTGCTCAAGTGGCGTCGAGGTCTTGCAACAGGTTCACCGCGTTCACACCCACCTCGGCCACTGCGTAACCGCCCTCGAACGTGATCACCGTGGGCAGGTCGAGTGCCGCGATGTCCGCGCCCACTTGCAGGTAGTCGGCGCTGCGCAGGTGAAAGCCCGAAATCGGATCGCCCTCGAAGGTGTCCAAGCCCGCAGCCAGCACCAAAGCCTGGGCACCGAAGCCGCGCACCGCATCGAGTGCCGTGTGCAAAGCCGCTCGCCAGGTGGGCCAGTCGGTGCCACGGGGCAGGGGCAGGTTGAGGTTGAAGCCGGCGCCATCGCCCGCGCCGAGCTCATCGGCGTGACCCAGGAAGAAGGGGTATTCGGTGCGTGGGTCGCCATGGATAGAAACCGTGAGCACATCCGCACGCTCGTAAAAAATGCTTTGTGTGCCGTTGCCGTGGTGGTAGTCCACGTCGAGCACGGCCACACGTTCGATGCCGCCGTCGCGCAAGGCCTGGGCGGCCAAGGCGGCGTTGTTGAGAAAACAGTAGCCACCAAAAAAGTCGGGACCGGCGTGGTGACCCGGTGGCCGTGTCAGCGCAAAGGCGCGGCGTTCGCCGACCAGCACCGCGTCAGCCGCCGCCAGCGCGCAGGCCGCTCCCATTTGCGCGGCGGCCCAGGTGCCGGCCATCAGCGGCGTGCCCGCATCGAAGGAGTACAGGCCCATGCGGGCGGCAAAATTCTCGGGCTCCACATCGGCGCGAAAGCCCCGCACCGGCCACACCGAAGGCAGGGCGTCGAGCGCGGCGTTGGCCGGGTCCACGGCCACCCATTGGTCCCAGGCACTGGCCAGAAAGTCGAGGTAGCGCGCGCTGTGCACACGCTCAAGACGGCTGCGCTCCGGTGCCGCGTTGGGGGTCAGCAAGTCGCCCATGGGGCGTCGCTGCAGCTCGTTCAGCACATGGTCCAGGCGGTCGGGCACCTCGTGGCAAGGCACCAGACGGCCACGGTACATCTCTTGGCGGCCGGCGTGTTGGGCGTGAAGGGGGTTGTGGAAAATTTTCATGGGCGCGATTGTCAGCCCAGGTCGGCGAATCGTTTCAACGGTGTCAGCGGCGTGAAGTCGCCCCCGCGTTTTTCCTTCATGGCGGTGATGGACTCGCGCACGTGGGCGTTGCTCCAGATGGCGCCTTGCAGCCAGCCCATCTGGCGCAGGCTGTCCTCCACCGAGTGGTCGCGTGCGTAGTGCAGCGCCTGTTTGGTGCCCCAGATGGCCACGGGCGGCTTGGCGGCAATCTCACGCGCGCACTGCAGGGCCGCGGCAACGGTGGCCTCGTGGCTGTCGAACACGGCGTTGACCAGGCCCAGCTCGCGCGCCTGCGGTGCGCCCAGGCGCCGCCCGGTGTAGGCCAGTTCTTTCACCAGGGCCATGGGCAGCAGCTTGGGCAGGCGCTGCAGCGTGCCCACGTCGGCCACCATGCCGATGTTGATTTCCTGGATGCAGAAGAAGGCATCGGCCGTAGCGTAGCGCACACAGCAGGCGGTGACCATGTCCACCGCACCACCGATGCAGCCGCCTTGAAGCGCCACGATGATGGGCACGCGCAGGTTCTCCAACTGGGTGAAGGTGGCTTGCATGTCGGTCAGCAGATCAAAGATGGCCGCGCGCCCTTCGGGGCTTTGGTCGTCCATTTGAATAGCGCCGGCAAAGGTCTCCAGCGACATGCCAGCGCTGAAATGTTTGCCGGTGCTGCTGATGACCAGCGCGCGCGCCGTGCCCGCGCGGTGCAGCGCGGTCAGCACCTCGCCCAGCTCGCGCCAGAAGGTGGGGTGCATGGTGTTCATGGCCTCGGGGCGGTTGAGCACCAGGTGGGCAACGTGCTCGGTTTCGGTCAGCGTGAAGCAGCTCAGGGGGGGGAGGTTCATGGTGGAGGTGGTGAAATGAAACGGGCCCACCACGGCGGCGGGCAGCCTGCAAAAATGATCAGGCCCAGACCGACAGCCGCGGCGTCTCGGACGTGACAGCGTCCCGCTGCAGACGTGCCAGTTCGCGCACACCTTCGGCTTGCAGCGCTCGGCCGGCGGCGGCCACGCGCAAGTCCTGCCCACTGGGTTCGGCGGGCGCCAAGGCCGCCGCCTGTATGCGCCGGCCCTTGTCGATGTTGGCTTGCGGGCTCTGCTCGGCTGAGGTGTCCACCCCGACCTCGCCGCCCACCGCATAGGCACGGCCGTCGGGCCCGTAGGCATAGGTGTAGCTGGGCCCGCTGGTGACCACGCCCTGACCGGCCGCCATGTGCGCCATTTCGTGGGCGCGAACCTTGGCGTCGGTGGCCTTGAGTTCGGCCACACGTTTGAGTTCGGCCTCGGTCAGTTGTTGGGTGCCTGCCTGGGCCGCACGTGCCTGTGCTTGCCCGACCGTGTTGCCGGGGTAGGGCGTGGCGGTGGCGTTGCCAATGTTCATGGTGTCGCCCGATTGTCTCGGTCGGGCTGGCAGCGGACAAGTGTCAGTCGTCGCCAAACAGGGGCAGGGTGGCAGGTTCGGGCGCCGGCACCGACTCGGGCGGTGCATCGACCCGGCTCAAGCCGCCCACACGCACGCCCAGCAAACGCAGGCGGCGCTGCAGCGGCGCACGTTTCAGCGCCAGGCCAGCCGCGCGACGCAGGGTGGTGGCGTCGGCGGTGGGGGCGGGCAGGCTGTGGTCGCGCGTCACGATCTTGAAGTCGTCAAAGCGCAGCTTCACGCCCACCGTTTTGCCCACGTAGCCTTTGCGCTGCAGGTCGGCGGCCACCTGTTCGCACAAGCGGGTGAACACGGCACCCAGCTCGGCCTTGTCGCGCACGGCGTGCAGGTCGCGGTCAAACGTGGTTTCGCGGCTCATGGAAACGGGTTCGCTTTCGGTCACCACCGGGCGTTCATCGCGGCCATGCGCAGCATCGAAGAGCCAGGCGCCGTAAGCCTTGCCGAAATGTTCGATCAGCCAGGGCCGCTCGCGTGCGGCCAGGTCGCCGATGGTGACGATGCCGTGACCTTGGAGTTTTTCGTCGGCCTTGGGGCCGATGCCATTGATCTTGCGGCAGGGCAGGGGCCATATCTTGGCCTGCAGATCGGCCTCAAACACGATGGAGATGCCCTGGGGCTTGTTGAACTCGCTGGCCATTTTTGCCAGCAGTTTGTTGGGCGCCACGCCGATGGAGCAGGTCAGACCGGTCGCCTCAAAGATGCTTTTCTGAATCAGCCGCGCCAGCACGCGCCCGCCCTCGCGTTGGCCGCCGGGCACGTCGGTGAAGTCGATGTAGACCTCGTCTACACCCCGGTCTTCCATCAACGGAGCGATCTCGGTGATGACTTCTTTGAAGCGGCGTGAAAAACGTCGGTATTCGGCGAAGTCCACCGGCAACAGCAAGGCGTCGGGGCACAGCTTGGCGGCTTTCATCAGGCCCATGGCCGAGCCCACGCCGAAGGCGCGCGCCGCGTAGGTGGCGGTGGTGATCACGCCCCGGCCCACATAGCCTTTCAGGCGCGGGAAAGCGTCCACCGGGATGCGATCCAACGCGTTGCCGTACGCGGCCGCCAGCGCATCGTCTTCTTGCCGTCGGCCGCCGCCAATGACCACCGGCAGGCCCTTGAGCTGCGGGTAGCGCAGCAGCTCCACCGACGCGTAAAAGGCATCCATGTCGAGGTGGGCAATGCGTCGCACGACCGTCTCTGTCCGCTCCGCTCAGGTGACGGGCACGGCCCGTCCGATGAACTGAATGGGCCCCGTGGGCCGACCCGTGGGCGAGCCGGTGGCGGGCTCCAGTGTCAGCTCGAACAGCTGGTTGGGTTGCAGCGCGGGCAGCTTGTCCAGCGGCACCTGGATGCGCTGGCCCGGCTTGACCAAGCCGAGCGACACCGGTGCATTCCAGTCGTCGGCCTTGGTCCAGAACTCCAGCGCCCTGTCGGCTGGCACCTCCATGGCGGCCAAGGGGATGAGACTCACGCTGCGTGTGTCGCTGGCCTGCACCACCCAGCCTGGCGCTTTGTCTTGCGGCGCCACCAGCACCACCAGAAAGCGGGGGGCATCGGCAGGTGGCTGGTTGACGAGCACGGCGGCCATCAACGCGGCGGCGGCCATGCCGCTCACGGCCAGGCCCCGCCACAGGGCCAGGCTGTTCCAGCCCAGGCGCCACCAAGGTGGGCGTGGGGCGAGATCGAGGCTGGTTTCGATGCGTTGCCACAGGCGGGCCGGTGGCACCACGGGTTCGGCAAGCGCGGCCAGGGGTTGCAGGCGGCGCTCCCAGGCAGCCACGGCCAGCGCCAAGTCCACATCGGTGGCCAGCTTTGCCTGCACCGCAGTGCGCAGCGGTGCAGGCAGTGTCCCTAGCACGTACTCGCCCGCGAGGGCATCGCGTTCGTCGGCCGATAGTGTGTCGAGTGGCTTCATCCGATGCAGTCACGCAAGGCAGCCAGGCTGCGTTTGATCCAGGCCTTCACCGTGCCCAGGGGAGCGCCCGTGCGTTGGGCGATCTCGCTGTGCGAGAGGCCGTCCACGTAGGCGTGAAGTATGCAGTTGCGGCGCACCGGCTCCAGTTGCTCCAGGCAGGGGGCGATGCGCGCGGCACTGTCTTGCCACGCGAAGCTGTCCTGCGTGTCGCGCCAGGCGGCGAGTGACTGCGCCATGTCGAGCGCCTCCCCGGTGTCCTCGTCCACCGTCAGCTCGCGTTGGCCGTCGCGCACGGCGTTCAGGGCCAAGTGGCGGGCGATGCTGTAGATCCAGCCCCGCGCCTCGCCCCGCGAGGCATCGAAGCTGTGGGCGCGGCGCCATATGTTGACGAAGGCGTCGTGCACGATGTCTTCAGCCAGGGCCATGTTGCGCACGATGCGCTGCACCACGCCCAGCAGGCGCGGACTTTCCTGCTGGTACAGGCGTTGCAGCGCTGCGCCGTCGCCTTCCGCGCAGGCAGCAAGAGCAGCTTCGTAGTCGAACTCAGAGGGCGGTGCGGTCATGGCGCTGCGCAGGATAGCACCGCCTGCGCCCGCCCCAAGCCGGTCAGCCCATTTTCCAGAAGATGTAGTCGGCTTGGTATTTCACGATCTGTTTGGCCCCCAGGTTGGCTTGGCCGCAGGTGCTGGCCGGCGCGACACCGCCTTGGGTGGCCACGCGCTGGATGTGCGTGACGCCCTGCATGGCGCCCGCGCCTGTGGCCGGGTTGGCCTTGACCAGTTGCAGCGGGATGTTGCCGTTGCCGGTGGGCGCCACGGCCAGCTGGATTGCGGTCAACTTGGAGCCATCGTTGGACTCCCACGTGGCCGGCGGGCCGTAGTACTTGCCCACGGTCTTGCCGCTGCGGTCCATCAACTTGGCGTCCGGGCCAACGAACACCCATTCGAACTGGCCAGCCATGTCCTTCTTGGCGCGGCATTCGTAGGTGATGTCGCCCGCACCCACGGTCTCCATGGCCACCTTGTGACCGGCCGGCACCTTGACCGCGTCGGGCAGGTGGGACTGGGAGAAGGTGGCATAGGGTGCGGTCATGGTGCCGCAGGCGGTCAACAAGGCCAGGGCAGACGCGGAAGCGGCCAGAACAGCAATACGGTTGGTGTGCATGGTGTTGAGCTCCATCAGGTTGGAAATGAAGCAGCGAAGGTGCTGCTACCAGGCTCTACACGCCGGATGCGGATTTGGATGCAGTGGAGGCAGAAACATTTTTATGAGCGCGACAATGGCGCTCATGCTGCGACGCATTTTTTTATTTGTGAGTTTGTTGCCGGCCGTGCTTGTGGGCTGCGGCGAACCGGCCAGACACAACGCCGTACCCACCGGCCAGACCGTGCTCGCCTTTGGCGACAGCGTGACCCATGGCACCGGCGCGTCTGCGGGCGAAGACTGGCCCACGCTGCTGGCCACCGCCACCGGTTGGCAGGTGATCAACGCCGGTGTGCCGGGCGACACCGCGCAGGCGGCGCAGGCGCGTTTGCCGGCCTTGCTGGCGCAGCACCGGCCTGCGCTGGTCATCATCGAAATCGGTGGCAACGACTTCCTGCGGCGGCGCACTGCCGCCGATGTGAAGGCCGATGTGCGTGGCCTGATCCAGGCCGCCAAGGTCAGCGGCGCCCAGGTGGTGCTGGTGGCGGTGCCGGCGCTGTCGCTGATGGCTGCGGTGGCAGGGCGCCCCAGCGATGCGCCTTTGTACGCCGAGCTGGCCGAAGAGGAACAGGTGGCGCTGGTGCCCGAGGTGTTCTCCCGCGTGCTGGGCGACGCCGCCCTGCGCACCGATCCCGTTCACCCCAACGCCGCCGGTTACCGGGAGATGGCACAGGGTTTGCACCAGCGGCTCAAGGCGCTGGGGATCTCGCCTTGAACTCCGCCTTGATGCCCATCACGCCAGCGTGTACGCCGTTTTCACCGTGGTGAAAAACTCCGCCGCGTAGCGCCCCTGCTCACGCGCGCCGTAGCTGCTGCCCTTGCGGCCGCCAAAAGGCACGTGGTAGTCCACGCCGGCCGTGGGCAGGTTCACCATCACCATGCCCACCTGGGCGTGGCGCTTGAAGTGGCTGGCGTGTTTGAGGCTGGAGGTGGCGATGCCGGCCGAGAGGCCAGACGGCGTGTCGTTGGCCACCGCCAGCGCTTCTTCGTAGTCCTTCACACGGATCACGCTGGCCACCGGGCCAAACACCTCCTCGCGGTTGATGCGCATGCCGGGCGTGGTGTCGGTGATGAGGGCGGGCGCCATGTAGAAACCTTCGGTCTCGCGTTGGAGGCGCTGGCCGCCACACAGCAAGGTGCCACCTTCACTTTGCGCGATGGCAACATAGCTCAAGTCTTGTGCCAACTGGGCTTCGCTCACCACGGGGCCGATGTCGGTGCCTGCCATCAGCGCGTTGTCCACCTTGAGCGCGGCCACACGGGCTTGCAGCGCCTCGATGAACGCAGGGTAGATGCCCTGCGTCACGATCAGGCGGCTCGACGCCGTGCAGCGCTGTCCGGTGGAGAAAAACGCGCTCTGCGCACACAGCTCCACTGCCTGCTTGAGGTCGGCGTCGTCCAGCACCACCTGGGGGTTTTTGCCACCCATCTCCAGCTGCACCTTTTTGTGCTGTGCCACGCAGGTGGCGGCGATGCGCTGGCCCACGCCCTGCGAGCCGGTGAAGCTGATGCCGTCCACCCCCGGGTGGTTCACCAGCGCCTCGCCCACGCTGCGGCCCTGGCCCATGACGAGGTTGAACACGCCGGGCGGTATGCCACTGCGGCTGATGATTTCTGCCAACGCCCACGCGCAGCCGGGCACCAGATCGGCGGGCTTGATGACCACACAGTTGCCGTATGCCAAAGCGGGTGCGATCTTCCAGGCTGGGATGGCGATGGGAAAGTTCCAGGGTGTGATGAGGCCAATGACGCCCAGCGGCTCGCGGGTGATGTCCACCCCAATGCCGGGGCGCACCGAAGGCAGGGTTTCACCAGCCAGGCGCAGGCATTCACCGGCAAAGAACTTGAAGATCTGGCCGGCGCGGGTCGCCTCGCCCATGGCTTCGGGCAGGGTCTTGCCTTCCTCGCGCGCCAGCAGGCGGCCCAGTTCTTCGCCGCGGGCCAGGATTTCGCTGCCGATCTTGTCCAGCGCGTCGGCACGGAGCTGCACGCCGCTGGTGGACCAGGCGGGAAAGGCTGCGCGTGCGGCGGTCACGGCCGCGTCCACATGCGTGGCGTCGCCCAGGGCGTACTCGCCCACCACGTCGGCCAGGTTGGAGGGGTTGAGGTTGGGCGCGCTGGCGCTGCCGACAAGCCATTCGCCGGCAATGTAGTGGGCATGGCTCATGTTCAACGCCCCCAGCGCAGCACCAGCGGGTCGAGGCGGCGGGCTGCGTCCAGCAGGCCTGCGCGCACCTCGGGCGACATGGGCGGGAAGGGGTGGCGTCCGGCCTCGCAGGCGATCACACCACCGGCCTTCATCAAGGCCTTGGCACTCAGGATGCCGCCCTGGCGGTTCTCCTGGTTGATCAGCGGCAGCCACTTGGCATAGGCGGCCACGGCGGCTTCGCGGTCACCGGCCAGGTAGGGGTCGATGATGGTGCGGATGCCGTCGGGGAAGGCACCGCCGGTCATGGCGCCTGTCGCGCCAGCGTCCAGATCGGGCAGCAGGGTGATGGCTTCTTCGCCGTCCCAGGGGCCTTCAATGGCATCGCCGCCCAGGCGGATCAGCTCGCGCAGCTTGCTGGCGGCACCGGCGGTTTCGATCTTGAAGTAGCTCAGCTGCTCAATCTCTTTGGCCATGCGCGCCAGGAAGGGCGCTGACAACACCGTGCCGCTGGCGGGCGCGTCCTGCACCATGATCGGGATGGTGATGGCGTCGGACACACGCGCATAGAACTCGAAGATCTGCGCTTCGGGCACACGGAAGGTGGCGCCGTGGTAGGGCGGCATCACCATCACCATGGCCGCGCCCATGTCCTGCGCGCGCTTGCTGCGCGCGGCACACACTGCCGTACCGTAGTGGGTGGTGGTGACGATGACCGGCACGCGTCCGGCCACGTGTTCCAGGCAGGTGCGGGTGATGACTTCGCGCTCTTCGTCGGACAGCGAGAACTGCTCGGAGAAGTTGGCCAGCAAACACAGGCCGTTGGCGCCGGCATCGATCATGAAATCGAGGCAGCGCTTCTGGCTTTCCAGATCGAGTGATCCGTCATCAAAGAAGGTGGTGGGCACCACCGGGAACACGCCGGTATAGCGTCGTTGCATGGCGGGCCTCACTCGACGATGTGGAACTGGTCCAGGTACTCGGTCTTGAGCGTCAGGCCCAGGCCCGGCACGTCGTCCTTCAGATCGAGGAAGCCGTTCTCGGCAATGGGCTCGCCGTCGAAGATGTACCAGAACAGTTCGTTGCCCACCTCAACGTCGAAGATGGGAAAGTACTCCGCCATGGGCGAGGCCAGGGTGCTCATGGTCAGGTGGTAGTTGTGCATCTGACCGGCGTGCGGAATGACCGGCACGCTGTAGGCCTCACACAGCGCGTTGATCTTGTGCGCGGCGGTGATGCCACCCACGCGGTTGGTGTCGTACTGCACCACGCTGACCGCCTTTTTGTCGAGCAGTTGCTTGAAGCCGTAGAGGCTGAATTCGTGCTCGCCGCCGCTGATGGGCATGTGGCCCATGGCATTGAGTTCGGCGTAGCCGTCGATGTCGTCGGCAATCACCGGCTCCTCCAGCCAACGCGGCTCGAACTTGGCGAGTTTGGGCAGGATGCGTTTGGCGTACTCCAGGTTCCAGCCCATGTAGCACTCCAGCATCAGGTCGTTCTCGTAGCCGATGACCTCGCGCACCGCTTCGACGGATTTGAGGTTCTCCACCACACCTTGCTGGCCGTGGGCAGGGCCGTAGCCGAAGCGCATCTTGAAAGCCTTGAAGCCCTGGTCTTTGAACTGCTGTGCCTCGTCCTGCATGGCCTTGAGGTCGGTGCGGTAGAGCTTGCTGTAGTAGCAGGGGATCTTCTCTTTGGTGCGTCCGCCCAGCAGCTTGAACACCGGCTTGTTGACACTTTTGCCCAGGATGTCCCAGATGGCCAGATCGACCGCCGAGATGGCGGCCATGGTCACGCCCTTGCGGCCCCAGGCGTGGGTGGCGCGGTACATGCGCTGCCACAGGTACTCGTAGTCCCATGGGTCCTGGCCCAGCACCAGCGGGGTCAGGTACTCGTCGATGATGGCCTTGGCGATCTTGGGTGCCAGGGCCACGTTGCCCAGGCCGATGATGCCGCTGTCGGTCTCGATTTCCACCACCGTCCAGGAATGGAAGCGGAAGGTGCTCATGGTCTCGGTCTTGGAATAAACCAGGTCCATGGCGTTGGAGCAGAAGTTGCCCTGGGGCGGAACGGTCTTGCCTTTCCATTCGTAGACGCGGGCGCGGACGGCGGTGATTTTCATGTTGGATCTCGGGGTGTCTGGAAAAGGGATCAGGCGGCACGCCGCTGCTGCAGCGAACGGCCCATGCGGATGGCGATCTGAAAGGCTTGCCAGGTGGCGTCCACGTTGGCGCGGCCAAGGCCTGCGATGTCGTAAGCGGTGCCGTGGGCGGGCGTGGTGATGGGGATGGGCAGGCCACCCTGCACCGTGACGCCTTTGCTGAAGCCCATGAGCTTGATGGCGATCTGGCCCTGGTCGTGGTACATGGTCACGATGGCATCAAAGAGACCATCGCGCGCCTTCAGAAAGATGGTGTCTGCGGGAAAGGGGCCGGCGATGTCGAGGCCTTCGGCGTTGAGGCCGGCCACGGCGGGCGCGATGATGTCGATCTCTTCGCGGCCACACACCCCACCGTCGCCGCCATGGGGGTTGAAGGCGGCCACCGCCACACGCGGCCGCGTAACGCCAGCGGCGCGCAACGAGGCGTGGATGAGCCGCGTGGCCGACTGGATGCGCTCCACGCTGAGGTAACTCGCTGCGTCTTTCAGCGGGATGTGGGACGACACACGCGAGGTCCACAAGCTGCCCAGGGTGTTGAACTCGCAGAAGTAGCTGGTCACGCCCAGGTGCTCGGCAAAGTGGTGCAGTTCGTCCTCGTGCTTGAGGCCACCCAGCTTCATGGCCTGCTTGTTCAGCGGCGCGAAACAGATGGCGTCCACCGCGCCGGCCAGGGTGGCGTCCATGCAGGTGTCGAGCACTTTCAACACGCTGCGCCCGCCGGCCGCGCCCACCTGGCACACGGCCACATCGGCCTGCGCGATGCTGTCCACCGCCACGAAGGCCGGGCGGGTGGTGTGGCTGCGGCCACGCGCCTCGGCCAGCGAGGCGATGGGCTCGGTGGCCACGGCCACGCCGGCCACCTGCTGACCCCAGGCCCACAGCCAGGGGTCACCGATCAACACGACGTTGGCGTCTTGTGTGGCCTCAGGCCGCGCCAGCAGCCGCGCGATCAGTTCGGCGCCAATGCCGGCGGGGTCGCCCAGGGTCAGGGCGACAACGGGAAGGGGTGCTTGCATGGTCGGTCAGTCGAGTTTGATGTTCTTCTTGCGGATCAGCTCGCCATAGCGCTGGTTCTCGGCGTTGTGAAAGGCCTGGAACTGCGCTTGCGACATGGGGGTCAGGTCGGCGCCGATGGCGCTCAGGCGGGCCTGCGTCTCGGGCATGGCGATCACCTTGTTGATGTCGGCGTTGAGCTTGTCGATCACCGCCTTGGGCGTGTTGGCGGGTGCGTAGACGCCGTACCAGGCACTCATCTCCACGCCCTTCACGCCGGCTTCCTCCATGGTGGGCACGTCGGGCAGTTGCGGGTTGCGTTTGGCGGCGGCCACGGCCAGCGGTTTGATCTTGCCGTTCTTGATGTGGCCCATGACCGAGGGCATGGTGTCGAAACTCATCTGCACCTGGCCGGCGATCAGGTCGATCAGGGCCGGGCTGCTGCCCCGGTACGGGATGTGGGTGATGAAGGTGCCGGTGGCATCCTTGAACAGCTCGGCCGCGATGTGTTGGGTGCTGCCGGCGCCGCTGGTGGCGTAGTTCAACTGGCCGGGTTTGCCCTTGGCCAGCTTGACCAGATCGGTCACGTTGTTGACCCCCAGTGAGAGGTTGGTCACCAACACGTTGGGCACGGCGCCCACAAAGGCCACGGGCACCAGGTCCTTGTTGTTGTCGTAGCTGAGCTTGAGCAGGTGGGGCGCGATGGCGTGGGCGGTGGACACGCCCATCACCAGGGTGTGGCCGTCGGTGGATTTGGCGGTGATGTCCACCGCCAGGGTGTTGGAGGCGCCGGGGCGGTTTTCCACCACCACACTGTGTTTCAGCAGCGGGCCCAGGCGGTCGGCCACGGCACGGGCCATGGCATCGGTGCCGCCGCCGGGGGCCGAGCCCACCAGCAGCTTCACGGGCTGGCGGGGCCACTCCTGGGCGATGGCCGAGGTCAGGGCGGTGGCGGCCAGGCCGCAGGCGAGGGCAAAACGCTTCAGGTTCTTCATGGGTTTGTCTCCGTTGGGAAGGCTCGGTTTGTGAATCAAGGCCAGTGGATGCTAGTGTGCTGTCCCGTTATTTTCTGGCATTAATCCTGCATGCCAATGCGGTATCTTGGGAACGGAGATACCGCCATGAGA